>JAHDPQ010000130.1 GCA_018434245.1 Oscillospiraceae bacterium
AATGCCGATGGCCGCCGCTTCCTGAGGCAGCAGAGAGGTGGGAGTCATACCGGGCAGAGTGTTGGCCTCCAGGCAATAGATGTCCTGCCCCTCCACCATCAAATCCACCCGGGAATAAGCCCCCAGACGCAGCACCTTGTGAACGGCCAGAGCCGTTTCCTGCAAGCGGCGGGAAAGCTCCTCCGGAATATCGGCAGGGCAGACCTCGTGGGTCATCCCCTGCTGGTACTTGTTTTTGTAGTCGTAAAAGCCCTCCCGGGGAATGATCTCAATGGCGGGAAGGGCCTGCCCATCCAGCACTCCCACGGAAAACTCCCGGCCCACCACCTGCTTTTCGATGAGCAGCTCATCCTCGTAGGCCCGGGCGTAGGCAAGAGCCTGATCAAAGGTTTCCGCCGATGTGACAATGGAAACCCCAATGCTGGAGCCGTTGCTGGCGGGCTTGATGACACAGGGCAAAAAGGGTGGCTCCATGGTTTCTCCCGGCCGGACGGTGACCCAATCGGGGGTGGGCAGGCCGTTTTGGCGCATCAGCTCCTTAGAAACCAGCTTGTTCATGGCAAGCAGGCTGCCGGTATACCCCGACCCGGTATAGCGCACGGCGTGAATATCCAGTACCGCCTGAAGCTGCCCGTTCTCTCCAATGGAGCCATGGAGCGCCAAAAAGGCAACATCGGCGGTTTTGCAGACCTCCAGCACCCCGGGGCCGATGAGCTCCTGACGGTTACCGTGATCCGCCTTGATTTGGGCAAGGTCCGGTTCCTGGGCGGGAACGGTATAGCGGTACTCCTCCACCCGGTACTTCCCGTAGGCTTCTTCAAAATTGCGGGCGTCCTCCAGCCCGGAATAAAGGTCGATCAGCAGTACCCTGTGGCCGTTTTGAATCAGAGCATTGGCAATCAAACTGCCGGATGCAAGGGAGACATCCCGCTCCGGACTCAGGCCGCCGGCCAATACAACAATATCCATCTCAACACCTCCTGCATCCATCCTATGCGGGCAGGGCTCCCCGTCATGACAGGCAGGCTCGCCCCCACAGGCGTTGCGGCAAGGGCAAAAGCCGGCGCCACTTTCTTGGATGATAACAGATTCTAGTGTATCCCATCGGGAAGGGAATTGCAAGCAAAATCGGCGAAAAGCATCCCGCTTCCGGCGGTTGCCAACACCAGCGGGGAATGTTAAGATAAAGGCAGAATCACAGGGGGAGAGATGGCATGAATACACTGATAAAATCCGTGAAAGAGGCAGTGGTCCGGTATCAGCCGGAAATTCTGGAGCATTACCGGCACTTTCATACCCGCCCGGAGCTGAGCGGGCAGGAGGTGGAAACCAGCCGTTACATCATGAAGCAGCTGACCGGCTGGGGAATTGAAATCCAGCCCCTGGGAATGGACTCCGGAGTAGCCGGAATCCTCCAGGGGAAGAAGGACGGGCCTTGCATCGCTCTGCGGGCGGATATAGACGCTCTTCCTATTTGGGAGGAGAGCGGCTGCCCCTTCCCCTCCCAAACGCCGGGGAGGATGCATGCTTGCGGTCACGATCTCCACATGGCCTGCCTGTTGGGAGCAGCCCACATCCTGACGGATTTGCGGGAGCAGATAGCCGGAAGCGTCAAATTTATCTTTCAGCCGGCAGAGGAAATCTTTACCGGTGCTGCCGCAATGGTAGAGCATGGCGTACTGGAACATCCCAAGGTGGACGCTGTTTTTGGGCTCCACTGCTACCCGGGGTTGCCGGTGGGTACGGTGGCGGTCAAGCAGGGAGTCATGATGGCGGCGGTCAACAACTTTACCATTCGCATTCAGGGGCGGGGCGGCCATGGAGGGCTCCCCCATCTAACCCGAGACCCGGTGGTCTGCACCGCTGCCGTCATCACCTCCCTGCAGACAGTGGTCAGCCGCCTTACCGATGCGCAGGACACCATGGTGGTGTCGGTTTGCAGCATCCGGGGAGGGGAGGAAATGCGGCCCAACATCATCCCCGGGGAGGTGTGGATGGTGGGAACGGTGCGGGCTCTGGACCCCAAGCTCTGCCAAATGGCAGAGGAGAACATTCGCCTGATTGTGGAGAGCATCGCTCAGGCCCACGGCTGTAAGGGGGAGCTGGAATACCGCTATGATCTGATGCCCACCATCAACAGCGATCTGCTCTATTTCCTGGCCTTAGAAACGGTCAACCGTCTGGGCGGGAAGGTGGCTGACCCAAGGCCCAGCACTGGCGGAGAGGATTTTTCGGTGTTTGCCGATGCTGTTCCCAGCTTTTTGTATTGGCTGGGTACAGGAAACGAGGAGGCTGGTTGCAGCTTTCCTTGGCACAGCCCCAAGTTCCGGGTCGATCCGGCTGCTTTGCCCTTGGGAGCCCAGTTGTATGCATCCAGCGCCCTCGGTTATCTCCATCCATCTTCCCGGTGAAGGCATTTTCTAAAACACACAAAAGCCACACCTCCGGGGAGGTGTGGCTTTTTGCAGGCCGATAGTAGCCCCAAGACTTTAATTTTCAGAGATTACGCGAGAGCCTTGAGCAACTCTTCCACCTTGTCGGTGCGCTCCCAAGCCACCTGCAAATCCTCCCGGCCCATGTGGCCATAGGCAGCCAGCTGCCGGTAGATGGGCCGGCGCAGGTCCAGATTGCGGATGATGGCGTTGGGGGTGAAGTCGAACACCTTGCGAATGGCCTTGGCCAGAGCTTCATCGGAGTATTTCCCCGTCTCAAAGGTGTTGACGTTGACGGACACCGGCTGAGCTACGCCAATGGCATAGGCCAGCTGCACCTCGCAGCGGGAGGCAAGGCCTGCCGCCACAATGTTCTTGGCGGCGTAACGGGCGGCGTAGGCGGCGGAACGGTCCACCTTGGTGGGGTCCTTGCCGGAGAAGCAGCCGCCACCGTGACGGCCGTAGCCGCCATAGGTGTCCACGATGATTTTGCGCCCGGTCAGGCCGCTGTCCCCGTGGGGCCCACCGATGACAAAGCGTCCGGTGGGGTTGACCAGATAGCGGGTATCCTTCAGCAACTCTACAGGGATAATGGGCTCCGCCACGTATTGGATCAGGTCCTGCCGAATCTGCTCCAGAGAAACATCCTCCGCATGCTGGCTGGAAAGAACCACCGTATCCACCCGGACCGGCTTGCCGTCCTCGTACTCCACGGTGACCTGTGTTTTGCCGTCAGGGCGCAGATAGGGCAGGGTTCCATCCTTGCGAACCTTGGTCATTTGCATGGCCAGCTTATGGGCTAGAGAAATGGCCATAGGCATTAGCTCGGGAGTCTCGTCACAGGCGTAACCAAACATCATCCCCTGATCCCCTGCACCGCCCAAGCTCTCGGCGGCTTCACCGGTGCGGTTTTCCAAGGCGTTATTGACACCCATGGCGATGTCGCCGCTCTGCTCATCGATGGCGGAAAGAACAGCGCAGCTGTCCCCGTCAAAGCCATATTCGGCGTTGTTGTAGCCGATCTCCTTGATCACCTGCCGGGCAATTTTAGGGATGTCCACGTAGCAATCGGTGGAAATTTCCCCGGTAATCAGCACAAGGCCTGTAGTGGTCACCGTTTCGCAGGCCACACGGGCGGTAGGGTCCTGACTGATGATAAAATCCAGTACGGCATCGGAAATCTGGTCGCAAATTTTATCAGGATGTCCCTCGGTAACGGATTCGGACGTAAACAAAAACTTGCTCATGAAAACATCTCCTTTCAATCAAAAAAGGGCTCCGGAAGACCGGGCCCGTGTTCAGCTCATCTTCCTCATCTTCCGGTGATGTACACCGCAGGATTTAGCACCTCGCCCCCATGGCAGGTTGCCGGACTTCATCGGGCCTGTTCCCTCCGTCACTCTCGATAAGGCATATGCAATTGTGAGGACATTATAACAGCTTTGTCGAAGTCTGTCAATAACGCGGCAAGACAGAAATTTCCCGGCCGGAAATCGAAAGGATCACCGGCCGGGCATGGGGGTTAAAGAATCCCCTGAAACACCAGAATCACCAGCACACAGGTGAGGAATACCACCCCGGCGGTGAGCATAACGCCAAGACTCAAGGGTCTGGAGGCACAGGCAGCACCTTCTTCTTCCCGTGGCGGGAGCAGACAGGCCGCCCGCAGAGCCCGAACCAAAGGCTTGTACAGAAGCAGGGTGAGGGTGGCGTTGAGCCCCCCTTTCACCAAATTAAAGGGGAGGAAGGCCGGCAACAGCAGGGCCACTACATCGCTGCGGGGAACCCCCAGATAAAAGGGGGTGATCAGGTAGTTCCACAGAAGCATCACAGCCGTCATCAGCAGGATACCGGTGACAAGCCCCGCCACGGCACTGGGCAGGGTCTGCTTCTTTTTGTAAAAGACGGCGGCGGTACAGGCAAAGGCACAGGTGGATAGCACGTTCATCACAAAGCCGATGATGCCGGTATCGCTGACGGTAAACATCTCCACCAGAGAAACCACCAGAGAGATGGTCATGGCAGACAGCGGCCCGAACAAAAAGCCCGCAAAGGTGATGACAATGTCCTTGGGGTCGTATTTCAGGAACATTACCATGGGAATGCGTCCCACCACCATCAGCACATAGGCAATGGTGCTCATGGCGGCCAGCATGGTAAGCTTGCGGGTTTTGTGCAAAGTTGCGGTTTGGGCGTACATACAGAGTTCCTCCTTCATGTTTTAGCCCGTTTCATGCTAAAAACGCCCGAGAGCCTAAGGCCCCGGGCGCATGATACCGTCGCAAAGACAGCATGTTTCTTTCATCCGGACTATACCGTCGGTCAGGGATTTTAACCCTGTCTGCCACTGTCGGCTCGCGGACTTGTAGCCATAAAAGGCTCTTCACCGCCGGTGAGGACTTGCACCTCGCCCTGAAACAGACTATTTATTTGTACCCTTATTATAGACTTGGCAGGTAGGTTTGTCAACACACTCTTGACATTTTACCCCGGTGAGTTATAATGATACTGCAATTGCAAATATGAACAAGCAAAACGGGGTGCTGGATGGTTCCGGCTGAGAGCGGTCTAACCGAGGACTGTAACCCTTGAACCTGATCCGGGTAATGCCGGCGGAGGGATTGGAAGCAACATAAGGCCCGCCCGATTACCCGCACGGTAGCATAACGTGCGGTTTTTTGTTTTGTTTGGGAAAGGAGTTTGTGATGAAACAGCCTCAAGCAAGTATCGCCATTCAGGTTTTGCCCCAAGTGGAGGGAGAAGAGGTCATCCGCGTGGTGGACGCCGTCATCGCCCATATTAAAGGGAGCGGCATGTCTTACACCGTAGGCCCCTTCGAAACCACCATAGAGGGCGATTTTGACGCCCTGTGGGATCTGGCCAAGGAGTGCCAGCTCATCTGCATTCAGCAAGGCGCTCCCAGCGTTTCCACCTACCTGAAGGTGTTCTTCAACCCCGCCGAGGGGGTGTGGTCTATTGATAAAAAAGTTTCAAAACATCAAAAGTAAAGCCTCGTCCCTGAGTTTGCTGCTGATGTTGCTGGCGGTGTGGCAGTTGGTCTGCTCTTTGGAGTTGGTTCCGCCTTTTCTACTGCCCTCCCCTGTCAGTGTGGTACGGGCTTTTGCCGCGGATTTTGTCCCCATTATGGGGCACGCCGTTGTCTCTCTGACCGAAGCCTTTGCCGGCCTTTCCCTCGGGGTAGCGGGAGCCTTTATGCTGGCCGTGTTGATGGACCGCAGCAACTACCTCTATCGGGCCCTTTACCCCATTATGCTCATCACCCAGACGGTTCCCACGGTGGCTCTGGCCCCCTTGCTGGTCCTCTGGATGGGATACGGTGCTGCTCCTAAAATTGTACTGGTGTTTTTGGTCTGCTTCTTCCCGGTGGCGGTGGGACTGCTGGACGGTTTTCGGGAAGCCGACCCCGACGCCATTGTATTGCTGCGCTCTATGGGAGCAAGAGAGAGCCAGATCTTCCTCCATCTCAAGCTACCGGGAGCCCTGCCCCGTCTGTTTTCGGGGCTGCGGATCGCCGTCAGCTACGCCATTGTGGGGGCGGTCATCGCCGAATGGCTGGGAGGTTCCTCCGGCCTTGGAGTCTACATGACCCGGGTACGGAAAAGCTACGCCTTTGACAAGATGTTCGCCATCATCTTCTTTGTCAGTGGGCTAAGTATCCTGCTGATGCGCCTCACCGCATGGCTGGAAAAAAAGATGACCCCCTGGGCAAGACAGGGGGATGGAAAGGAATCCTAATTTATGAAAAAATTCATTGCTGTATGGATGATTGCCTTGCTGATGCTGGGGATCACGGGATGCTCCCAGAAGCAGGAAGCTCCCTCTCAGGTGCGGGTGGTTCTGGACTGGACCCCCAACACCAACCACACCGGTATGTACGTGGCTCTGGAAAAGGGCTGGTACGGGGAAGAAGGCCTTGCCGTTGAGATTATGCAGCCCCCCGAATCCTCCGCTTTGGCTCTGGTGGCCGCAGGCGGCGCCGAGGTTGCGGTGGACTTTCAGGAATCCATGGGCCCTGCCATTGCCGCCGCCAATCCCCTGCCGGTAACCGCCGTTGCCGCCATAGTACAGCACAACACCTCCGGCATTGTGTCTCTCAAGGAGACGGGGATCCACTCCGCCGCCGACCTCTGTGGCAAAAGCTTTGCGGCCTGGAGCACCCCGGTGGTGACCGAAACCGTCCGCTACATTGTGGAGCAGGACGGGGGCAAGCTGGAGGAAGTGGACATCATCTACGACGAGGTCACCGACGCCGTTTCCGCCCTGCAAACCGGGGTGGACTCCATCTGGGTCTACTACGCCTGGGACGGAACCGCCACACAGGTGGCCGGGCTGGATTCCAGCTTCCTCTTCCTCACTGACTGCGACCCTGTCTTTGATTTCTACTCCCCCGTTCTGGTGGCAGGTAACGCCTGGATGGAGGAGCATCCCGACAAGGTCAAGGCCTTTTTAAACGCCACCCGCAAGGGCTACGAGTTCGCCATCGAAAACCCCGAGGAAGCGGCCGAAATTCTCCTCAAGCACGCCCCTGAGCTAAGCGAGGATTTGGTCCTGGAAAGCCAGAAGTGGCTGTCCGGTCAGTACAAGGCGGAGGTTTCCCGGTGGGGCGAAATTGATCCCCAGCGCTGGAGCCGCTTCTATGACTGGATGTATGAGCGCAGTCTGCTGGAGCGGGATCTGGGAACCGAGGGCTTTACCAACGAGTTTTTGCCCCAATAGGAATATTGGGCGGGAATCTGCCATCTGGCTCCCCCGCCCCCATTCATAGAATTGACGGTGGAATATGAGTCTGTTTCGATGTGAACAAGTCAACAAGAGCTATCAGGGACAGCCTGTCATCCGGGACATCACCCTCACCCTTGCTCAAGGGGAGCTGGTAGGGCTGCTGGGGGCCAGCGGGGTGGGCAAAACTACCCTTATGAGCATTCTGGCGGGGGTGGATCGCCCCGATTCCGGCCGGGTTCTGTTAAAGGGCGAGGACATCACCGGAGTGGCGGGACGGGTGGGCTATATGCTCCAAAAGGATTTGCTCCTCCCCTTTAAGACCACCCTGGATAACGTCAGCCTACCCCTCATCCTCAAGGGGATGAAGAAGTCCAAGGCCCGAGAGCAGGCGACAGAGCTGATGGAGCGCTTTGGCCTTTCCGGCAGCGAGAACAAGTACCCTCACCAGCTTTCCGGAGGGATGCGGCAGCGGGCGGCTTTGCTGCGCACCCACTTCTCAGGCAACCGGGTGATTTTGCTGGACGAGCCTTTTTCCGCTCTGGACGCTCTGACCAAAAGCGAGCTCCACCGCTGGTATTTGGATGTTTCCGCCCAGATGGGGCTGACCACCCTGTTTATCACCCATGACATGGACGAAGCCCTCACCCTTTCGGATCGCATTTATGTGATGACCGGGATACCGGGAGAGATTCAAACCCAGCTTGCCATCTCCGCTCCCCGTCCCCGCCCGGCAGACTTTGCCGTGAGTCAGGAGTTTTTGCAGGCCAAACGGCAGTTGCTGGACGCCATTGGCCGCTAGGTAAGCTTTAAAAAGCATTCTAAACCGCTCCGGGTTCAGTTGACAAAACTGTTCCCGGAGCGGTTTTTTTAGCATTACATTGCGTCAGGTGGGGTCGATGCCAATGAGGTCGAACTGCTCAAAGCTGATGATCACCTCATAATCCCCTTTGATTTCCCCGTACTTCACCTGCACCGACTTTTTACTGTGGCTGTAATACCAGCCCTCGTGGGCCTGCTGCCACTTTTCCCGGTGCAGGAACTGGGGAATCTTCTTACCGTCCACCGACACCCAGAAGGGCCCCTTCTCCCGTTGAATGACATCCAGCAGCATGGTTTCCACCGGGCTTTGGTAGCTACCACTCTTCTGGAAGCCCACCCGAATCCTCTCGCCGGGGGTGACCGTCACCCGGTTAAGCAGGTACTCCCCTTGTTCGTAGTTTCGGGTAACTCCGTCGTCGTCATAAAGGTCAAAGGTGGCGGGGACATCCGGGGCAATCAGCAGCCGAAGGGTCTTGACTTCCTCCTGACGGATGGAATTTAATCCGTCGGCTAGGGGGAGGATGGCTCCTGTCCGGATAAAGAGGGGGATGCTGCTCATGTCCACCGGCAGATGGAGGGTGGAGCCCCCGGCGTGTTTTTCCCGGGTATAGAAGTTGTACCAGTTGCTGCCCTTTGGCAGGTAGACGCTGCGGATGGTCTGGCCCTTTTCCACCACCGTGGCCACCAGAAGACTGCCGCCCAGCAGAAAGTCAACTCCCTGGGTGTAGCAGGCTTCATCCTCCTGAAACTCGTAGAAGGTGGGGCGCATGATGGGGGTCCCCTGTGTGTGGGCCTCCCACAGCAGGGAGTAGAGGTAAGGGACCAGAGAGTAGCGCAGCTTAATGGCATCCCGAATATACTTTGTGCTGCCGCTGTACATCCAGGGCTCGGTGACGGTGTTGTCGTTGCTGGCCGAATGGATGGAAAACCGCGGCTGGAACACTCCGTGCTGCACCCAGCGCACCAACAGCTCCTCCTCGGGGGCGGGGCCTGCAAACCCGGCAATGTCGGAGCCACAGTTGGCAACCCCGGAAAGCCCCAGCCCCAGCAGGGTGGCAATGTTGTACTGAAGACTTTCATAACTGGTGTAGTTGTCCCCGGACCACACCTGAGCGTAGCGCTGAATGCCGCTGCTGCCCGAGCGACAGACCACAAAGGGCCGGATGTTTGGGTCCTCCTCTTCCACCGCTATGTGGGAGAGCTTGGACATCAGGGTGGACTGCACCGGCTTTAATTGGCCGTGGGTTCCGGCTTGCCCCTCGTAGTGGCAGAGGGCCCTGCGGTTATCGATGCCGTCGTATTCGCAGTTGTCGTTCCAGATGGCGACGGTGCCTTTTTGGATAATCTGCTCCCTGAGCTCCTCCACCCAGATGTTCCGGGCGGCGGGGTTTGTAAAGTCAAAGTAGGCTCCCGTTCCTCCCCACCACTGGGCAGGCTGGGTCTGTCCCTGCTCATCTTTGATAAAACAGTCGTTTTTCTCGTAATATTCATACCGTGGGTGGGTTTTGAGTACCCCCGGTTTGATGTTGGGAACCACCATCACGCCCCGGCTGTTCATCTGGGCAAAGAAATCTTCCGGGGAGGGAAAGCGCCTTTCGTTCCAGGTAAAGACATTGCGCTTGTTGTTCTCATCGGAGGTAAAACCGGAGGAGAGCATAAAGCCATCCAGAGGAATGTCCTCCTGTTTTGCCTTGTCTACAAAGCTGAGAATTTCCCGGTCACAGTGCTCCGGGAGCTCCACATAGTACATGGTGGAACCAAGGTAGCCCAGAGTCTGCTTGGGCTGCATGACAGTGGTTCCGGTCAGGGAGGTGTACTGCTTGACCACATCGCTGATCTTGGGGCCCCCCAGCAGGAAAAAGTCGATGTCGCCACTATCAGCGGTGTAGTAGCTGTACCGGGGCCAGTACCCGCTGATCTCCCCGCCCAGAGAGATGGCTGCCTCATAGGTGTTGTGGTAGAAGATCCCCGCCGCCTTTTTGCTGCGGCTGTCCAGCTTGATGTACATGGGAATGTGCTTGTACAGGGGGTCGCCGTGAATGGGGTCGTATCCGATGTTGTCTTTGGGGCTGAACCGCAGATAGCGGTTGTTTTTGCTGATATCGCCGGCTTTTTCTCCAAAGCCGTAGTAAAAATCCTCAGGGGCATAGCGGTTATAGTGATACACCCGGCCCAAATGGTCCTGCTGAAAGGCCCGGCCCGGCAGATCGGAGTAGAGCAGCTCCCCTTCCTTGGTGAGGAGCTGAAAGGCCAAGGGGTTCTTGCCAAGCTCCAGCCGCAGGGTTTGGGTAGAAAACACAATCTTACCGTCAGTTTCCTCCATCCGAGGTGTAATAGGCTCTATCCGCACCCGCTCCTTGCCCAAAAAGCCGTCGAGGCTGTCCTCCCACGCAGTTTTGGTGAGGATATAGGAGCCCTCCTGAAACTGGTGGTCAAAGGAGGCACGGATTCGAATGATGTCGTCGGTTAAAAACCAAAGGCGAAGACCTGCGTTGTTGGTGATGATCTCATAGTAGCCATCTTTTCTGCTGATGCTGGCAAACTGGCTGCACGTCAACATATCTTCTCCCCCTTATTCCTTCATGCCGGAAGTGACCATGCCCTGCACAAACTGCTTTTGGAACAGCAGGAATACAATCAGCACCGGGATCACCGACACCACCGACATGGCGATGAGGCTGTTCCAGTCTACCGAAAACTGCCCGCTGAAGTTGGCAAGAGCCAGCTGAACCGTATACTTGTCAACATCCCGGATCACCAGCAGGGGCCACATGAAGTCGTTCCAGCGCCACATAAAGGAGAAGATGGCAAGGACACTCATAGCAGGCTTTGCAATGGGCAGCATGATAGAAAAGAAAATCCGTGTCTCGCTGGCACCGTCCACCCGGGCGGATTCAATCAGCTCGTTGGGGACGCTGAGGAAATACTGCCGCAGCAAAAAGACTCCGGTGGGTGTTGCCGCCGGGGGGATGATGATTCCCGCAAAGGTGTTGTACATTTTAAAGAACTTCACTACGTGGAAGATGGGGATCATCAGCACTTCCAGCGGCAGCATCAAGGTGGCGATAAAGAAGATGAACAGAACATTGCTGCCTTTAAATTTATACTTGGCAAAGGCGTACCCTGCCATGGTGTTGATGATCACCGTCAAAATGGTGGACAGCACCGAAACCAGTGCGCTGTTGAAGAAGTACCGGCCAAAGTTACCTTTTTGAAAAGCGTTGCGGTAATTGTCCAGAGTGAATTTTTCCGGCAGAAAGGTAGGGGGAAATCGAAACATCTCCGACCCGCTTTTAAAAGAGGAGAGGACAATCCAAAAAATGGGGAAGAGGAACAAGGCCGCTAGAAAGATGACCACCGTATAAGTGAGCCAGTTACTTCTCGTCTTCATGTTCATTCGATTTCCCCTCCTTTGTTTGCCTTAAATTGCAGCAGGGTAAAGGTGGCCATCACCACAAGCAGGATCATAGAAAGGGCGCTGGCGTAGCCCATTTCCCGCTTGCCGTCAAAGGCGGCCTCGTAGATATACTGCACCACAAACTTGGTGGAGGTGCCTGGCCCCCCTTTGGTCAGGGCCAGCACCAGCCCATAGGCTTTAAACAGATCGATAAAGGACAGAATCAGCACCAAAAAAGTGGTAGGCTTTAAGAGGGGCAGGGTAATCTTGAAGAACCCCTGAATGGGGCTGGCACCGTCCACCTCTGCCGCCTCGTAGTAGGAAAGGGGAATGCTCTGCAGGCCTGAAATGTAGGTGACCATATAAAATCCTGTGCGGGCCCAGATGGTGGCCAGAATCACTACAAACATCGCCGTGGTTCCTTGGGTCAACCATTCCACCTTGGCCTTGCCCATCAGACTGAGCAGGTAGTTGATGATTCCCGTATTGTCGCCAAACATAAATTTAAAGGAGATACCTACTATGATGTAGGAGATCATGGAGGGCCAGTAGAAGAGGGCGCGGAACATCCCCTTGGCGCGGATTTCTTTGATCATCAGGTTGGCGAGGAACAGAGGGATTCCCATAATAAAGGGCAGGCTGATCAAAACATACACAAGAGTTCTGCCAAAGGATTGCCAGAACTTGACATCGTGAAAGGCCCGCACATAGTTATCCAGCCCGACAAACACAGGCGCGCTCATACCCGACCACTTGTTCAGCGAAAAGTAGGCGCCAAACAGAGCGGGCACCGCAATAAAGGCAGCAAAAATAAAAAGATTGGGCAAAATGAGTAGGTAGGGAAAAAGCTTCATCTCCAAGGAGGTGATACCCTTTTTCTTTTTTATTTTTTTCAATACGGCTACTCCCTTTCCTGTTGAAAAAAGTATGGGGTGATTGATTCAACCACCCCATACCCCGTTGCGCGAAACAGTCTTTACTGATACAGTTCCTCAAGAACCTTTTCCATGTTGGCAGCATGATCTTCCGGGGTGATGTTGCCTGCGATCATTTCGTACATGCCTTCGTTTTGAGGCGTTCTGGCAACTCCTGCAAAATCAGGGTAACCCCAGTCAAAGCTGGCGTCAGGAACAGTGTGCTCCAGCTCGTTGGCAAACACTTCAAAGTGCTCTTTTCCAAAGGGATAGTCCAGCTTGGCATTATCCAGTCTCGGGCTAAGGAACAAGGATTCCACGCAGTATTTTGCGTTGGCTTCCTGCGAGGTTGCGTACAGAATAAAGTCTACGGCTTCCTTCTCCACGCCGGAGCCTCCAAAGGCAGCCAGCTGCTTGCCCCCGGGAGTGGAAGAGCGGTTCTTTGCTTTGGGCATGTAGGTAACGCCCCACTCAAAATCCTTGATGTTGTCCCGGTAGTTGGTCAGCATCCAGTTGCCGGAAAGATGTACCGCAACCTGTCCCGAACGGAACATGTTGTTGGGGTCCTCGCCACCCAGCCAGGTGGATTTAGGGACAATTTCCTTGTCGAACAGCTCTTTGGTAAAGGTGAGAGCCTGAATGGTTTCGGGGCTGTTGAAGGCGGGGCCGTCTTCGCCCAGGAAGTGGCCGCCAAACTGGTACAACATGGTGGACCATCTGTGGCTGGGGTTGTCGATGACCATGCCGAACTGTACGCCACCGTCTGCCTTTACCTTTTCCAGTGCGGTGACAAACTCATCCCAGGTCCAGATGTCGTCGGGGGTGGCGGGCACGGTCACTCCGGCTTTGTCAAAGGCGGTTTTATTATAGATCATGCCGTTGGCAGTCACGTCGGTGGGCAGAGCGGTCACCTTGTCGTTGATGACAAAGTAGTTGTGGATGGAGGGCATGAACTGAGCCAGCACCCCGTCAATATCATCCACATACTCGGCAAGGTCCAAAGTGGCATCGTAGCAGGCGCTCAGGATGCTCTCGGTGGTTCTGGCCAGTGCGGGAGGCTCTCCCCCCACCACAGACATCATGATTTTGTTGGTCATCTCATCGTAGGGAACCTCCAGCAGGTTGATTTGCACGTTGGGATTGAGAGCCTGATAATCATCGATGATGTGCTGCATGGCTTCTGTTTCTGCGCCGTCGGCAAACCAAAGCATATCCAGCACTACTTTTTCGCCGGGTTCTGCACTGCTTTCTGCGCTACCGGCCGGGGATGATTCGTGTGCCGACCCATCACTACCCGCCTGAGAGGGGGCATTGCCGGAACTGCAACCTACACTCATAGCAAGAATCAGAGTGAAAACCAGCGTAAGGCTTAGAATTTTTTTCATTTCACACGCTTCTCCTTCTTTTATTCAGTGGCAGTTGAGGAAAAGGGGTTCCTTTCCTCGTGCAATTTCATTATATAAAATGTAACCCCTAAAAAAATGCTAATATTTTTACTATCCCCTATAATTTTTTGTTTTGATTGGATGAGTTACACACTTTTGTGCTGCTCTCAAAGCTACGGGAGCTTGGGCGGCTTCCCCGCCGAATACTGTTGGCGGTACTGTCTGGGAGTCAGCCCTGTCAGCCGTTTAAACACCTGTCCAAAGTAGTTGTGGTTGACAAACCCTACCTTGTTGGCAACCTTTTCAATTTTCAGGTTGGTGTTTTGCAGCAGGTCCTTGGCCCGCTCCAACCGCAGCTCCATCAGGTAGTCGATGAAGTTTTTGTTCATCTTCTCTTTAAACAGGCGGCTCAGATAGGACCCGGACAGCTGCAGGCTTTCCGCCGCCTGCGCTAGGCCAAAATCAGGGTCGTGGTAGTTGTTTTCGATGAGAATGCTCAGCCTGCCGATGAGGTTTTCCCCGGAGGATAAAAAGCTGCAGATTTCCAGCAGGTAGTCCAGCACCTTCTTTTGGTCGGCAAAAAAGTTCTCGTTGATCCGCTCCTGCTTTAAGTCCGGCTTTTTGATCATCCCCGCCTGAGAGGCCAGATTGGTGGCCTGCCAATGCAGCTCCCGAAAGGCATGCTTGGCAAACTCCCAGTTGCGCAAAGCAGCCAGGCTGTCGCAAAGTTGGCGGTAATCTTCCCGGAGCTGGCTTTCGTTTCCGTTGGAAAGCTGATAGACAATGTTGTTGATGTTGAGGGCCGAGTCGTTTTTCCCATCGGCCTGCATGTTTGTGGTGGACAAAACGATAGAGCGGCTTTCAAAATAGCTTTCCTCGATGATGCTTTGGTTTTCCCGATAGGCTTTGTGGAGGCTTTGAGGGTCTTTGTAGACGCCGCTTACCGCCGCCACGCAAACAAGGTCGGAGGAGCCAAGGCCTTCCACCACTTGGCCAAGGTGCTTTATGATCCGCTGCCGCCCTGTTTTAAAGTCGATCCTCTGGGGAAGGTCGCAGAGGAACAGCAGCTGATGGTCGGAGCTTCCCCTCACCAGCGTGTAGCCTGCGTCCTGAAAGCTGGTGATGAAAGGAGCCTGCATCAGGGGCAAAAAGTTGTCCCCCATCTCGCAGTTGATGTTATAAAACTGGGCGGAAAGCACCACTCCCGGCCGGATGGAAACGGAAGTTTTACCCACTCCCTGCTGCTCCAGGGCCTTGTCCCCATGGCGGGCAATGTCAAAGAGCATCTGCACCGACGGATGGGTCAGGCGGGGGGAGGCTGCAGGCTCCGGGGCCCTGTTTTTTCGCTCAGTTTCCAGCTCCTGCACCACCTTGCGCAGGGACTGCAGCAGCTTATCAAAATCAATGGGCTTGACGATGTATTCGGAAACCTTGTAGCTGATGGCCTTTTGTGCGTAGTGAAAGTCGCTATAGGCCGACAGGATGATAATCTTGGTCTTATAGTGGTGCTTGCGGCAGTGCTCTGCCAGCTCCAGCCCGGAACATCCCGGCATGATAATGTCAGAAATCAAAATATCCGGCTTGTATCGATCCATCAGCTCCCTGCCCTTGAGGCCGTCCCCGGCGGTGGCAATCAGCCGACAGTGTTCTGCTTCCCACTGGATGCTTTTGGAAATCCCGCTGACAATCAGGGGCTCGTCATCCAGAATCAGGACGGAATAGCTCATGTTCACTCTCCTTCAGTGGAATAAAGACGTCGATGGTGGTTCCCCACCCCGGACTGCTGGTGACGGAAAATCTTGATTTTCCCTGATAGACCAGCCACAACCTGTCGATGACGTTGCGCAGCCCCATGCCAAAGTTGGTGGTCAGGCTCTCGTCAGGGAGTTCGGCGTAGTGGTTGATTCTCTTTACCACGCTGTCCTCCATCCCCACTCCGTCGTCGATGACCGAGATGAGAATCCCCTCGGGTGTGGACACCAGACTCACCGTCACCTTGCCCTTTTCCCTGCTTTTTTTAATGCCGTGAAGCACTGCGTTTTCCACCAGCGGCTGGATAGTCAGGCGGGGGATGATGACATCATCGCTGACAAGGCTTTGGGAGTGGATGGTGTAGCTGAATTTATCCTCCAGCAGAATCTTGTAGATGGCCAGGAAGTCCTCGGTGTAGGAAAGCTCCTCCCGCACGGTGATAAACTTTTCTCCCTTGGCAAGGGACTGCATGATGTTGGAAAACGCGATGGTCACCTTGCGGATGTCCTCCTTGCGGCCAAACTCTGCCAGCCAGTTGATGCACTCCAAGGTGTTGTAGAGGATGTGGGGGCGAATTTGGGCCTGCATGGCCTCCAGCTGCATATCCCGGTATTTGATTTCGTGGCGCAGCACCTGGTTAATCAGATTGTCGGTAGTTTTAATCAGCTGGTTGAAGGAGCTGGCCAGAATTTCCATCTCCTCGCTCTGCTGGGGGCCCAGTCTCTGGCTATAGTCTCCCTGCTCCACCTTGTTCACCACATTGACCATGTGGTTCAGGGGCTTGATGATGTGGCGGGAGTTGACAAACTGGGCAATGATGCCGAACAGCAGCCCAAAGCATCCGATCACCAAAATGATCAGCAGCAGCAGATCGGAAAACTGGGTGATCTCCTTGAGGGAGACCGCCAGCACCAGCCTCCAGTTGTTATAGGGGCTGATGTACTGGGCCACAATGGTTTTGCCCAGCTCGGGAATTTTGACGATCTGGCTGTTTTCCATGGTGGAAAAATCCACCTGCTCCAAGATGAAGTTCATGGTGTCGTTGTCGGTGTAGTTGTGGACAATCAGGGAGCCGTATGCGTCGAACACAATGGCAAACTGCTTTTCGCTGGCCAGAATGGTGCTCAGCTGCTGGTGAAGATAGCTGTTGTCGTAGATGGCCACAAAGTACCCCAGCTCCTCTAGATTCTTAAAGCTGACGATCTTGCGGGTGTAGAGTAGCCTCCCGTCCAACACAAAGCTGCGGATCTGCCCGGAAGGATCAAACCAGCTTTCATCCATTTGGGGAAAGATGACATCTTGCTCCCCCTTGTTGTAGCGCTTGTGCTGATGGGCACGCAGGTTATGGTCGGCATCGAAGAGATACCAACCGTAAATTTCATCAAAAAAGATGGACTTGTCGGTGATTGCTTTTTTAATGGCCCGGTTGGCCAAATTGAGGGACCCACGGTCGGAGGTTTCCAGATTGAGGGCATAGTCCAGCTCGTTGGTGATGGTCAGGTAGTTGATGGTGCGCTTAAAGGCTCTTGAAGTCTCGTCAAAGTTTTTGCCCTTGGCTGCCACCAGCTCGTTGTTGAGCCGCTGGGAGTTTCGAATCTGCAGCCAAGTGGCGCCGGCATACACGCTGGCCCCAATGAGAGCCACCAACAAGGTGATGATGATGATATTACTGGCAATCATTTGGGTATGAATCGAATTCTTCCTGTATTTCATAACCTTTCCCTACTATTTGAAGTGGCGGTGGATAAACCGGAGGAATAGCTCCCAATCCTCTTTGGTGCAGGCGTGCTCCCCTCCCCGCAGATGGTAGCCGGTGCATCCCTTGATGATTTGCTCCCCCACTGGAGGGAAGGAGCAGTGGGCATCCACCGCCTCCAACCCATACAGGTGATAGGCTTCTGCGGCAAGGGTAAGGCTTTTAAACTCGCTTTGAGGGTCGGCCCAGCTGTCTAGTGAGGAGCTGGAAACATAGAGCCTGCGGGGAGCCATCAGCCCCAGCAGCAGATGCTGGTCCACCGGCAAAGCCTCTTCGTTACCGCTGTACGCCTTGTACCGCTCCGCAAACCAGTGGGGGAACTGGGTGGTTATATCCGCCACATGCTCCCCGGTTTTGCCCCGGGTCACGGCTGCTCCTGTGCAGCCAGATGCTACCGACCAGACCATAGAAACCCGTTGGTCCTGAGCTGCACACCAAAGGGCCGCCTTGCCTCCTCGGGAAAAACCTGCCACGGCAATCTGCTCGTAATCAAAGATGTCTCGGGAGCAAAGATAGTCCACCACCCGGCTGCCCCCCCAGGCCCAAGCCGAGATGACCCCCCAACTGTGGGGATTCTCGCGGGGGAACAGTTCAAAGATACCCTTGTGATACTGATCTTTATCGTCCTTTGCCAGCCCGTCCACCAAGGCGTAGACTGCGGCGCAGCCCTTTGCGGTGATTTCTTGGTAGGGCATGTGCTGGGCATCCCGCCGGGCGTGATCCAGAGCTTCGCTTCGGGAAAAGGGATTAAGCATCACCACCACCGGCAGTTTGCCGTGGTTCTGAACCGGGGTGTAGAGGAGGATCTCAAAGCTGGCCTCCTTGCCGTCCAGACCAACCGTCAGGGTGATTCGCTCCATTTGAACCGTTGGGGAAATCTGCTCCTGCCGGGTGACCTGGTGGTGGAGCTTCGGCCGGGCGGTGGGGGTGTATCCGTACACTTCCCGCTGAAACAGGTCCAAAATTTCCCCTCTTCGATTCTCCTCCCAAATACGGGCAGTTTGACTGCTAGTATCCAAAAACAGTTCCGGTAGCATGATACTCCTCCTCGCAGCTTTATGGGACATCTTGAGTATATCGGCGAAAAGATAAAGATACAACCTTTGATATTTTACTTTTCCATAAAAAATTTTTACAATAGGACCTGGGTTGTGGTAAATCTGTGGCAAAAAGACAAAATCTCTCCTACAAAAATACCGAATTTTGACACGAATCCTGCTCGATTTCCCGGTTAAGCTATGAACGAGGTGGTTAACTTATGAAAAAAACCTTTACTGTCATGCTGGCGGTCCTAACCATGCTGGCCTGTTCCAGCTGCATGGACCGCACTCGAGGCAACACGGGCTATTGGAACAACACAAACCCCAACGTCAACCCTACCCCTGGCACCGTAGATTCTCTGGATTATCTGCGGTAAGCAAGTTCTTCTGCTGCAAAAACGCAATCCGAAGAAAAAATCCACTCGCCAGCGGGTGGATTTTTTATGCCAAACTCTACGATGCCAAGTTCCGGCATTGGGCTCATTCTTCCACCAGACGGTAGTTAAGGGGCCATGCGGCGGCCTCTCCGGCGTAGTCTACCCCAATCCGGGGCCCGGTGGCAATCTGAATCTTCTTCTTCTCCCCCTCTGCAATAAAAAGAGGAGAATCGCATAAATCCCAGCCGTTTTGCTCTGTGGTCAGCCCAAAGGCCTTGGCCAGCTTGCCGGGGCCGTCGCAAAAGCTCCCGAGCTGCGCCTTGCTCAGCTCATGATAGGGCTTTCCATAGCGGTTTTGGGCCAGAAGTTCCCGGTCTCCCGCAGGATTCCCCGCCCGAATCAACACAGCGCAGGGGTCCCCTTCCTCTCCGGTGACTGCATTGAGCAGGTGGTGCATCCCGTAAATCAGGTAGATGTAGGCGCGTCCACCCAAGCCGTACATGGTTTGGGTGCGGGGGGTGCGGCGATCCCCGTAGCTGTGACAGGCCGGGTCCTCCACCCCTAGATACGCTTCCACCTCGGTGATTGCTGCCATCAAAATCCCCTGCTCTGTCCGGCGCACCAGAAGCTTACCCAATAGGTCCCGGGCAACCTTTCGGGCATCCCGCAGGTAAAACTCTCGAGGCAAAGCCTCCATGTCTTTCCTCCCCCTCATCATAAAGCGGTGATCCTCTGCATCCCATATCCAACGAAAAAGGACAAGAAGGCAAATCCGCCGTTCCTGCCCTTTCTTATGATCGGTGCAGAACTGTTCTGCTCCGGTTTAGTCTTCCCCTCAAAAGTAAAGTTACCCTTGCCCGCCTTTTGCCAGCAACAGCTCCAAATAGGACTGATGGATCAAGTGCTTTTCTTCCAGCCCGATCTCCCCTAGCAGCGCCATCAAGCGCTCTAAGGCTTCCTGCTGACCCTCCTGTGGAGCCAGAATTTCCAGTTCCAGAAAAGGCCCCGCGCCTTCCACCGCATCCAGACAGGCGGTGACTGCGTCGGTATGGTAGTGGCGGCGGGTCTTTTTAACGGTTAACAAGGGGCTGTAGCCCAGCCGCTCTAGCAACAGGGCGGTGGCGTCCACATCCTCGATCCCGGTTTGGATTTCTTCCCTGCTTTGGCGAATGTTTTCTTCCCGGGGGCCTTTGTAGGTGAGATAGCAGCGGGTGTAACCCCCCAGCAAGTCCCGGGAGGTGCGCAGGCGCAGCACCTGATTGTGCAGACCCGTGCCCTCTCCTTTTGCCTGAAAGTACACGTCCTCGTCCTTGACGACAGCCCCTGGAACAAACCCCATCTCGGTCAGCCGTTGGGCCAAGGCCATGGGGGATATGGACTCCAACGCTACCTTTAATTCAATCTCTCTCATCAAAGAACCTCCCTGTCGTCATCCCACCTCGGTGCCCGGATAGTAGTGTGTCAAGATATCAATGTAGTCCCAACCTGCTTTGGCGTATTGATTGGCCCCGTTCTGACTCATCCCCACTCCATGGCCGTATCCGTAGGTGGTAAAAAGAAACCGTTCGCTGTTCCAATCGTACTCCACTTCAAAACAGGCGCTGCGCAGCCCCAAAAGACTTTCCCGCACATAGCGTCCGGTCAGGCGTGCGCCATTTGCCGCAGCGGAACGGCCACAGATTTTCATGTTGCCCACATAGCCACCATCGGCATAGGTGAGAATCTCAAACCAGGCGTCCGGGTCCCAATCGTCGGGATTCACCCCCAGATGCCGCTCCAGCAGGCTGCTCACCTGACTATAGGACATAGCTTTGGTGACCTGATAGCCGCTGACCTGGGTATCCACCTCACTGTCCACCGAGACGAGATAGGCGTAGTGGCCACCCCACACATCCTTGGAGGAGGTGGTGCTTCCGGCACTGGTGGCGTAGTAGGGAGTCAGGGCGGTTTTGCCGCCATAGAGAACCCTTTCTCCCAGCACTTCATCCACAGCATTCACCACCCTCTGATCCGCCTTGGTGGCCAGAATCACCCCGGGAGCCGAGCCGTTTTGGTTGTAAAAGCTTATGTAGGTGTAGGCTGCCACCGCTTGGGCTTTGATGGCCTCCAGATGGAAGGAAGAGCCGATCTCGTTCTGCACCGCCCGGGAAATAAGATCCAGAGCGTCTCCCGTGACCTGCCGTCCCCCTGCCGTAACCGTGATCTCTCCGCCAAAATCCGAGCTGCTACCCGGCCGGGAGCTTTTGGTTCCGGTGCCTTCGTCCAGTACGTAGTCGGCGTACTTATCCTCGATGTTTTGGGTACTCTTGGTTTTCTTCCCCTCGTCCAGCACGTAGTTTGCATATTTGTCTTCGGCGGTTGGGGCCTTCTTGGCGGTATCTGCCACGGAAGAAGGGGCTGTCACCGGCTGCACCGCCTGAGAAGCCACAGGCCGGGGAGTGGGCAGGGGCTCGGAGGCCTGCTGAGTCTGGGGAGCCGCAGGCTGAGAGGACTGTTGGGGCGGCGAGGCTTCCTCGCTGGACTGGGGGGCAGACTGGGAAGCGGAAGATGCCTCCGGCTCCTTGGATTCTTCTTTTAGCTGGGAAGTGTAGGCTTCTTCCTCCGGTTCTTCCTCTTTTTCCGGCGGGGTCTCCGGCTGGGTGACCGTCTGGTCCATGGGGACCGGATCGGGCAAATCCATCGGCGCTATGGTGGGAGAGGTGATCACCGAGGAGCGATAATCCAACCCGGTGGGGGGGCTTCCTCCGTAGAGCTGGTACCAGATGTCCGGCATGAGAGGCTGGGGATTGACCGCCGCTTTGCTTCCAAAGTCGCTGGGGTCCTCCCCGTCTCGCAGCTTGCGGGCCGCCACCACAAAGCGGGCGTCGGTGAACTCGTAGGTGCAGGTGGAAAGGGTGATCAGCTGATCCCCGGGCTTCACCTCCACTCCGGTATCGATGATGCTGCGAATTTGCAGCTGATAGGCGTAGTTCAGCAGGTCCGCGTCAGAAGCAGCATCGATAAAGTTGTGATAATCGAACACGTGGCCCTGATTATCGTAGGCGTTGGTGATCATCACCGCAAAGATGGCATAGCTGCCGTCCTCGTACACCGTGGAAAAATCGATGACGGGATGCTCTTTCAAGTAGGCCAGAGCCCCATCCTTGCCTGTGTTTTTATCGTAGATGTTATAGTTCATGATCTCGCCAAAAATCTGGTTATCCTTCATGTTGTGGCCATAGATCACCAGATTGTCGCTGGGGCTTTTGACATCCACCCGGTGGTCCAGAAAGGGTATACCGTATTCACTGTATTCCTTCTTGTAGTTTTTGCGCAGGTAGTAGTCGTTGTCGGGCCCCTGCACCACAGGGTAGGCCATCTGGGTGTCGGGAATGCTGATAAAGCCCACTACGTCGGGATTGGCGGCGTACAGGGCTCCGAACTTCTTCTGATACTCCCGGGGAAAGTCGTCGGGAATCTCGTAGTCCCCCATCTCCCCATAAGTGTACATATCCTGAAGCCGGCTTGCCAATTCCTTGGCGGCCCAAGCGTCATAATAATATTTTCCCACATAGCCTGCGCTGCCCAAAAAGATTAGCATGGCTAGAATAAACACAGCTTTTTTCACTTTTACCCCCGGCCGATCGGCCCTTCGGATGATAAAATTACGGCCCAGCTTCCGCCAGAACCCCACTTTTGGACCGGTTCCTGCCAGCAGGCTGTCGTCCTGTCCCGGCAGATCGGTCACCGTGCGCCCACCCAGAGCCTCTTCCAGTGGAATCGATCCCATATAGTGGCCGGGCAGATAGTCCACGAACAGGCGAATCATGTTCAGCGCCCGGGAAAGAGCCGCGTCCAGCACCAGATCCTGCTCCTCGGGGTAGCCGTCCCCCACAATCAGCTTTTTGACATAGACGCTGTTTTGATCACAGACTGCTATGTAAACAAGGCCCAGTGGATTCTTCCGGTCGTATCCCTGCCCTACCGTCAGAGCGACACCGATGTCCGCCTCCGACTTTTTGCGGGCTGCGTCGGCCAGAAACACTGCCGCCTGTTCGCTGCACCCCCCGTATTTTTTCACCGTACGGAAGGAGATGCCCAACTTTTCCCACTTGGCCCGGTCGGTATCCACCGCCACGGTGTAGCGCAGAATTTCCCCGCCGTGTCCGGCTTCGCTGAGCACCCGGGTGAGCATTCCCCCGCTGCCCGATTCGGCCACCGCCAAACCAAGCTCCTTTTTTTGAAGCTTGTCCACCACTGCTGCCTGCAGGGACTCCACATCCAAACCGTAGGCTGCGTCCCCCAACAGCTCCACAATGCGCCGCAGAGCCGGTGTGCAGACCGCTGCCGCCTGCTGTGGCCCCAGGCCTCGGCCGGTAACCCGCACCAGCACCTCGCCCCCCTCCTGCTGGATGGCGACTTTGGGGTTCTGGGCTCCCGTCAGCTCCGAGAGGGTACGGCGCACCATATCTTCCGAAACGCCGTAGGTACGCAGGGTGCGAGTGATACTCACCTCGGGAACCACTCCGCTGATCAAGGGTAGAATCCCCTCCCGCAGCAGGGACAGAGCCTCTTTTGATTCGTCGGGCAGCATCACAATGTGCTGGCTGGCGGAGGAGATGACCAGCCCCGGGATCTTGCCCATGGAGCCCGGAAACACTTGAGCGCCTCTGGGAACCTGAGCCAAGGCGGCATCTCCCGGCAGAAAGGCTTCGCCGGTGCGGCGGCAGTATTCCTGAATAGCGTTGTAGCAGTCGGGGTGGTTTTCCAAAGGCAGGCCCAGCCCCTGAGCGATGGCGCTCTTGACAAGGCCCCCACTTTTTCGGCCCAGCCCCCCCAGAGTGATTATGATGTTGCTCCGCTCCAGAGCGGCGGCCACCGCCTTTTGAAGATCGCCCCGGCCGGAACAGATGCTAATCTGCTCCTTAACCTGAATTCCTGTACCAGAAAGAACCCGTGCCACATTTCTGGCACAGGCTTTGGCTTCTTCCAGAGCCTCTGCTTGATCGGGTATAAGAATCAGTTCGGCTACCAAGTGTCAACCTCCTTGGAATGGTTTGAACATTGCTTCTGTTTTCAATGAAAGGGCTGCAGCTTCTACCGGGGGGAGAGCCGCTCCTTGGTGGTTCCAGCAATGGCCCGCTGCACCAGAGCTTCAAAGTCCAGCTTTTGTTCCTCTGCCTGCACCTCTTCCAGCCGGGGCTTGGTTTTGGGGCGGCGGGGGGTAAAGACGGTGCAGCAGTCGTCAAAGGGCTGGATACTGGTTTCAAAGGTATCGATCTTCCGGGAAATGGTGATGATCTCTTCCTTATCCATGCCGATGACGGGACGGAGCACCGGAAGAGTTAGTCCCGCTTGAGTGCAGGCCAGAGATGCCATGGTCTGGCTGGCCACCTGTCCCACGCTTTCCCCGGTGATCAGACCGCTGCATTCTTCCTCCAGCGCAATATCCTCGGCAATGCGCATCATAAACCGGCGCATGATGATGGTTCCAAAATCCTCCCGGCAATGCTCTTTAATCTGCTCGGAAATCTCGGTGAAGGGAACGATGTGCAGGGGGATGGTTCCGCAGTAACGGGTCATCT
>JAHDPQ010000113.1 GCA_018434245.1 Oscillospiraceae bacterium
ATCCCCAGATGCACAATGGGGTCGTAATCGTTTTATCCCCTCTCAGAGAAAATGCCTTAGTTCGAACCTCATATCATGGGGGCTTACAGCTGTCCCAGCGCCATTTGAGCCAGAAAAGACACCACAACCACAAGAGCGGATATTAAAAATCCATGCATCATGGGCTTTGTGCCGGAACGGGACATTTCCTTAAAGTTGGTTTTCATTCCAATGGCCCCTAACGCCATCACCATGCAGAATTTGCTGATCACCAAAGCTTTGGATGTGATGCTAGCCGGCAGGATTCCACTGCTTTTGACAGCGACCATTCCAAGGAACAGCAAAATAAAAAAAGGAAAGATTTTGCCTATATTTACTTGATCCGCTGTGTTTTCTTCCGCTGTTTTTCTTTGTGCCCGGGACTGAATGAAGGAAAAAATCAAAACCGTGGGAACAATGGACAGCGTGCGGGTAAGCTTTACAATCATGGCATAAGCGCCGGCAGCATCGGAAAAGGCATACCCCGCCGCCGCTACGGAAGAAGTGTCGTTTACGGCGGTTCCAGCCCATAGTCCAAAGCCCATGTCGCTCATGCCAAAATAGCGTCCTGCAATGGGAAACAAAATCACCATGAGAATATCAAACAGAAAAGTGGCCGAAACCGCATAGGCAATATCCCGGTCCTCCGCATCAATCACAGGAGCGATGGCCGCAATGGCCGATCCGCCGCAAATACCAGTCCCTGCGGAAATCAGGCTGGAAAGCTTCCAGTGCATGCCGAATGCCTTTCCCAGTGCATGCCCTCCGCCAAATGCCGCCAGCAAGGTGAAGCACATGACAATCAGAGAGTAGCGGCCGACTTCCAGCACCTGAGAAAATCCCAGCGTCAGCCCCATTAAAACAATGGCAAGGCGCAAAACCTGTTTGGACACCAACTGAATCCCCGGCGCAAATACAGAAGCTTTTGAAATCAACGGGTTGACGGCCATGCCGATTAGCAGGGCAAATACCCCGCCGCTGATCAGGCCTTTGGGAACGAATCCCGCCATATAGTTGGCCACCAACGCTAACGCTCCTGCAAGAACAATACCCCATGCATATCTTTTCATGCATTTCATTTCTCTACCATCTCCTTACCGCTTGATTCTACAGGAGATAGGTGATAAAATCAAATTATAGATATTTATAATATAATAATTTAAATTTATAATAAAGGTAGCTTATATGATTGACTTCCGGCACGAAACCTTTTACCACCTTTGCCAAATAAAAAACTATACCAAAACTGCGGAGTACCTCCATTTGACGCAGCCTGCTGTATCCCAGCATATTCGGTATTTGGAGGACCTGTATGGCGGCCCTTTGTTTGAATACAATGGACGCAGGCTCAGCCTGACCCGGCGGGGGGAGCATCTGTATCGGTATGTGCAGGTGTTGCGGGCAGACACCAAAAAAATAGCGGAGGAACTGCAGAAAACCAATGCGGAACAGCCTTCGGTGCTGTTTGGGGCAACCCTTACCATAGGCGAGTATGTTATGCCCGGCATTCTGCATCAAATATTGCGGGAACATCCCAATTACCGCATTGGCATGATCGTGGAAAACACGCAAAAACTGCTGCAGGAACTCAGCGATGGCACCATAGATTTCGCCGTATTAGAGGGCTATTTTGACCAGTCCCGGTATGCGGCCCGGCTGCTGAGCTACGAAAAATTTATCCCGGTCTGCTCTCCCGGTTCCTCCCTGGCGGGAAAAGCCGTATCCTTTGATGCCATTAAATCCCAACGTCTGATCTTGCGAGAAAAAGGTTCCGGCACAAGGGAGATTCTGGAGCAGGCCTTAAAGGAGCACAATTACTCTTTAGACAGCTTTGAGCAGGTGTGCGAAATTGGAAACATGAATGCCATCAAACAGTTGGTGAGCAAAGATGACGGTATCTCTTTCATGTACCTGCAAGCGGCTGCTCCAGAGCTACAAAAAGGCGAGCTGTCAGAATTTATGATTGAGGGTTTTTCGGCAGGACATGAATTCAACTTTGTGTTCCTGGAAAATAGCGTTTACAAAAAGCAGTACATCCGGTGGTTTGACATTATCAGGCAGGCTTATGAAGTGGACAGGCCAACCTAGATGCAGCTTTTCCAAGCAAGTGAGGCACCAAAAGACCGTTCCATCCCAGCCATAACCATTCTCATATCCTGTGAAAAGTCAACTGGCTCTTGCTTCTTAAAAAAAACAAAGTCCGCCCACCACCTGTTCCGGTGGGGCGGACTTTGTTTGGCCGGCACTTATATACGCAGCG
The DNA here is from genome assembly GCA_018434245.1 of Oscillospiraceae bacterium. Taxonomy (GTDB): domain Bacteria; phylum Bacillota; class Clostridia; order Oscillospirales; family Ruminococcaceae; genus WRAV01. The sequence continues at coordinate 2,279 of JAHDPQ010000113.1, forward strand.
CCTGATGACTGAAATACTCTTGCCTTTAGAGCTTCTGTCCACAGCCGGGACAGTAGCTTTGATCCGGGTAAATCCGGCGACCGCATTGGGAGCATCGGGGCCCTGCGTTGTTTTTGACCACCTGCATTTCGTGGGCGGACAGCACAGTGCCCGGGTCCTGTTCGGCCCGTTTGCCTGCCTGTGGCTGCAGTTCCATGACGCTGGCGCATTGGCCACAGGTGGCTAGATAGCCCCCGCCAAACTGGAGCACCGGGATGAAAAATACGCTCAGGGCCTGCCTTTGCCTGACCAGAAACAGCTTATCCTTGGCACCGCAGGCGGGGCATTCCCCTGCCACGTTTCCAATCTGTTTGAGCTTGGGGTTGAGTCCGGCGACGAAAAACATGGTATATCTCCCTTCTGTGCGGGTTTACTCACTGGGCAGGCACACACTCGATCTCAAATCGAATCACATCATCGGTGGTCAGATAATAGTGTCCGCTCACCGCCTCAAAATGCTCCTTACTGCGCAAACGTCGCACAAACTCCCGGTAGTAGGCTTCGTCGGGAGCCATGCCCACAATTACAAGATTGCGGCGGTGATAGATAAATTCCTCAATTTCCACCACCGAGCCCATGCTCTCGTAGACGGCGGAAAAGGTTTCCGCCTCGTTGACGGGGATCAGCTCGAAGTTGACGTATCCGTTGGCCATGGCCCCGGCAAACTTCATTAGAACTCCTCTGTTGCGGGAATCGGTGAGCATCCCCGCCATGCCGGGAGACTGGTCCGGATCTGCAATCAGCATGCGGATAATTTTACTTTTTCGATAAAAGTTGCTCTCCAATATCTGGGTGGACAGCAGGATGCCTCCCAGCAGCAGAGCCGCTGCCAGCAGCAAAGCCGTTATCGTCTCGGAGATGGCGCGGCGGATCTTTTGCATTGATCGTTACTCCTCATAAGACAAAGCGTCCCCTGCGATTGCCCCCTTGATGATGAAAAACCTAGATTCCTGGTCCGAAAACCTGATCCCTGGGCAGTTTCTGCGGGATTGAGCCTGGTTACCTAGAACTCTCCCAAATGGTACATCACCACCGAAAGAGCGCAGACTCCGGCGGTTTCGCACCGCAAAATCCGCTTACCCAATCCCGCGGTAAGCACTCCCGCCGCCTCGGCCATGGCGGCCTCCGCTTGGGAAAAACCTCCCTCACTGCCGATCAGAACCGCAACCGAAGCAGGCTGAGGCTTGAGGATGTCTCGCAGGGCGGCTTGGCTCTCCTCGTAAAACAGGATGGGAAGATTAAACTCCGCCATTTCCCGCAAGGCGTCCTCATAGCTGAGCAGGGGCTTTACCTGAGGGATGATTCCCCTGCCGCTCTGTTTAGCGGCCTCGTAGGCAATCTTTTGCAGGCGGGCCAACTTTTTATCCATGGCTTTGTCGCCGGGGCGGGAGATGCATCGGGAGGTGAGAACTGGGGTAATTTCTACTGCCCCTAGCTCCACGGCTTTTTGCACAGCAAATTCCAGCTTATCTCCCTTGGGCAAAGCCTGATAGAGGCATACCGGCACCCGGCTTTCGCTGGCGCAGGGCTCCCGGCTCTCGATCTGAAGCGTAACGATTTCCGGCGTCACTCCCACAATTCGGCAATGATAATCGGTGCGCTGCATATCGCTGACCACCAGTTGCCGCCCCGGCTCCATATGAAGGGATTTTGCAATATGACGGGCATCCTCCCCGGTGATGTAGATCACGTCTCCGGCTATGTTTTCCACAAAGAATCTCGGCATGGGTTATTCCTCTTCATCCTCATTGAGCATCCGCTCAGCGCGATCCAAAAATACCACGCCGTCCAGATGATCCAGCTCGTGACAAAGGGCCCGGGCCATCAAATCTTCTCCGGTCACGGTGATTAGGTCTCCGTTGCGATCCTGTGCCTGCACCGTTACCCGCTTGGGGCGGGTCACCATCCCCGCTTCCCCGGGGAAGGAAAGGCAGGCTTCTGCAGTGCACTGCGTTTCTTCCGACGCCTCGGTGATGACGGGGTTGACAAGCTCCAGAGGCTTTTCCTCCCCCAGCTGAATCACGACCACCCGGCGGAGCACCCCCACCTGCACGGCGGCCAGCCCCACTCCATTCGCGTCTGCCATGGTCTCCAGCATGTCGTCCAGCAGCTGGTGAAGCCGCTGGTCAAATACGGTAACCTGTCTGCTTTTTTTATGGAGGATTTCGTCTTCTCCGGTCACAATTTTGCGCAGTGCCATAACGATCGCCCTTTCAGAGTGCAATGTAAGTTAGGAGCTTTTAATTGCCGTCGTAATGCATGTCTATATAAATTCCGGTCTGCTTATGACCAGTGTAGAACCATTCCAGCAAGCTGCTTAGAAGGGTGCGGGTTTTTATGTTATTGTTGCATTTGAGAATTAGCTTATACCGATAACGACCCGCCGCCTTAAACACATCGGCGGGAACGGGACCCAGCACCCGCAACGGCAGGTCCCGGTAAGAAGCGGCGGCCACACTGCGAAACTGTTCCAAAAAGCCTTGGGCGGCTTTCAGGGTGGCGGACTGCTCCGTCCCGGAAAACCCGATCCCCACCATGGTGCAGAAGGGGGGGTAGAGGTGGAGCTTGCGGCTGAGAATCTCCTCCTGATAGAAGGACTTGTAGTCCTGAACGGCAGCCAGCTCAATAATGGGGCTTTCGGGGGAATAGGTCTGGATGACGGCTCGGCCCCCCAGCGTTCCCCGGCCGCAGCGCCCCACCACTTGAGTGAGGAGGGAAAAGGTGCGCTCAAAGCTGCGGAAATCGTTGTTGTAAAGGCTCTGGTCGGTATTGAGCACCCCCACCAGAGTCACGTTGGGAAAGTTAAGTCCCTTGGCTACCATCTGGGTACCGATCATGATGTCGTACTCTCCGGCTGCAAAGGCGCAAAAATGCTTCTCGTGGCTGAACTTGGACATGGTGGTGTCCATATCCACCCGCAGAATTCGCGCCCCAGGGAACACCTCCCCCAGCTCCTCCTCCAAACGCTGGGTCCCCGCTCCCGAAAGGCGGATCATCTCACTTTGACAGGAGGAGCAGGTGGTGGCCCGGGGAGTCTGATAGCCGCAGTAGTGGCAGAGCAGGGCATCGTTGGCGGCGTGATAGGTCAAAGCCACCGAGCAGGAGGGGCAGCCTGCCACCTCTCCGCAGGCGGAGCACCGCACCAAGGTGGAGTGGCCCCGCCGGTTGAGGAGCAGGATGCTCTGCTGGCCCTGCTCCAGATTGCAAAGCAGCTCCTCCCGCAATAGAAGGCTCAGGGAGGGTGTATCGGAAAGGTTTTCGCTCTCCCGCATATCCACAATCTCTACCTGCGGTAGGGGTTGTGAACCAAAGCGCTCTGTCAGCTCCACCAGCTCATACCGCCCGGTCTGGGCGGCGTGGTAGCTTTCTACCGCAGGAGTGGCAGAAGCCAGCAGCAGCAAGGCCCCGTGATAGCGGCACCGCAGCTTTGCGATTTCCCGCGTGTGGAACCGGGGGGATTGGTCGGATTTATAGGTGTGCTCCTGCTCCTCGTCGATGACCAGAAGGCCCAGATGCTCCACGGGGGCAAACACCGCCGAGCGGGTTCCCACTACAATGGGGGCGTCCCCCTCTTTGATTCTCCGCCACTCGTCCATCCGCTCCCCCAGAGAAAGTCCGCTGTGGAGCACCGCAACCTGATTGCCAAAACGGGCGTGGAAGCTTTCCAGCGTCTGGGCAGTCAGGGAGATTTCCGGTACCAGCACCACGGCGGTTTTTCCCGCCTCCAAACACTGCTGAATGAGGGCAAGGTACACCTGAGTCTTTCCCGATCCGGTTACCCCGTAGAGCAGAGCAGGTTTTTCGGGATGGTCCAACAGCCGGGAAAGGGTCTGGAAAGCCTGCTCCTGCAACTGGTTGAGCCTGACAGCTGGGGCCTTTTCAGCTTGGACATCGGCGTAAGGATTGCGAAACACCACGTGATCGTAAAAGTCCGCAGCTCCCTTGTTTTGCAGGGCCTCCGCCACCGACCGGGTCACCCCGGTGTAGTAGCAAAGCTCCCGCAGTGATACGCTTTCGTGCTCCGCCAAAAACTGTGCCGCTTGCTTTTGTTTGGGGGTGAGCTTTATACTCTCCCACCCTTCCAGCAGGCGAACCATGGTCACCTTTTCGTCCAGCAGGCGGCGGCCGCTCTGCTCCAGCTTTTCCAGAGCACCCAGAGCCACCAGCTCTTCCAGATCGTTGCCATCCAGAGCAAAGCCGATGGATAGCCGCTCCTCCCCTACCGGTGCTCTTGCCTTTTTGACGTAGTCTAAAATCTCCTGCTGAAGCTCGGTCAACTCCAGCCCTTTTTTGCCGGTGGGAGCATAGAGCGTTTTAAAGACGATGCCCAGCCCGGCGGGGACCAGCAGCCGCAATCCGTCAAACCAGGTGCAAAAGGTCTGCTCCTTGAGGTAGCGCAGCAGCACAAGGCCTTCCTCATCCAAGATGGGATCCTGGTCCAGCTGCTCCAGCACCGGCTTGACCCGGTGGGAGGCCGGCAGCTCCTCCTCCATGACTTGCAGGACGATACCCTGACGGCGCAGATTGCCTTTACCAAAGCTGACTCGCACCCGGCAGCCGGGAACGAGGGTGGAATCCATCCCATCCGGGATTAGATAGGTGTACTCCCGGTCGAAATGGTAAAGGGCGCCGTCTACAGCCACCCGGGCGGTTTTCTGCAAGATGGGCCCTCCTTTTTTGCGGGTAGATAACAGAAATCAGGAACCGGCAGAGGGAATCTGCCAATTCCTGTGAAAATTTCTCTCCAAACAGAAGCTTTAGATAAAATCGCTGACTTTGCATTTGCCGGAGGCAAATTCCTCCACCGCCAGCTTAACGGGCTTCTCGGTCATAGAGATGTTGTTTTCGTCGGCGGCATCGGCAATATCCCGTGCTCTTTGCGCCACTGCCACAACAAATTCGTAGTAGTTATCATTTTTGCTGATGATCTGGTACATATGGGGTCTAAGCATTCTGACTAACCTCCCGGATAAATTCCTTCCTGTGGCGGACTGCACAGCCTTCCGCCACCACAATTGCCTCAAACTTGCGACAGCAATCCTCTACGTCCTCATTGACGATGATGTAATCGTACAGCATGGCCTGCTCCATCTCGGTGCGGGCCGCTTCCATCCGCAGGGCAATGGCCTCTTCCTTTTCGGTACCCCGGGATGTCAGGCGGCGGCGCAGCTCTTGTATGGAAGGGGGCATAACAAAGACGAACACTCCTTTGGGGTACTGCTCCTTGATTTTCAGAGCACCCACCAGCTCGATTTCCAAAATCACGTTGATGCCCTGGCGCAGCTGCTCCTCCACAGGGCCCCGGGGGGTTCCGTAGTAGTTACCGCCATAGCAAGCGTATTCCAGCATGGCATCCCCTGCAATCATCCGCTCAAAGCGCTCTTTGTCTATAAAGTAGTAGTCCACGCCCTCCTGCTCTCCCGGCCGGGGAGCACGGGTGGTGGCGGAAATGCTGATGGTGCAGTTTTGCTGTGTTTGCATAAATTGTTTGAGTACCGTACCCTTTCCCACCCCGGAGGGTCCGGAAAAAACAATCAGAAGCCCCCGCTCAGCCATTGGGCACCTCGGATTCGTCCTCCAGCCGGCCGGCCACTGTTTCCGGCTGCACCGCCGAAAGAATCACATGGTCGGAATCCATCACAATCACTGCCCGGGTGCGGCGGCCGTAGGTGGCGTCGATGAGCATCCCCCGGTCCCGTGCTTCCTGAATGATCCGCTTGATGGGCGCGGATTCGGGACTGACGATGGCGATGAGCCGGCTTGCCGAAACCATATTGCCAAACCCGATGTTGATCAGCTTCACCGATCTGCCTCCTCGTTACTCAATGTTTTGCACCTGTTCCCGTATCTTTTCAATCTCGCTCTTTAGCTCTACCACGGTTTTGGCAATTTCAATATCTTGCGCCTTGGAACCAATGGTGTTGGCCTCTCGGTTGAATTCCTGCACCAAAAAGTCCATCTTACGCCCCACCGGCTGCCCCGACTGCAAAAATTCCCGTAGCTGGGCGATGTGACTGCGCAGCCGTACCGTCTCCTCGTCCACGGCAATCTTTTCGGCAAAGATGGCTGCCTCGGTGAGGATGCGCTGCTCCTCTATCTGCTGATTTTGCAGCACCTCGCTCAGCTTGGCATACAGCCGAGCACGGTACTCCTCCACCGTTTGGGGGGAGCGCTCTTCCACCTGAGACACATAGCCTTCGATGATGTCCAGCCGCTCCAGAATATCCGCCCGCAGCTTTTCCCCTTCAGCAGCCCGCATGGCAAGGTAGTGCTCCAAAGCCTCCTGTGCCACCTGCCGAACCGCCTCCCACAGGGCGTCTGCATCCAGTTCCACCCGGCGCAGCACAAAAATATCGTGAAAGCGGGCCAGAGAGGATAGGGTGATGTCGTCCTCCACCTTTAGCTCCTGAGAAAGGCCCCGCAGAGCCTCCAAATATCCCTTGGCCAAAGGCGTATTGATCTGTACCTGAGCGTCCGGTTCCTCCAGAGAAACGACAGTGAGGCTCACATCTACTTTGCCCCGGGACACCTGCCCATAGACAAGGGACTTGAGCTTTTCCTCCAGATAGGCCATGGAGCGGGGAACCCGGGCCGAAAACTCAAAGAATCGATGGTTGACCGAGCGGATTTCTACCGAGATTTCCCTGCCGCCTATCAGTTGTTGGGCTTTGCCGTAACCGGTCATGCTGCTTATCATGATGATACCGCCCTCTCCCGCATTGAGGCGGGCCGATTGATTTATACAGTCCCATTGCCGCAACAGAAAGCCTCTTGGAATCCAGGCTTCTGCCTCCACAGCAATACAAGGTCATTCAAATGGCCTTTGGATCGGCCCCATCGGGAAACCGATCAACTTGGCTCTGGTCCCTCCGGTAATCTCTGCTCCTGAAAAGGTGGATACCGAAGTAATATTATTCTACTATACCCGGTGGGGGCTGTCAACCAAATCGGCTAAAACAAAGAGAGGAGCTGCTCCATGGAAATACCGTGAATATACTGCCCCAAATCCACTTGAGCAAGGGCCTGTTCAATGGCTTCCCGCCGATGAAGCACTCCGGTGAGCAGCTCCTCCAGCCCAGCGATTTCCTCCATGCCGAAGAAGTCGCCAAAGATTTTGACCTCTTTCATCACTCCTGCGCTGACCGAAAGCCGAACATCCACCGTACCAAAATCAAACCGCTGATCCTTTTGCAGGTCATACTTAGGGGAATAGCCAAAGTTCCACTCCCAGGTGGCATATTTTTCGTCCGCCAGCTTCCGCACCGCCGCGATTTCTTCTTCCGTGAGGCGGCGCTCCACCACATCGGAGCGGCTGCGCAGGTAGAAGTCGTACAGGCGGCGCAGGAACTCCTCCGGTTCCATTTTTTCCGGCAGATGCTCCACCAGGTTGGTGACCCGGCTGCGAACACTCTTGATTCCCTTGCTGGAAATTTTGGCCTGATTGGGACGCAGTACCCCGGCCAAGTCCCCTACACTGACATCGTAAAGCAAGGTTCCGTGGTGCATGATTCTGCCATTTTTAGAGGCCTGAGCATTGCCGGAAATCTTCATGCCCTCCACCGTCAGGTCATTGCGGCCAGACAGCTCGACCACCACCCCCATCTCGGCCAGAAAGGCGATAACGGGCCCAGTGAACTCGGCATAGCCCCCAAAATCATCCTCGCCCTGCTCTTTGATGACGGTGTAGTTGACGTTCCCCAAATCGTGAAAGACCGCTCCCCCGCCCGACATTCTGCGGTTGACCGAGATGTTTTGTTCCCGGGCGTAGTCCATATCCACTTCTTCCACAGCATTTTGGTTCCGGCCGATGATCACCGCCCGAGCATTGCGCCAAAGAAGAATAAACTCTCCGGTCAGCCGGGTGAGGACGTATTCCTCCAGGGCCAAGTTAAAAGCAGGATCGGTGGACTGGTTGTAAATGAGATGCATTGGCTCTGCTCCTTTACTTTTTCCGCTTTGCGGGGAATTTCTTTGGGAAATGCAAAAAAGGACTTGCATTTACAGGTGTTTTTTACTATAATAGCATATGCGGTCAAGATGCTGAAAGCGGGGATATAGCTCAGCTGGTTAGAGCGCACGCTCCACATGCGTGAGGTCATGGGTTCGAGTCCCCTTATCCCCACCAGAAACAGCAGGGCAAAACAGGTGCAGGCCATCTGTTTTGCCTTATTTTTTGCCGCAGGAAAGAACCGCAGTAGTTTTAAGCTTCCATAAAGCCTGTTACGCAGGCAGATGCCATGGAGTAAAGCTCCATGGCATCTGTTTTTTTAGATGGGGAAACCTTGATACAGATAGGTTATTGTACGCCTGCTAGGCCGGATTACTCCTTGGCGTGGATGGCATCCAAGTAGAACTCGTAGGCTTCTTTGTCGGTGGCCTTTTCGTGGACGATCTTGCGGATGGCAGCCGCCATCTGTGCAGGATACTGGCTTTGGAAGATGTTGCGCCCCATATCCAGACCGTGGGCGCCGTCCCGAATGGACTGGTAGGCAAGGGTGAGAGCTTCCTGCTCGGGCAGCTTTTTACCCCCCGCCACCACAATGGGAACGGGGCAGGCTGCAACGATTTCTTCAAAGTTATCGCAGTAGTAGGTCTTAATCAGGTTGGCGCCCAGCTCCGCCACAATGCGGGTGGCCAGCTTAAAGAAGCGGTCGGTGCGCTCCAACTGCTTGCCCACGGCAATGACACCCATGGTGGGGATGCTGTAGCGCAGACCCTCGTTGATGGTGCGGGACAGGTTATCCAGACTGGAAAGCTGGCCGTCGGCACCGATAAAGGTCTGCACTGCCATACAGTCGGCGTTCATGCGCACTGCGTCCTGAATATCCACCGCGATGATCTCGTGGCTCAGGTCGTCGTTGAGCATGGAGGAGCCGGAGGTGGTGCGCAGGGCAATGGATTTTCCGCAGGCGGGAGCCACGCTGGTGCGCAGGGCTCCCCGGGTTCCCATGAGAACATCCACGCTGTCCAAAAGCTGGGGAATCAGAATGTCCAGACGCTCCAGCCCGGAAACCGATCCCATAAAATATCCGTGGTCAAAGGCAAACATCACGGTGTTGCCGGATTTGGGGTCAAAGAGGTTGGAAAGACGCTTCTTCATCCCCCAATCCAGATGGGCGGAACCTTTGACATGGAAGTTTCCCATTTCAAAAGGAACATCCAGATGATAGTTTTTTGCAATCTTAAAGTTGTCCAGGTCGGCCATAAAAAATCCTCCTTTGTTATGGTCTGTAGTCACAAGGGCTTTGCTCTGTGCGGTAAATCCTCCACAGATAGCAGCGGGCATGGCAGCATTCACACCGCCATGCCTGCTGTTGGGAAACAAAAAACCTTAGAAGTTGTAGTTATCCATGTTTTCGAGGGTGAACTCCGCACGCTCGGGCAGCAGCACAACACCGGAATCATCGGCTACATAAGCGTTGGGGTCCAGCACGGTGTTAGGCATGACGGTGACGGTGCCGATTTCGGGAACATCAATGCTATCACCAACCTTAATCTCGTTACCGCTGGCCAGGTAGTAAGCCAGGTAGCAGCCCAGAGCACCCTGAATCTGGCAGTCCCACAGGCCCCAGCGCTCGATAACGCCGGCTCTGCAGTAATCCTTAATAGAGTTGGGGGAAGCAAAACCAGTGATGGTGACGTCATCCTTGGTCAAGCCAAGGTTCTGAGCCGCCTGGCACTGTCCGGGCAGAGCGGTAGAGTCGTTGCAGATGATCAGGTCGATATCCGAGTGGGCGGTGAGGATGGATTCACCGACGCTGATGGCTTTTTCCGCATCCTGCTCACTGTAGTAGTTGTTGGGAGCCACGTTGACCCAGTTGGGATATTTGGAGCGGATGTAAGCTTCTCCCGCTACCTGCCAGGAGTTCTGGTCAGCCACGGTGGCCTGAGAGTAGTGCCATACGTAGTTGACGGCATCCTTGGCAGGGTCTTTGCCCCGGCTGGTCAGGGATTTTACGCCCATTTCCACCAGCATCTCGCCGAGAATTTCGGGGGTTCCCTGAGAAACCATGACGGTGCGGGCATCGCCGGAAACGTCGGAGTCCCAGGTGACAACCTGAAGACCGGCGGCCTTGGCCTGCTTCATTACATCATCCAGACCGGTGGCGTCGACAGAGGAAACGCAGACGGCGTCCATCCCCTGCTGAATGGCGTTGTTGATGACGGTAACCTGATTGGCCACAGAAGCTTCCGGGCTGCCGTCGTACTTGACGGTAAAGCCCTGCTTGGCAGCATAGGCCTGTGCGCCGTCGTTGGCGGACTCAAAGAATGCGTTTCCGGTTAGCTTGGGTACAAACACAACGGTAACATCACCTTTGGCGGCGGGCTCGGCGGCAGGAGCTGCAGGCTCGGCTGCCTTGGAATCGGAGGGCTGCTGTGCCGGCGCAGGATTTGCAGGAGCAGAATTGCCGCCGCAGCCTGCCAGCAGGGAAAGAAGAAGGGTCATTGCCAGAACGGATGCCAAAACTCTTTTCATCGTATTTGCCTCCTAATTTTTGTCTGTTGTTTTTATAGAGAGGGATGCGCTTTTGCGCAAACCTACATCAACCATTAAGCGGAAACCTTGCTTTTGTTTTTCCCGCGTTCCCTCAGCTTTTGGAGTAAACTTCCCAACCATTTGGAGCGCCCCGTCAGCCCCCGGAACGCCACGGCCACTATCAGCAGAAGGCCCACGGGAATATCCAAATACTGGGTGTTCAGCCCCGCCATGGAAAGGCCAAAGCGCATGATACCGATGACCAGCGCTGCCAGCGCCGTTCCGATGACTCCGCCCCGCCCTCCCAGATTGGAGGTTCCTCCCAGCACCACCGCCGTGATGATGGGCAGGGTCAGCTCCTTGCCGAAGTCCGCCTTGGCGGTGCCCAGATAGGAGGTGAGGATAATCCCCGCCAGGGACGCGCTGATGCCGGACAGAACATAGGTGCTCATCATCACCAGCCGGGTGTTGATGCCGGAATACTCCGCCGCGTTGCGGTTGACGCCGCACAAAAACACGCTGCGCCCGTACTTGGTTTTGTGAAGCAAAAGATAGCTCAGCACAATCAGCGCCAGAAAGATCAGCACCTGACTGGGAACACCAAGCAGCCGGAACTTGGAAAATCCCGTGAAGTAGGAGGGGAATCCGCTGATCCCCTTGTAGGATTCCGTTGCAGAAAGGTTGGTGACCGCAATGGCAAGGCCCGAGTATAAGAAGGAACCTCCCAAGGTCACCACCATGGGCTGTACATCGGTGTAGGCCACAAAGAAGCCGCTGAGAGCACCGCAAAGGGCTCCGATGATCAAGGAAAGAAGAGCCGCCGCCCAAATGTTCATGCCAAAATCCTGCCACAGCAATCCGATGGAGATGGAGGTGAGTCCCACAATAGACCCTGCCTGAATATCCATTCCCCCGGTGATGAGGACAAAGGTGACAAACAGGGCGATGACGCAGATGGACATAAAGTCGTTGATGCTGCCCAGCAGCACCCGGGGCTTTAAGAATCGGGGGTTCAGAGCACCGAACACCACAATTTCCAGCAGCAGAAGCACCACCAGAGAGGTTTCCCAGCGCCAAAGCTTTTTCTTAATTTTGGTCAGCTTCATTGCTCTTCCCCTCCTTTCGCAGCTGCCGGCTCGGCGATTCTTGCCGTCAATCGTTCCCGGCGGGCTTTTTCCGCAGCCCGGCGCTGCATCAGCGCGTCTACCACCACAATGGTAATCAGCAAAATGCCGGTGATGGTGTTGTCATAGTCGGAGGAAAACTGCAGAAAGACCAGAATCCTACCGATAGACGCCATGATAATGGCTCCCAGAGCTGCTCCCACCACCGAGCCGATGCCTCCGGCCAGACTGACGCCGCCCAGTACACAGGCGGCAATGGCCTTCATCTCGTAGCCATTTCCGGCGGTAGGGGTTACAAACCCGATGCGGCTGACGTACATCAGCCCCGCTACCGCCGCCATCAGAGCACAGAGGACAAAGCCCACCATTTTGGTTCTGCCCACGGGGATGCCGATCAGGGTAGCGCCTCCGGCGTTGTCTCCCACCGCTGCAAAGTAGCGTCCCCACCGGGTCCGGGTGAGGAACAGGTGAATGGCCACCGTCAGCAGCAGGGCCCCCAGATAAAACCACGTCATCCCCCCCACCATGGCCTGGGAAAGAGCTTTGTAAGCAAAGGGCAGGTTTTCCACCCATTTTCCGTTGGTGTAAACGTAGCACAGTCCCCGCACCACACCGTTGACTCCTAAAGTCATAATAATGGACGGGATTTTTAGAACCACCACGCCGAAGCCGTTGATCAGCCCCACCACCAGCCCCACAGCCAGCGCCGCACTGATGGCGACTCCCCAAGGGGCGCCGTCCCGCAGCAACGTGGCGGAAACAGCCGCCGAAAGCCCCAGAGTAGCGCCCACCGAGACATCAATTTCTGCGGTGATGATGACAAAGGCAATCCCCACTGCCAGCATGGTGAACACCACGCTTCCGTTGAGGCTGAGCATGATGTTTTGAGAGGACAGGAAGTTGGGGTTAATAGCACCCACTCCCACGAACAGAAGAACCACAAAGGCAAGGGAGGTAATCTCCCGGGATTTGAGTATCTTTTTCAGGTTAAGCATTCCGCGCACCCTCCTTGCACACGCCAAAAGAGGCCGCCATCAGATTATCCTGAGTGATATTGCATTTGGCAAAGCTCTGGTTGATGCGCCCCTGATACATGGTGACGGCACGATCACTCAGCTCTACGATCTCCTCCATATCCGAGGAGATGAGCAGCACGGCCACCCCCTGCTCCCGAAGCTTATGGATAATGGCGTACACGTCGCCCCGGGCTGCCGCATCAATGCCCCGGGTAGGCTCATCCAGAATCACCAGCTTGGGCTGTGTGCACAGCACCCGACCAATGACCACCTTTTGCTGGTTACCTCCCGAAAGGCTGCTCACCAGCTGATCCTGCCCCGTTACTTTAATGCGAAAATCTTCTATGTATCGCCGGGTCAACTCGGTCTCCTGTCGGTGGTCCAGTAAAAACCTTCCCAACTGGCCGAGATGGGCGGCGGATATGTTGGAGCTGACGCTGCTGATGCCGAAAATTCCGTTGAGATGGCGGTCTTCGGGAACATAGTTGATCCCTTTGTCAATGATCTTTTTGGTACTTAGGCCAGTGATATCCTCCCCGTCCAAAAAGACCTTTCCGCTTTTTACGCTATCCCGCCCGAATATGGTGGTGGCAAGTTCAGTCCGCCCCGCCCCCACAACTCCCGCCAGTCCCAGAATCTCCCCCGGGTACACCTCAAAGGAAATGTCGCAGAAGCCGTAACCGGTATAGCCTTCCAGCCGCAACATGGGCTCGCGCCCCTGATAGTCGGGAGGGATGCAGACCAGAGCCTCACCCTGCTCGGTGTCGGGAGGCAACAGCCCCTGCACCAGCATCTCCCGGGTAAAGTCCCCCACCGGACCGCAAAGGGTGATGACACCGTCCCGCATAATGGAAACATGGGTAGCGATTTCGAACACCTCTGTCAGGCGGTGAGTGATGTAGATCATGCTGATATTTTTTTCCCGAAGATCGGCAATGATACGAAAGAGGGCCTCTACCTCATCAAAGGTCAGAGCACTGGTGGGCTCGTCCAAAATCAGAATCCGGGCGTTGCGCAAAAGTCCCCGCAAAATTTCTACCAGCTGCTGCTCCGCAATGGAAAGCCCCCCCGCCTTGCGGTGAAGGTCCACCTTCCAATTCAGCTGCTTGATTAGGCCGGATAACCGGCGGCGCAGCTCGGCCTTGGGCTCGGAAAAGCCGATGAGCACGTTTTCTTCCACCGTCATGTTGGGAAAGAGCATCGGCTCCTGAGGCACCAGATAGATCCCTTTGGCCAGAGCGGCAGAGGGCTTGCCCAGCACCGCTTTTTCTCCGGCGATTAACACATCGCCCCTGTCCGGCTGGTAAATGCCCATGATAATCTTCATCAATGTGCTTTTGCCCGCACCGTTGCCACCGATCAGCGCCATCACCTCGCCGGGATGCACATCCAGATCGATTCCTTTTAAAACGGCGTTCAAGCTGAAGGATTTATAGATTCCCCGGACAGAGAGCATCGGCTCCTGCATGGGGAGGGTAGAGCTTTCGGTCATCTCAGCCCCTCCATTCGACCCCAAACTTACAAATGTTACTATGCCTTATTTTCGTTCCTGCCAATATCATAATTTATATTTAAATCTTTGTCAACCTTTAATTCTTACTTTTTGTAGTGTTTTTCATTTAAAATAGAATCATTTTAGTAAAAATATGTTACTAATTGTATTGAATTTATGTGGAATAAAGGCGTTTTCTTTGAATGATTCATTTTATTTTTTGTAAAAATCTCTTGTTGACACTCGTTAAACTTATTGATATACTAAATGAAAATCGATACATATGATTGATATATTAACTTTTGTTAATGGCAGCAATCAAATTCTTTCAGTAGGCGCGGGGGGAAATATGGATTACGAAGAACTGCTGATGATCAAAACGGCATGGTACTACTATCTGGAAAACATGACCCAGCAAAACATATCAGAATTGCTGGGGATTACCCGGGTGCGGGTGATTAAGCTGCTGGAAAAAGCACGACAAAGCGGCATCATTCAGTTTCGCATCCGGGAGGAAAGCGCCGACCGCATGCAGATGGAGCGGAAAATCGCCAAGGATTATGGCCTGAAAGATGTTTTTGTGGTTCCCGCCATTCCGGGAGCCGATGTGGAGGAAACCAACGAGACCATTGCTAAGGCGGCAGCCATGTACATCAGCGGCCGGCTGGGCGAGGACGGCCTAATCAACATCGGGTACGGCGATACGCAAAGCCGCATCCTCAACAACCTTGCCACCATGCGGGAACGGCCCATCTCCTTTGTATCCCTGACCGGTGGGGTCAACAACTATTTGCCCAACGCCCGGTCCAACATCTTTAACGCAAAGCTTTTCCTCATTCCCACCCCCCTGCTTGCCTCCTCCAAGGAGATGGGGGCCGCCATGCGGCAGGAAGATTCCGTCAAGGAAATCTCCCGCATGGTTCAGCTGGCATCCTTTACGGTGGTGGGAATCGGCGGCATGAGCGACACATCCACCATTGTAAAATCCGGTATTTTAAACAAAAACGATATGCTCTATCTTAAAATGCAGGGGGCGGTGGGGGATGTACTCAGCCACTTTATTGATAAGGACGGCAATCTGGTCCCCACCGGCATCGAGGACCGCTTGATCAGCACCCCTTTGGAAACCATCAAGGAACTGAAGAATGTCATCGGCGTGGCGGCCGGCATCAAAAAGGTAGAGGCCATTCGCGCCGCACTGCGAGGTAACTATCTGGATGTTCTCATTACGGATGAAAGCACGGCTCTGGGCCTGATTGGCGAGGAGGACGTGGCGGAATAATCAGAATATGGCAAGGGGAGGAAACACCATGTCTCAGCAGCAGTATTTGATGGCAGTGGACGCTGGCACCGGAAGCGTCCGGGCGGTTTTGTTCGATACGGCGGGCACTCAGCTGGGCTGTGTGCAGCAGGAGTGGGAGCACCGGGAGGACCCCCGCTTTCCGGGCAGCATGGATTTTGACTGGGTACATAACTGGAAGCTGGCATCCGATTGTATCCGCGGCGTTCTGGAACAGACCAGCATCCCTGCGGAACAGGTCGCAGCGGTTTCCACCACCTGTATGCGGGAGGGCATCGTGCTCTACGACAAGGCGGGGCAGGAAATCTGGGCCTGCGCCAATGTGGATGCCCGGAGCACCGACGAGGTGGAGCAGCTGATCCGCATGAATCCCGAATTGGAGCGGAGCGTCTACCTGGAATCAGGCGAGACCTTCGCCCTCGGCGCTTTGCCAAGGCTGCTCTGGGTGAAAAACAAGATGCCGGACATCTACGAAAAAACTCACCGCCTGGGCATGTTCAACGACTGGCTGGTCTACAAGCTGACGGGAGTTCTGGCTGTAGAGCCCAGCAACGGCTCCACCACCGGCATCTTCCACTTGGAACGCCGTCAGTGGGAACCCTCCATCTCCCAGCGGTGCGGATTGCGGGCAGATATTTTCCCGCCGGTGCTGGAATGCGGCACGGTAGCGGGTGCGGTAAACGAGCAGGGGGCTCGGCAAACTGGGCTGGCACCGGGAACCCCGGTAGTGGTGGGCGGCGGAGACGCGCAGTTGGGCAGCATCGGCGTGGGCGTGGTTCAGCCGGGGCAGGCGGCCGTGTTCGGCGGCAGCTTCTGGCAGTACGAGTTTAATACCGACAGCGGAAAGACCGATCCCCAGTGCCGGGTGCGGGTCAACTGCCACGCTGTACCCAACGTCTGGCAGTACGAGGCGCTGGCCTTTCAGCCGGGACTGGTGATGCGCTGGTTCCGGGACGGCTTCTGCCAGCTGGAGCAGCAGCAGGGAAAGAAGGAGGGGGCCGACCCCTACTATCTGATGGATCAGCAGGCAGCAGGGGTTCCGGCAGGCAGCCACGGGATGCTCTGTGCCTTTTCCGATGTAATGAACTTCATCCAATGGAAGCACGCCTCCCCCACCTTTACCAACTTTGCTCTGGACCCCGAAAAATTTAACCGCTACACCTTCTACCGGGCCATTTTGGAAAACGCCGCACTGATCACAAAGGGGCATCTGGAGCTGGTCCATGAGGCCACCGGAAATCTGCCCGAGGAAATTGTATTTGCAGGGGGAGCATCCAAAAGCCCCCTATGGTGTCAGATTCTGTCTGATGTGCTGGAGCTTCCTGTTCGGGTTCCCGTGGTCAATGAAGCCACCGCCTTGGGAGCAGCCATTCTGGCAGGCTATGGCGTGGGTATTTATGCTGATCTGACTCAGGCGGCAGAGGCTCTTGTTCAGTGGGATCAGGTCTATCAGCCCAACCAGGACAACCGAAAGGTCTACCGGGATTTATATGAAAAGTGGCGCAAGGTTTACGCAGCTCAGCTAGCACTGTGTGATCAAAAGCTAACCAAAAATATGTGGATTGCCCCTGGGCTATAGCCACCAATACCAGAATAATGCTTGGAGGAATGAATGATGTTCATTGTCAATGAAAAAGATAGAGAATACCGTTTTGGCAACAGCGGACCCAAATATTTGATGAAGGGACCTAGAATGAATTTTGCCGTGGTGCAGTTTCAGGCGGGTGAAGACTTTAAGGCTCATTACCACAATGTGATGGAAGAAAACTTCTTTATTCTGGAAGGAGAGGTGGACATTGTGGTGGACGGCGTCACCCATCATCTGGTTCCCGGGGATTTGATCCATATCGAGCCGGGAGAAGTTCACTACGTCATCAACAAGTCGAACAGCGCCGTCAAGATGATCTCCACCCTGGCCCCCTTTCAGGACAGCGACAAAGTGGACGTAGAAAATCACACCTATTAAGCTGCACCAATAACCGTTAAACACCTTTTGTAAGCCGAAACATCACGCACAAAGGGCGTTGCTCCCCATAAAATACAAAACAGAGATGCTCCGTTCAATGGAGTATCTCTGTTTTATATTTTTCCATATCATCCAGAGCAACATTAAGTACCGATGCTTTCGCATCACAACATACTCCCTCACTCCCTACGAAGTGAAGCCTGATTGGGCAGATCAGCAGCACGGCTAAAGGAAATGAGCTCTTCCAGCCGGGATATTCAACCCTACATCCTGGTCAGAGGTTTTGTTTTTACTGTTGTAACGCAAAGAGAACTTTCATCGCTTCGGTGCTTCCCCGAATCATGTCTTGGAATACTCTCTGTCCATCTTCGATTGGGTGCAGGTGGGAAATAATTGCAGAAATTTCATCGGCATGGTTATAAGTATACGAAATAGCGTCTTTAAAGTCTAGTTGGGTATAGACGCGGCAGCCCACCAAAATCTGTTCTTTAAAGTTTACAGCACGCAAATCCACAGCAGCCGGCTCCTTAAATACGCTGAGGAGTAAAATTTCGCCGCGCACACTGGTGATGTCTGTCATAACTGCGGCAGACATCGGTGCGCCGCTGGCTTCGACGAAAACTTCCACTCCTTCCCCGCCGGTACGTTTCTTGATATAAGAAACCACATCCTCGGTTTTGGGGTCAATGACTTCAAAACCCAGTTTTCTCGCGTGCTCTGCGCGCTTTTTATTGGTTTCAACGGTGAAGAGCCGGTTGACACCGGAGTTCTTGAGCATAATTGCCGCAAGCAGCCCCATTGGCCCAAGGCCTGTAATACAGGCACTTGTGTAAAAATTCTTTTTAATCATGCGGAGCCCATGCACAACGACTGCAACAGGCTCGATCAGCGCAGCCGTTTTAAAATCCATATCTTCCGGCAGCTTGAGGACAGTATGATCCGCAACAGCCACATATTCGGCCATGCCGCCGTCGCAGTCCGTTCCATATAGATTAAGCGCCCTGCAGACATGGGTATTCCCATTCAGACATGCATTGCATTTTCCACAATAAATTAGGGGATCGACAACCACTTTGTCCCCTTTTTTCAGATCTGTTTCGACTCCCTCCCCAATTGCTTCCACCACACCCACAAATTCGTGCCCCATAATAAGCGGGGCCTTTGCCCGAGGATGTTTGCCAAGATACACGCTGATATCGGAACCACAGATCCCCGCATAAGCCACTTGAATGAGTATTTTTCCGGCAGTGTCCGGAAGCGGTCTGTTTTGAAGTTCAACCTTTTCTTTTTCGGTCCAAACAAGTGCTTTCATGCTGTTTACCTTCCTTCGCTACAGTCTCATTTTACCAGATAGCCACCGTCCACATTAATATTTGCACCGGAAAGGTAGTCGCTTGCAGCCGATGCAAGAAAAATGGTGGCGCCTTTGATATCGTTTCCATCACCCCAGCGGCCTGCGGGAATTCTTGAGAGAATGGATGCACTGCGTTCCTTGTCAGCCAGCAGTGCTGTATTTAGGTCGGTTGCCATATAGCCGGGAGCAATGGCATTCACACAAATTCCACGGCCCATCAAATCGTTTGCGAATGCTTTTGTCATCTGGGTTACGCCGCCCTTGGCCGCCGCATAGGCGCAGACCGTCTGGCCGCCGAACCAAGAAATCATAGAAGTTACATTAATAATTTTTCCATAGTTTTTTTTCAACATGATCCGGGCACCCAGCTGATTAAAAATAAAAACCGAATGCAGGTTGATGTTGATCACTTCATCCCATTCTTCAATGGGAAACTCATCTGCAAGGTGCCTGCGCTGAATGCCAGCCGCCGTTATAAGAATATCAAGTTCCCCATTTAAAAGTTTCAGGCTTTCTTCAAAGGAGCGGTAGCATTCTTCCCGAATCCGCAGATCAGCCTGTACGGATTGACAGGGATAACCCTGGCTTCGGTATTCCTCTGCCGTTTGGTGAACACCGTCAGAGGAGCCGATCACGACCACTTCGCATCCGGATTCCAGCAGCGCCTCTGCCATGCTGCGGCCCAGTCCCTTGGTGCCGCCGGTGACGATTGCTTTCTTCCCCCGAATATCAAACAAATTATGCAAGAGCATTCATCCTTTCCCGTGGAGAAATTGTTTGTGGGAACAGAAATTCTGTCCCCACAAACATCTTCGGATTATAAATAGAACTATAAATCAGGTTACAAGGCTCGGTAACCACAGGGAAAGCTGGGGTATAAAAGAGAACAGCAAACCACAGGCTATTTCCACTAGAACAAACGGTATCAAGTATCTTGCCACTCCGCTGACAGGTCGATTGGCAATTCCGCAGGCTACAAACATGCAGGTGCCAAACGGCGGAGTACACTGTCCAAGTGCCAGAATAAATACTACAATCAAACCAAAATGAACCGGATTAATGCCATAAGCAACCGCAAGGGGCGCCAGAATCGGTCCCATAATCAGAATGATTGAGCCATTGTCCAAAAACATTCCGGCGATGATTAACAGGACATTAACCATAAGCAAAAATGCCACCTTGGAATCTACAAAGCCCATGACCCACTTGGAAATTGTAGCGGGAACGTTGTAATACGTTACTAAGTAGGCAAATACTTGTGCCGATGCAACCAACAGCATGATATTAGTTGCAGATTTTGCCGTAGCCTTCAAGATTTCCCAAATATCCTTGAAAGTTACCTCGCGATAGATGAACGAGCAGACGATCACTCCATAAAAGACGGAAACTACCGCGGCCTCTGTCGGAGTAAAGACCCCTGTGTAGATGCCTCCGAGGATAATCAAGGGCATCAGCAGCGCCCAAAGCGCCTCCATAGTTGCCTTTCCGAGCTTTTTTGCACTAAACTTTTCCCCTTTGGGGAAGTTGTTCTTTTTGGCCATATAGTAGGCATAGGCGCAAAGTGCAAGGCAGGCGATCAACCCCGGCACAACGCCGGACATAAGAAGTTTTGCAATCGAGACACCGGTGACATTCCCGTAAATAACGAAAACAACACTAGGTGGAATTACAATTCCGAGGGTACCGCCAATTGCCTGAACAGCTGCGGAATAGTCTGGGGGATAGTCGCGCTTTACCATCTCCTTGTGCATCAAGCCGCCGATTGCAGCAGTTGTTGCAACAGAAGAACCTGAGATTGCTGCAAAAAAAGTGCAGGCTACAATGGCTACTAGGGACATACCGCCAGAAATCCAGCCCACAAGGGCGTCGGCAAAGCTGGTTAAGCGTTTAGACAGTCCGCCCTTGGTCATAATATCTCCTGCCAGCATAAATGCGGGAACCGCAAGAAGGGAAAAAGAATCTGCACCCGCAAAAAGCCTTTGTGGAATGACCACAAAACTAAGCGCCGGATTCAATGCGATCGACACAGCACTCGCAATGGTCAGCGACCAGATGATGGGCACGCCCAATATGAGCCCCGCAATCAGAACAACAAACAGCATTACTGCGGCTATACTCATGCAACTGTACCTCCATCCTCTGTTTTGGGTGAAATCAGCAGAATAGCCGCATCAATCACCTTGAACACCATTGCAATTGCCGAGACAATAAAGCCTCCGCACACAAAGGCATAAACATAAATCATCGGAATCAGCATGGCCGGGCTTTTCTGAATCATGCCGACTTTAAACAGGGATGTAGAACTGTATGCAATAATGATACACACCGCAAGCCCAGCCAGATTTCTCAGCAAGTAGAGTACATCGCCAGCCTTGCCTTTGATGGCATAGTCGATTAAATCGATACGGATCAGCAGGTCTTCCTTAATCGCCAGATTGAGCCCAAACATCATAAGAAAAACAAAGATATAGCGGGAAAGCTCTTCTGACCACGGAAGGCTATAAAACAGAATGTAACGTGTAAAGGTCTGTACAAGCACGATACACATAATAAGGGCAAGGGCAATTCCGATCAGCGCCAAAACAAAGCCCTGTATTCGTTCAAATACACCTTTTATCTTTTGATACACGAGGACTTCCCCTCTCTTATTTTGCCGCTTCGATCATAGCAACAACCTCGGCATACTCTTTGCCAAACTCTTCGCGAATGGATGCGCTTGCATCAATAAATCCCTGTTTGTCAGGAGTGGTTACTTCCATTCCCAATTCTTTCAGCTTGGCAAGGCCTTCTTCCGCCTGCATGCGCTGGTTTTCACGCTGGTAGAGGCCCGCTTCATAGCAGCTGTCCATAATAATTTTTTGTTGCTCCTCTGTCAACATATTCCAGGCGTTGCGGCTCATGAGGATAAACTGGGAGCTGTAAACATGCTCGGTTACTGCAAGGTGTTTGTTAACTTCTGCAACGTTGTTGCCAAGAATAACGGAGTAGGGGTTTTCCTGCCCGTCAATTGCGCCCTGCTGCATGGCAGTGTAAGCTTCGCCCCATGCCATCGGAACAGGGTCTGCACCAAGGCCCTTCCAAAGAGCCTGATGAACCGGGTTATCCATGGTGCGAATACGCAGACCAGCCACATCGGCTACACTGTTCACCGGCTGCTTATTGTTTGTAAGGTTGCGGAAGCCTACCTCCCAGATACCGATTAGCTCAATATCCATAATCTCACGGACTTCTTCTGCATAATGCTTGCCAACGTCGCCGAGGAACACACGGTCTGCATGCTCATAGCTTTCAATGATATAAGGAATGTCGACGGCCGGCAGATCGGGAATGAAGCTGGAAACGACAGACTGGTTCACCGTACCCATATCCAATGTGCCGAGCTGGCAGTTTACAACATAGTCGCTGGCGCTTCCAAGGGTACCGTTATTGTAGATTTCGATTACAATTTGCCCGTTGGAACGCTCTTCGACCAGACGTTTAAATTCTGCAAGCCCTATGGCAACCGGTACTGTTTCGGCCGCGTCGTGACCAACTTTAAAGGTAATGGTTCCATTTGCGGGTGTCGCGTTGCTAGGCGCCGGGTTCCCGGCATTGGTGCCGTCTTGGGGCTGCTGGGACGGTTGGACAGCGGAACTACCGCTGTTATTTCCTCCGCATGCAACCAGGGAAATTAAAAGGATTGCTGCAAGGAATACACTGAACAGTCTTTTCATTTTTTTCTCTCCTTAATGTTTAAATAATTGCAATAATTGCAACAATGAATAAATTCAGGCTATTACCACTCTGCAACTGTGCCGTCGAAGTTTCTCCAAATTGGGTTTTTCCAGTTGTGGCCCACTTTAGCTGCTTCGATCACTTTTTCTTTATTCACTTCAATTCCCAGGCCTGGTCCGGTGGGAATTTTGATAAAGCCATCTTCAAATTCAAATACAGTTTTGTCGGCCAGATAATCCAGCAGATCCTGGCCTTCTTTGTTGTAATGAATTCCAAGGCTTTGCTCCTGGATAAATACGTTGGGCGTGCATGCATCAAGCTGTACACATGCTGCGAGCGCAATGGGGCCCAGCGGACAGTGTGGAGCAACTGCCACATCAAAAGCTTCTGCCATGGCAGATATCTTTTTGCATTCGCTAATACCACCGGCATGAGAAAGATCGGGCTGAATAATATCAACATAACCGTCTATCATCAAGTTCTTAAACTCCCACCGGCTAAACATGCGCTCACCTGTTGCAATAGGGGTAGAGGTATGGTTTGCAATCTCCCGCAGGGCTTCATTGTTCTGGGGAAGGACCGGTTCTTCGATAAACATCAAGTTATACTGGTCCAACTCCCGTGCAAGAACTTTGGCCATGCTTTTGTGAACCCGACCGTGAAAGTCCACGCCGATGTCCAGATCATAGCCATACGCATCACGCAGGGATGCAACCCGCTCGGATACGGCCTGCACCTTTTTAAAGCTATCAATGTAATGCATTTCATCCGTACCGTTCATCTTGATCGCGGTGCAGCCAACATCCATAACCGCTTTTGCGCCTGCAACAATGTCGCTTGGGCGGTCGCCGCCAATCCAGCTGTAAACCTTGAGCTTGTCGCGGCATCTGCCTCCCAGCAGTTCATAAATGGGGGCATTGTAATACTTACCCTTGATATCCCAAAGCGCCTGATCAATCCCTGCAATGGCGCTCATAACCTCCGGGCCGCCCCGATAAAACCCTGAGCGGTACATGACCTGCCAGTGGTCCTCAATCTGCATCGGATCCTTGCCAATAAGGTAACCGGCAAAATCCTCCACTGCCGTTTTGACCACAGAAGCGCGCCCCTCAATCACAGGCTCGCCCCAGCCGGTTATGCCGGCGTCGGTTTCCATTTCAAGGAATAACCAACGAGGCGGAACAGTATAAAGATTCATTTTGGTAATTTTCAAAAGATTCTACCTCCCTTAATTTAGAGCTAATACTTTTATGATTAAAACATAAAATCAGGAATTTCTTGAGAAAAGCGCACCGAAGCTTCTTTAAGAGTTCGCTCAATCTCTCTTGCCTTCTGTTCCTCATACCGGTACACCGGAATCGCGACGCTCAAAGCGGCCACCACCGTTTTTTCTTGGTAAAGGGGGATGGCAATGCAGCGAATAGAATCGTTAGATTCCTCGTTCTCGTACATAAAAATATCCGAAGAGCAAATCTGCCGGTACAGTTCGTCAAAGCAGTTGATTGTGTTGGCTGTCAGCGGCTTGAGGCCCTCGGGATACAGTGCCTTAAGCTCCTCAAATGTAAATTGCTTCAGCAGCGCCTTTCCTATAGCAGTGCCGTATGCAGGCATCCGCTTGCCAATTTTGGAAAACATGCGAATGGGGTTGGTGGAATCTGCCTTTGCAAGATAAAGAACATCTCCATGATCTAAGACTCCAAAATGGCAAGTTTCGTCACATTTTTCTACAACCTCATTAATAATATCCATGATCGCGTTATAGGCATGGGAGTTTTGGATCCGACTTCCAATTTCAAACAGCCGTAGTCCAAGTGAATATGTTTGAGTCTTTTTGTCGAAGTTCAGGTACTTTTTTTCCCTCAAGGTGTGAATAATGGGAAACAATGTGCTGGGAGAAATCCCTAGAGCACGCGAAATTTCCGACAAGCTATAGCTGCGATCCCCTGCAGATATAAACTCTAGGATAGAAAGTGTCCTAAGGGTAGGTTTATGTTCTGTATTTGATGACAATTCTCTATCACTCTTTCCTATATACGAATTTTCTTTCATCATTACGAATATTATAGCAATATATCTTTTTATCGTCAATTGGTTTTATTGCATAATAATCTAGGCGAATAATTGTTAAGGTAAACAAATTCAGTGGTATTTTAATAAAAAATCAAGATGTGTATTGACAAATCCAAAAAAATCATTACAATTATATTCGTATATGCGATTTCTCTTTCATCTATTCGAAAGCATTTCATTAACATAACCTTGGTGCCTAATTTTTTTCTTACTTAACAATTTGGCATGGGGTGAGAAATTCTCTGTTATAGAAGAGCCAACAGAACAGGGGGAATTATCTATGAGAGAAGCGGTTATTCACCGCATTTTAAACAAAAAGCTGATCGCAATTGTGCGTGGAATTCGGAATAGGGAACAGTGTCTGGCTCTTGCCGGAGCTATTTTGGATGGTGGGATTGACCTTTTGGAGATTACATTTGATCAATCTGCACCAGAAAACTTTTCCGATACTCTTAATGCAATTACGGCAGTTAACCAGCACTTTGAAGGACGAATCTGTGTCGGAGCCGGCACAGTGATGACACCGGAACAGGTGAAGCTTGCGGCAGACGCAGGAGCCAAGTACATGATTTCTCCAAATGTAAATGCAGATGTCATTGAGGCAACGCGCTCAATGGGGCTGGTATCCATGCCGGGAGCCATGTCGCCAAGTGAGATTGCGGCTGCACACGGGGCAGGAGCGGATTTTGTGAAGCTCTTTCCAGCAGGGGTACTGGGATGTGACTATGTCAGAGCCGTACGGGCACCCCTTAGCCAAATTAGAATTTTGGCAGTTGGCGGGGTTAATCCCGGTAATATCCCGGATTTTCTGGCAGCAGGCTGCCTGGGCTTTGGGATTGGCGGAAACCTGGTAAACAAGCAGTGGGTCGAAGCTGGCGAGTTTGATAAAATTACTGAGGTTGCAAAGCAATTTTGCAGTGCAGTGGGCAGATAGGAGAATGTTTTAAATGGGAAAAGTTGTAACATTCGGCGAAATTATGATGCGCTTAAACCCGCCGGGTTATTTGCGCTTTGTTCAATCCAATACATTTGAAGCAACTTACGCAGGCGGAGAAGCAAATGTCGCCATATCCTGTGCAAATTACGGACTGGATGTTGCTTTTGTCACAAAGGTTCCGGCACAGGAAATCGGCCAGTGTGCCATTAATGCGATGCGCCACTTTGGCGTGGACACTTCTAACATAAAACGAGGTGGCGATCGCCTTGGTATCTACTTTGTTGAGAAGGGTGCTTCCCAACGCGCATCAAAAGTCATTTACGATCGTGCAGACTCTGCCATTGCATTGGCGAGCAAAAACGATTTTGATTGGAAGGAAATCTTGGCTGGGGCAACTTGGTTCCATTTCACGGGTATTACCCCGGCGCTGGGCGGCGAGCTACCGGAAATCTGCCTTGACGCTGTCAAGACAGCAAAAGAGCTTGGTGTAAAGGTTAGTTGTGATCTCAATTACCGCAATAAGCTGTGGAGTAAAGAGGAAGCTGGCAGAGTAATGGCTACACTGATGCCTTATGTGGACGTTTGCATCGCTAACGAAGAAGATGCCGCAGATGTTTTTGGTATTCATGCATTGGATACAGATGTCAGTAGCGGCAAATTGTCCCACGATGGGTATATTAGTGTTGCTGAGCAACTGTGCAAGCGCTTCCAGTGTGAAAAAGTTGCCATTACGCTTCGTGGCAGCATCTCCGCAAGTGATAATAACTGGGCCGGAATGCTCTACGACGGCAAGGAGGCATATTTCTCCAACTCCTATTCCATCCGAATTGTCGATCGGGTCGGCGGTGGAGATTCGTTTGGAGGCGCGCTCATCTACTCCCTGATCAGCGGATACGATTGTCAGAAAGCGATCGATTATGCGGTGGCCGCCTCTTGCCTGAAACACACCATTGAACATGATTTCAACCTAATGTCCGTTCAGGAAGTAGAATCCCTTGCAGCCGGGAATGCATCCGGTAGAGTGCAAAGGTAGTTTTCATACTCCTTAGATTTTAAATAAGCCTCCAATGTGTGCTTTTCTCTGCACTACATTGGAGGCTTATCCTTCTTTGGCTATATTATCTCAGGCTGCAAGGCTCGGTACCGATCACCCATAGCCAACTCAAACAGGAAGTATCGTATACGCCATAAATTATTTGGTATGCGCCAAAGAAAAGCCCTGTGAACAAGCACCTCCATATGAGGCACCTGCTTCACTTAAATTAAAAGGTTTATTTTGACTGCCGCTGGATTGAGAAGTGGCAAGTGGAAGAAGAATCGGAGCCTTGCCTCCCCTCTTCTTCCTGTACTTTTTGCTGCTGCCGTTGCTCGGGAGCATAGCGGAAGTTAAACTCCGTCATGTTTCGCCAATACCATTTGGGCATCATCCCCTGCCGCAGCTTGTGGTTGCGGCGCTGCGAAATGGCAACGGCATCGTAAAACTGCCGCCACATCTGGCGGAACTCATGTTCTCGGGTGGAAACATCGGGAACCTCCAGCTCATCCGTCTCCACCAGGTACCAGCCCCGGCCGTCATATACTCCGGCCATTGCGTGCTGGGTGTCGTGGAGAAGAAAGGGCTGGATGGAAAAGCGGTCGGCAAAATGGGGCATCAGCAGGGGGACCAAGCTGTTCTTTGGAGCAATAGAGGCATAATAGACTCCATTTTCCATCTCGGAAAAGCGGGTAAACCCCTGAACCCGTTGCTCTTCCCGGGTGATGTTGCGGTACAGGTATTCCACCGCCAGCACATCGGGATGGGTCAGGGAGTTGTAGATGCGCCGTCCCAGATCAAACCCCGCCCGAAGATACCGGTACAGGGCGGTGTCCTTGTCCTCCTCTCCCGACCAGAAGCATACCTCCACCCTCTGTAGGGCGGCGCTGCCTATCTTTTTAAGGATGCCGGCCTCCACCCGGCGGGCTTTTTCGGCATCGGTAGGCAGGAAGATTTCCTCCTGTCCCCACCCCATCTGAAGCTCCTCCCGGGCGGTGATGGCCTTCACCTCTACGGGGTGGGCGTATGCTTCAAATACAGCGGTGAGCAGCCCGTCAAAGGTACCGTCGTACCGGTAAATTACAGCTGGCCCGTTAGACATTTTACCACATCCTCCCTTCCGGTGAGCAGGGGTCTTCCCCCATCAAACAGGGAAAGCTGGGTCACCTCCGGCTCAAACAACAGCCCCTGCCTGCGTCGGGCTTCCAGGGTGAGGTTCCGGTAAATGCTCTCCCCATCAAAGTAAATCCCCGGCAGCATCTTCCCCGAACAGGTGACGAAGTACTGGGCTCGCTTCATCACCACCCGAAGCTTGCGCAGGTCCTCAAAGCCTAGCCGGGCCTGACGGCGGGCCCGCAGAATCCGCTCCACCGACGTCACCCCCATCCCCGGCACCCGCAGCAGCTGAGCCCGGTCGGCGGTGTTCACCTCTACTGGAAAATAATCCAGATGAGAAAGCGCCCAGTTTTCCTTGGGGTCCAGCAAGGGGTCCAGATAGGGGTGGGCCTCGTCCAAAATTTCCTCCGCCCGGAAGCCGTAAAAGCGCAGCAGCCAATCGGCCTGATAGAGCCGATGCTCCCTCAACAAGGGTGGCGTGTACCCCACTGGAGTCAATGCCGAATTCGCCACCGGAATATAGGCGGAGAAGAATATCCGCTTGTGTTTATACTTTTGGTATAGACTTTCCGTTAGCCGCATAATTTGAAAATCTGTGTCGGGGGTAGCCCCAATCACCATTTGGGTGCTGGAACCGGCGGGAGCAAAGCGCGGCGCATGCTGATACCGCACCAGCTCGTGGCGGTTTTCCTCAATGCCGGTGGCGATGGCCGCCATGGGCCGAAAGATATTTTCCCGTGGTTTGTCAGGAGCCAGCCGGTTGAGGGAATCCTCGCTGGGCAGCTCTAAATTCACGCTGAGGCGGTCGGCCAGCAACCCCAGCCGGTGGATCAGCTCCCGGGAGCTGCCGGGGATGGCCTTGGCGTGAATATAGCCGCAAAATCCGTATTCCTGACGGAGCAGCCACAGGCATTCGATCATCTGCTCCATGGTGTAGTCGGGATTTTTCACCACACCGCTGGAAAGGAACAGGCCTTCGATGTAGTTGCGGCGATAAAAGCCGTAGGTGAGTTCCGCCAGCTCCCGGGGTGTAAAGGTGGTGCGCGGAACATCGGCGGTGCGCCGGTTGACACAGTAGGCGCAGTTGTAGGCGCAGTTGTTGGAAAGGAGCACCTTTAAAAGAGAGATGCAGCGGCCATCCGCCGCAAAGCTGTGGCAGATTCCCCCAGCCAGAGCATTGCCCAGTTTGCCCTTTTGTCCCCCGCGGTCCACCCCGCTGGAGGTGCAGGCCACATCGTATTTTGCCCCTTCCGTCAACAGCTCCAGCTTGGCTCCCAAGTCCATAATTCCACCACCCTGCTGTATTTTCACCTGCCAATTATATCACATTGAGTGTCGTAAGTAAACGTTTGTTTTGAATGTTTGTTTGTCTTGGCGATAGAAAAAATTGTTCAGCCTTCGTTTTCTCCCCTTTTCTAATACTTGTAGTAGTATATTCAGTTATTATACGAATAATCCGCCAGTTTTCCACCAATGGATGGTAGTACACAAAAAACAGCCCGGCCTTCTCTAAGGAAGACCGGGCCGTTTGCTATCCTAAGCCTCGCTATTTTTGCGCCGCAGCATGGAGCCGGGAGGACAAGGGATGGCGCAGGGAAGGCGCAGCTTCATCATGGGGTGGCAGGCCGCCTCCAACCGATTGCCCTCCTCATCCCGGATTTCCGTCACCGGAAGGGGAACCGGCAGGCCATCGGGCCGGAGCAACTCCAACGTCTCCCCGGGCAAAAAACGGTTGCGCCCGGTGCAGAGCAGCGTTCCGTCTTCCCAGCCGTCCACAGTGGCCACCAGCTCCCAGTGACGAAGATAGCCCCCCCGAACCGTGTCCTGTCCGGGATAGTCGCCCAGGTAAAAGCCGGTGGAATAGGGGCGGTGGCTCACCTTTTCCGTCTCCTCCAGCAGGGCATCGGGAAGCACGAAGTGCTCCGGGTCCTGCTGCAGGAGATCCAATGCTTTTCGGTAAGCACCGGTGATGGTGGCCACATAGTAGGCTTTTTTGGCTCGTCCCTCAATTTTCAGGCTGTCCACTCCCGCTGCCGCCAGTTTATCCAGATGCTGGATCATCCGCATATCCCGGGAGTTGAGGATATAGCTGTAGCCGTCCTCCTCGTAGATGGGGAAGTGCTGATCCGGCCGCTTGCTCTCGGTGAGAGCGTAGGTCCAGCGGCAGGGCTGGGCGCATTCTCCCCGGTTGGCGTCCCGTTCGGCCATGTAGTTGGACAGAACACACCGCCCCGATACCGAAACACACATGGCCCCGTGGACAAAGGCTTCAATCCCCAAATCGGAGGGGGTATCTGCCCGAATTTCGGCGATTTCCTCCAAGGTAAGCTCCCGGGCCAATACCACCCGGCTGGCCCCCAAATTGTAAAGCTCCCGGGCTGTCAACTTGTTGACCACCCCAAACTGGGTGGAAACGTGAACCGGCAGATTGGGAGCGGTTCGCTTGGCCAGCATCATCACACCCAAGTCGGCGATGATGAGAGCATCCACCCCGGCATCCCGGGCATCCCGGATAAAGGCGGGCAAGGCATCCACCTCCCGGCCTCTGGGCAGGGTGTTGCAGGTGAGGTAAAGCTTAACCCCCGCCTTGTGACATTGCCGGGCCGCCCGCTCCAACCCTTCCGGGTCAAAGTTGGCGGCCTTGGCCCGCATCCCAAAGGCCTTGGCCCCCAGATAAACTGCATCGGCCCCATAGGCTATGGCAGCCGCAAGGCAGTCCTCATCTCCTGCGGGAGCCAACAGCTCGGGAACGGAACCCTTCCCCATCATTGAGTATCAATTCCATGGGCCTGCCCGCCCACCTGTTGAGCCGCCGCTACATTTCGATAGTGAGCGTCGGCGGTTTGGGCGTAGTAGAAGTCCATATTCTTATCGGTGACAAAGTAGTAGAAAGAGGTTTTTTCGGGATACAGGGCGGCCAGAATGGCGTCCATACCGGGGTTGCAGATGGGTCCCACCGGCAGGCCTTCCCGCACGTAGGTGTTGTAGGCATCGTACATGGACTGATTGGACATCTGGAGCAAGGGCTTGATGTTCTCTTCCACGTAAAAAATCGTGACGTCAGACTGAAGGTTGGGGTAGGTTCCCTTATCGTCCAGGCGGTTGTGGAACACCGAGCTGACCAGACGCATGTCGTCGCTCTCTC
Organism: Oscillospiraceae bacterium; assembly: GCA_018434245.1. Taxonomy (GTDB): domain Bacteria; phylum Bacillota; class Clostridia; order Oscillospirales; family Ruminococcaceae; genus WRAV01. Next base: position 33,062 of record JAHDPQ010000113.1, read on the forward strand.
CCGCTTCCTTCTGAATGACGGAGGCCAGTGTGATGGCCTCATCGATGGTGAGGTTGAGGTCCTGCATCCGGTTTTTCAGGTCAGGGGTGATTTTATCGTTAAAGTTGCGCAAGAATTTGCGGGCTACGCTATCCACGTTTTCCCCTACAAAAAAGTCGTAGGTATCGGGAAAGATATAGCCCTCCAGCTTGTGGAACCGCAAGGGGTCATCCTCAATGGCGCCAAAGAACTCGTAGGCGTACTCCGCCTGATCCAGATAGTTCATGAATGCCTCGGCATTGCAGACCTTGGCCTTTTCCAGCTCAGTTGCGATTTCCAGCATGGTAACGCCTTCAATAAAGGTAAGGCGCACTACTTCCCGCTCGGTATAGCCGCTGGAAAGAGCCGCAATCAGCTCGTTATAGCTCATGTTGGAGTTAAAGGCATAGTCTCCCGGCACAATGCTCTCGTTTTTGACATCTTTGAAGCCAAGATAAATCCGAAAGGTGAGAGGCTGATCCACCACCCCATCCTTTTTGAGGATTTTGGCAACTTCGGAGATTTTGGCTCCCTTGGGAATGGTCACCTCAATAATCTCATCCTTTTGGTTAAGTCCAAACAGGTCGTAGGCGCTCTGCAGAATGAAAAGCGCCAGAAAGATGCAGCCCACCACCGTGGCAATCACCATGATAATGGCCCGAAACCAGCGGTTCTGACTGCGGGGTCTTCTCTGCAGGGTCCCTCCTGGGGATGCAGGCTGTGCCGCCGGCTGTCTGGCCGCGGCGGTGCGCCTTGGTTGCTGGGAAAGATGGGCCCTCTGCCGCCCGGAATCGGGGGGGCGTCCATAACTGTTGGGCCCTGAGGAATAGGGTCGGCGATCCCTGGGGTTTTGACGGCTATCCATATTGGGTGATCCTCCAAAAAAAATGCTTCTGCCGATATTTTGCATTTCCGGCTATACCTTTGAGCGAATTTTAGGCTTCTTTTTTTAAAAAAAGGTTTGCTTTTGTCTTTTTTTCATCGCCACTACTTCACAAGGCTTTCCCAAAGCACATAGTATGTAGCATCCTAAGGAAAAGGAGTGACACTGGAATGTTTAGAAATTGCTGTGGATGTAACGACGGTTGCGGCAGCGGCTGCGGTGGCGGCTGCGGTGGTGGCTGTGGTGGCGGCTTTGGCGGATTCGGCTTTGGCGGAAACTGCTGCTGGATCATCATCCTCATCCTCATTCTCATCTGCTGCTGCGGCTGCTAGAAGCCCAGGTGTACATTACCGACGTTGAAAAGCTTCTGGAAGAACCCCCGCAAGGGGTTCTTCTTTTTGCCCAAAAAAAGAAGCAGAGGATTGGTCAAACGCAGATGTTTTTCTTGCGGATGATTCTCGCCCCGGTTTCGGTAACCAGAAAATCACAGGGGCGGTCATAGGTTCCAATGGGCAAGAATTTTACCATGCAAACTCCGTAGCACAACCCGATGGAAGGATTTCCGGCGTAGGGGCCTGCCAGGAACCGGTCGTAGTATCCGCCTCCATAGCCCAGCCGGTAGCCGATGCAGTTAAAGGCAAGGCCAGGGACCACACAGGCACTGCCGGAAAAATCCGTCAGCTTTTGAGATCGGGCAGGGTCGGGTTCCAAAATGCCATAGGCGGAAGGTGCAAGCTCCTCAGGGCTTTGGATGAGGTAAAACTCCATCAGGCGGGTGCCGGGCACACAGTAGGGAACCGCCACCCGCTTGCCTGCTCGCCAGGCTTCTTCCATCAGGGCAAAGGTGTCCACCTCGCCGGGCAAAGAGGCGTAGGTCAACAGGGTGTGGCAGTTTTGATAGGCGGGAAGGTTGATAAAATGCCGCAGGATTGCTGTATCCCATCGGGATTTTTGCCGGGGAGTGAGGTCGGAGCGGATGGCCTTGCTCGCTTGGCGCAGCTCCTCCTTGCGGATTCGGACATTGGGCCGTTTGCTTGTCATTGCAAACTGGACCCAAGCAGGGCGGCTTTGTCCTTCCCAGCCAAAGCCGCTACAATTTCAAGAGCAAAATCAATGGCACAGCCCGGCCCCTTGCCGGTGATGATCTTTCCGTCCCGCACCACCCGCTCCGTGGTATAATGTGCGTTTTCCACTTCCTGCTCAAAGCCGGGGAAGCAGGTAAACCGCTTGTGTTCCAGCATGCCCATATGTCCCAAAATGGAGGGAGCGGCGCAGATAGCGGCCACCCACAGGTCTTTTTCCGCAGCATGCTCTAACGCTGTCCTGACGACGGGGGACTTTTCCAGATTCAAAGTGCCGGGCATACCGCCGGGCAGAACGATCATCTCAAGATCGGCCAGGCTGATTTCGGTGTCTGTCACATCGCAGATTACAGAAATACCATGAGCGCCTTTGACCGTTTTGCCTCCCACCCCCACCGACTGAACCTCCAGTTCGGACCGGCGCAGAATATCCAGAGTGGCAATTGCCTCAATCTCCTCAAAGCCGGGGGCGAAGAAAATGTAAATCACAGATGAATCCTCCTTCATCAATCCAGGCCGAAAGCAAACCAGGAAGCTTCTCCCGGCTTACCCAATGTCGGCTGTCTCAGAGTTTCGTCGTACCATTTTATCATAGCAAAGGGAGTATCGTTTCCGGGCAGTTCCCCGGGGAAGTCCACGGGCAGGCGCAACTGATAGCGCTTTGCTGCAAACCGCTTATAGAGCGCTGCCAAAAGACTGCTTACATCCTCCCGGTCCACCACCACCTCCCGAACCAGAAGGGTATCTTCTTCCCGCATCTGGCAGACGGCGTAGCCACTGCGGCCCCGGCAGGAAAACTCTAGGGTCTCGCCGCCATAAAAGCGGTTGTCCTGCTCTGCAAACTGCAGATACCCGGCATCCCACGCGCCGAACAGGCTGCGCCCAGCAAAGGCCTGATTGCGCAGGGGCTCCAAAATTTCCAGGGAGGTAGGGGTCAGGGTTCCCTCCCTGGAATCCGTATGGATTTCCTGTGCCGCCACCTGCGCCAACTTGTAGGAGAAGAAGGGCTCAAACCCCTGCCCTGCGTAGAAGTCAAAGAGGGATTGGTTGGCGGGAACCAAACAGGAAAGGGTTGCCCCTTCCGCCTTTAAAATATCATGGAGATGGCTCATCATCTGGCGGGAGATACCTTTGCCTCTAAACTGGGGCAGGGTGGCCACCCCAAAAATGTACGCCCCCATCATCCTGCTGGAGGGTGTGGTAAAGGGAAGCAGCTTCCAGTTAATCATGGCTACGGGCCGATGGTCCTCGTCGGTGTACACCAGCATCTGATCCGGGTGGAGCAATTGGGAAAAAACAAACTCGGTGCCTTCCGGAGTATCGTCAAAGCATGTCTGCCAGATCTGTCTCAGGCGGGGCAGCATGGCCCCTTCAGCTCTGCCTATCATAGGAAAACTCCTCCTATGGATGCCATCTCAATGCAGATGGATTGGTGGTAAAAAACATTATCCAAGCTATATCTGTTCCGCTCTGGGGTTATCCCCGCCAACGAGCAGCGTATTTTTCGGTGCGCATAATGGGGCGATAGCTCATCTTTGCCTTGCGCAGGCCCTCATCCCCCGAGTCGTCCTCCCGGTTGATGTAGGTGTAATCCTGGCAGTTGTGCTGGGCAAACTGCTGGTTGATGATGGCGTAAGCACCGTTGACGTGGGTAAAGGCTTTTTCCAGATGGACCAGATAGGTATCGCTTGTAAGCCTGTCCCCCATGGAAAAGGCCACCACCTTGCCCCCGGTCCGAATCAGTCCGCCATCCAGCCCCAGAGCAAAAAAGTCGTTGAGGGCATGGCGCATGGCGTGACTTTCCTCCCGCAGGGATTTTTGGGAGTTGCAGGCGTTGATCCGGCACCACTCCTCGCTCATCAAGATCACTTCCGGCATATTGTCCTGAGTGATGACCTCGTAGCTCCAGTCGGGGTTTTCCGCTTTAAAGCGGTTGATGTGGTTGCGCTTGGCGTGGAGCTTTTTGCCCGCCAGAGTGATCAGGCTTTCGGAAGTGTAGATGTAGTCGTCGTACTTTTGGATGGGGATAAAGTCGAACTTGTCGGGAAATAAGGTTTCCAGCAGGGCTTTTTGCTCGGCCAGCACGGTGTAGAACGCAAAGCCGTGGCCGCAGTCTTTGGAATCCTGCAGCATAGCCTCCACCACGGGGACCACATCACCGCTGCCGGCGGGATACAGGTAGGCGGGCCGGCTGCTGTCGCTTTTTTGCACCAAAAAGCCGCCATACTCCGCCACCTTGTAGGAGAGAATCTCCCGCCATAAATAGTTAAAGGTAAAGTTGTATTCTTCCGAACGAAAACCGGAGCGGTCATAAAGAGGCTGCATCCAGCTTTTGTCCGAAAGGGATATTTCCTGCAGATCTAACATGAATTGTCTTATCCTTTCGCCAGGTTCCAAAATGAAACAGTTGGGGAAAACACCGTGGCCCACCCAAGCAGTTATTGACAGGGCCTGTCCGGGCCACCCCGGCTCCGCTCATTCCAAGCAGAGCCTTATAAGTCCTCAAAACGAGATATCCATGGTAAAGACTTTGACCTGATCAAAGATGGTCATGACAGGCAGGGGGTCGCGGCCGTCGTCACAGGCGATCTTGCGCCAGCCCAGCTTGTCGCAGGCATACAGAGCCGCCTTGCGGCAGCGGATGAGGTAATCCAAATCCCGCTCATGGATGTCCTGGGGGTTGCCCCGCTTTAAAAGCAGCTTGTGGGAAATCTTGGGGTCCATATCCAGATAGATCACCACACTGGGCCGGGGCAGACCCAGCCGCTCATACTCATAATCTTCCATCCAGTCCAGATAGTCGTCCCATTCCTCTTGGGGCAACTTAGACATTTGATGGGCAGCGTTGGAGGTGGTGTAGCGGTCAGCGATTATAGTATGTCCCGCATCGTAGTCTTTTTTCCACTGGGAGGTAAAGCTGATATACCGGTCGGCGGCATAAAAGCTGGAGGCCGCATAGGCGTTTACCTCGTCGGGGCTGCCAAGGCTCCCCGAAAGATAGAGCCTGACCAGCGCCGAAGATTCGTGTTCATAATTAGGGAAAGCCACGTGCCGCACCGTTTGCCCCAGCTCCTGCAGGTAGGCGGCCAGATGGGTGGCTTGGGTCGCTTTTCCGCTGCCATCCAGTCCCTCGATCACTGCCAAATGGCCCATGATTACTCCTCCTTGGTGGTTTTGTGATAGCGGCTGCGCATTTCCTGGATTTTGCCGCAGCTCATGGCACCTTCGGGACAAGGGCCGCTGACACAGCCGGGACCCGCTCCCGCAAACAGCAGAGGGGCGGCCTGTCGGCACAACAGCAGCATCTCGTCAGCCAGCCGGCGGATTTCCCACTGAGCCCGGCTGCAACAGCGCAGGCTAAAAAAATTCCGGAGGCTGCGGGCGTTCATGGTGACAATCATCTTGGTATCGCAGGCGCCGGGCAGTACAAACCGGGCGTCCTCGTTGGCTTTGGATTTTGCGCTCCGCCGGGCGGAAGGGGTATCCTCCGTCAACTGGGAGAGATACTTTTGCTCCAGAAGGCCCGCTATTTTGTCGTAGGCCTTCCCCGCCTGCGCCATGGATTCCTCAAAAGCAGCAAGGGTTTCTTGGTCCTCCTCAATGGCGGAGGGGATGACGTAATCAAAGCCGCTTTCGCTGACATAGCGCTGACTTTGCACGCTGAAGGAGGCAATCCGGTGCCGGGTGATCTGAGCCAGCAGGGTGCGGGACACTCCCTCGATGCCAAAGGTAAAGGTGGCGTGCTCCAAGGGGCTTTGATGGCCCAGATCGGTCAACCGCTTGAGAAAGCCCTCCGTCGCTTCCGGAGTCAGGCCATCCAGCAGTTCACCAATGGTGGCGGGGCTGTAACAGAGCTTGGCGGCGGCGGCCACCAGTTGCTCTGGGTTGGGCGTATGGGCGATGAGAGTCACCTTGACCATAGACAGTTCCGCCCTCCCTTTTCTATGTAGTGAACGATCAAACAGTACCCCTTATTCTAATACATTTTTGCTGCTTATGTCAACCAAAAGCGCCCTGTACCCAGTCAATATAGGGTGTCATCCACCCAAAAGCAAAAGGATACCGCAGCCGGCATCCTTTTGTTATCCCAAAAAACATCCTTATCTTTGCACTACTATAGCAGAGGGGAGCTTGCCCCTTGCCTGTTTTGCCGGAGAGCGTTTACTCCTGCGACGGATTGTCGTCCTGTGTTTTCTGCTCCGCCTGCCCCTTGGGCTCCTTGTGAAAGGGGTGTGGCAGCCGGGGATTGCGGCCCCCCTGCTTGCCGGAGGGTCTGCGGCGAGCCAGCACTGTAATCATCAAAGCAACGGGGAGGATAATGATCAGGAAGGGGGTGACCGATACCAGCCACAGAACAAAGTCCTGACAGAAGACAACGAAGTTTTTCCAGGCGCTTTCAAAGGTGTTGCCTATCCGCTCTGGAAAGGGGGTGTGGATAGTCTGGGGGGAGGTGTACTCCACCACTTCTTCAATGGAGAGATTGACGGTGGAATAGGCCACCGAATCCTTCATCCGGTTGAGGGAGGAGGTGAGGGATTCGATCTCGTAGCCCACCCGAGCCAGCTCCTTTTGCACCTCCAGCAGGTACTCCACATCCTCTGCCTGCCCTAGCATCTCCATCAGGCGCTCCTGCTGCACCCGCAAAGAGTCCAGCCGGGCCTGAGTGTCAAAATAGGCAGCGGTAATATCGTCGCTGTAAATGTTGTTGTAGTTGACGTTAAACTGGCCCTCCAGCTCATCCAGCAAGCCCTGCATTCCGCTTTCCGGAATCCGCAGGGTAAAATGGGCGCTTCTGGCTCCCTGGCGGCCATCCCGGTCGTACAGGTTCCGGCCCTGAACACTGGAGCTTTGGATAAATCCCTGATATCGCTGGGTCAGTTCTTTGATCCAGTCAAGGCCTTCTTCAAACTCCTTGGTCTGAAGTCCCACATCGGCAGTGTAGATGATCTTGCGGTTGGATTCGTTGGGGTTCACCGCCGGATTTCCCACTCCGCCGGGAGGTTCGATAGGCAGTATGTCGCCTTTGGCCGACTGGGGCTCCTCTGCGGGGTTCTGGGCCATTTCGCCAACGTATCCCTGTTCTTCCGCCATCATGGCAAAATCCCCTGCCACATGGCCCATATCACTGGCGGTAGCCGGGGCAGCACTGGGGGCAGCACCGCGGTGGGTACTGGAGCACCCCGCCGCCAACAGACTGAGGATTAGGATTGCCGCTATCCAAGAAGATTTTCGTTTCATGTCATATCGTCCCATTCTGCCGCTGCGCTCCGGCGATATTCAAAAGCCACGCGCAGACTTGTTATCGTTGTATAGCAGTGGCTTCATAAAGAATAACCCCGATAACGGCGAAAACATTACAGCTTTTGAAAAATATTTTGTTCCGGTATTTTTTATGCCGTCATGCGATAAAAAAATCCAAAGAGGAAGCCGCCTCCCATGGCTTTATCGGTAAAGGGCCCCGTTCCCCCGCCGCTGTAAGCCACATAGACATGGGCGATCACTGCCAGCAGATAGAGGATGAGCAGAGCCTGCCCCACTCCCAAGGCCCCGCCCAGCACAGTGTTTAGCGAGCCGATGAGGGGCAAACTGTTGATGCCGCTGAACATCCGGGCCAGATGCCGGGCCATAAGAGAAAAGAGGGTAAAGAGCACGAAGAAGCACAGTCCCCGCAGCAGCATGAGGACAGGCTGAACCAACACGGCATCGATGAGCTCTTCCACCGCCGGCATCACCTGATCCAAGGCGCCGGGCAGGGGAAGATCGGTCCCCGAGGCCATGCGGGAAGCCCAGCCTGGCACCGCGGATAAAAGCCCTCCCGAGGCAGTCAGGCCCTCCTCCAGAGAGCCGGCGATCCGGCGGGAAAGGGTGGCCCGAATAGCATCCCGTACCAGAACCTTGTAGAGCCAAAGGGCGGTGGGTCCGCTTAAAAATGCAGCGCCGGCAGCAGAGGCCACAGCACCCAGAAAGCCTAAAAATTTGCACAGGAATCCCTTGCGGGCGCAGTCCCACACCAAAAGTACAAGGATCAGCAGAGCCAGCAGATCCCAGCCCAGCCAGCTGAAAGAAGCATTCATAAATTGGATCTCCTTAACAGAGAGGGAAGAAGGTTTCTTACGGGGTTGATGTTCCTTGAGTCAGAGCAGTGCCTTGAGAATCCAGTACCCGAATTTCTCCGGCGGTAAAGCCATAGAGCACCTGATTAGCCAGCAAAATCCGGTTAACTCCCGTCATAGGCGATGTGGCCACGGCGGAAAGGGCTTTGTCGCAGCGCAGAATTCCTTCGTCGGTGAGCAGGTAGACGCTGCCGCCCACCTGCATATCCCGCACCTTTTGCCCGGGATGCAGCCTACCCAGCTCCTTGCCCTTGGCATCCACCAGCAACAGGGTTTGGCTGCGGGCTTCGGCGTTTTCACAGAGGAGGAGCAGTTCCCCCTTGTGGCTGCGCAGGGCCACCGGCCGCTCCCCCGTCAGGGAAAGCTCGGCCAGCAGGTTACCCTGCCCATCCAGAATGTGGTAGCTCTTGTCGGTGAGGACGCCTATCTGGTTGTCTCCCAGATAGGCAATCCAAAGAATTAGCTGGTCGGTAAAATCCACCTTGGCCAATTCCTTGTCGGTATCAAAGGCAAAAAGGTAGACCGAGGAGTGCAACACGCCCTCCCAGGTGCTTACGCTGGCTGCCGCCATCCTGCCTCCTTTGGGATGCAGGGCCACTCCGGTGACCATCTCGTTGGAGGACCACTGGAAGGCCATCTCAAACCGGGGACTGTAGGCCGTCACCTGAGCGGTGTACTGCTTGGAGGAGCTGATGACAGCGTAATCTCCCCGCTCCCCCAGCGCCATAGCAGTGATGGCGTGCTCGTGCTCCCCTTCCAGCAGAAGGCTTTGGCGGGTATGTATCTTGTACCGTGTTCCCCCCAGCTCGTAGGTGAGAATCCGCCCCCCTGCGGCAAGGGCGATGGTGTTGTCGTTCATCCGCTGGAGGTTTAACAGCTCCTTGCCCTTTTTGTTGTAGAGGTAGAGGTTGGTATCGTTGAGCACCGCCACATCCCCTTCCAACGCCATCACCTCCCGCAGAATCCCTCCCGGAGCGGGGATGGGGTAGCCGCTACCACCCATGCCGCCAAAGAAGTCCCGCATCCGGGTCAGGACGCCCTCCTGCACCAGCATGTCGTTGAGGGACAAGATCACCAGCAAAGTCAGCGCAAGGCCCAAAAGCACCCCCATTCGCTTGAACATCTGGGTGCGTTGGCGTTTTTTTCGGATTTTTTGAAAATCCATGGCATTGCTCATGGGGTGCGATCATCCTATCTGTGTGATCAGAACCAAAAATTCAATGATTATTCTATGGGGTGCAGAGTATCCCATCCCGGCAGATCGTAGAACACTCGGTTGAGATAGAGTCCACAGGCGGGGGCGGTTTTTCCCGCCTGCTGCCGGCTGCGGCTTTCCAGAATCTCAGGCAGGCAGCCTTGGGGCAGCCTTCCGGCTCCAATGTTCATTAGAGTTCCCACCATAATCCGCACCATTTTGTAGAGGAAGCCGTCCCCCCTTACGGTAAAGAGCACAAGGTCTCTCTGCTGCTCCACCCCAAAGGAGTGGATGGTGCGCACCGTATCCGTCACATCGCTGCCGGCAGCTTGAAAGGCGGCGAAGTCGTGGCGGCCCACTAAATCCTGGGCCTGCCGGTGAAGCATCTCCACCTCCAAAGGATACCCCCAGCGGTAGACCAAATCTGTCGAAAAAGGGTCCCTCACCCGGGAGTTGAGGAGCTTGTACACATATTCCTTGCCGGTGGCGCTGTACCGGGCGTGAAAATCAGAGTCCACCTCCCGGCAGTGGGTCACCGCCATATCCTCCGGCAGATGCCGGTTGAGGGCCAGAATCAGCTTGTCGCAGGGAATGGGCTTTTCCACCTCCATGGACAGGCAGTACATGGCTGCGTGAACCCCCGCATCGGTGCGGGAGCAGCCCTTGACATCCAAGCGGGAACCCATTACCTGCTCCACCCCATCCTGAAAGACGGCGCAGACACTCCGGGCGTTTTTCTGCACCTGAAAGCCGTGGTAGCGGGTTCCCACAAACCGCAGGGTCAGCAGCAGGTTGCGCTTCATCAGCCTGCACCTGCTACCGAAAAGAAGATGGTGGAGGCCAGAAATGCCGCAACCAGTAAAGCCGCCAGAACGTCCACGGTTCCAAGGCGCAGGGTGCGCATTCGGGTGCGGCCCTCTCCCCCGTGATAACAGCGGCACTCCATGGCCAGAGCCAGCTCCTCCGCCCGGCGGAAGGCCGAGACAAACAAAGGAATGAGGATGGGTAGCAGGGCCTTCATCCGCTGGAACAGCCCGCCGGATTCCAAGTCCGCTCCCCTTGCCTTTTGAGCCGACATAATCTTGTCGGTCTCTTCAATCAGGGTTGGGATAAACCGCAGGGTGATGGTCATCATCATGGCGATTTCGTGAACCGGAGCCCCCAGCTTTTTCAGGGGAGAAAACAGCTGCTCAATGCCATCGGTCAAGGCAATGGGGGAGGTGGTATAGGTGAGCAGGGAGGTTCCCGCTATGAGGCAGAGGATACGCAGAGCCAGCAAAGCGGCCATCCGCAGACCCTCCCGGGAAATAGAGAGAAAGCCCAGCGTCCACAAGGGGTCCCCCTTGACAAAGAACATGTTGAGGATACCGGTAAACAGCACAATGGGAACAATGGGCTTGACGCTTTTAAGAATTAGAGTGAGGGGGATGCGGGAAAGGGGATAGACCACCAGCAGCAGGATAATCCCCATTGCCAGAGAGGAAAAGTTCCCCGCCAGAAAAAGCATCACCACATAGACAAGGGTGAGCACCAGCTTCATCCGGGGGTCCATCCGGTGGACGGGGGAATCCCCGGGAAAGTACTGGCCGATGGAAATATCGGTGAGGGCCATTACTTCACCCCCCTTTTTTGTAGGATGCCGAGAATCTGATCTTTGGCGGATTCCACTGTGTAGGTCTGGGGGCTGATGGGAATCCCTCGCTCCGCCAGCTGCCTGCAAATCCGGGTGATCTGGGGAATGTTAAGGCCCATGCTCTCCATCTCCGACCCTCGGGAAAAGACCGCCTCCACCGTATCGTAGAGAAAGACTTGCGCCTGATTCATCACCAGCACCTTGGAAGCGTACCGGGCGATGTCCTCCATGCTGTGGGAAACCAACAGCACCGTGGCCTTCTGCTGCTGATGGTACTCTTTGATTTCCCCCAGAATCCGGTCCCGGCCCCGGGGGTCCAGTCCGGCGGTGGGCTCGTCCAGAATCAGCACATCGGGACTCATGGCAATCACTCCGGCAATGGCCACCCGGCGCTTCTGCCCCCCCGAAAGCTCAAAGGGGGACTTTTGCAGGGTGGCTTCCTTCAGCTCCACAAAGGCAGCGGCCTGACGCACCCTGCGGTCAATTTCTTCTTCGCTCAGCCCCATATTCCGGGGTCCAAAGCTGATGTCCTTGTAGACGGTATCCTCAAAGAGCTGATACTCGGGATACTGAAAAACAAGCCCCACCTGAAAGCGGAAGCGGCGGATTTCCTTGGGCTTTGCCCAAATATCCTCCCCGCCGATGTAAACCTTACCGGAAGTGGGCCGCAGCAAACCGTTGAGGTGCTGAATCAGGGTACTTTTGCCCGAGCCGGTATGGCCGATCACCCCGACGAATTCCCCTTTTTCAATATTGAGATTCACATTCCGGATGGCCGCCTGCTCAAAGACGGTCCCTTGGGAATAAATATGACTTAACTGTTCGGTTCTGATGATGGTGGACAAGGCATACAGCCTCCCTAGAAAGTATAAATTATGCTTTCAGCAGTTCCAGCAGGGCCTGTGCGCAGTGCTCCTCGGTGATGATGTCCTCGGGCAGAGAAAGCCCTTCCTGCCCCAGCTCATGACAGAGCCGGGTGGCTTGGGGAACATCCAGCCCCACCCGGGTGAGAAGCTCCACATGGGAAAAAACCTTTTGGGGCGTATCGTCCAGCAGGATTTTGCCCCTGTCCATCACTACCACCCGCCCGGCCCCCGCGGCCTCATCCATATAGTGGGTGATGTGGACAATGGTGACCCCGTGCTTTTGGTTGAGGTCGTGAAGGGTGCGCATTACCTCCCGGCGGCCCCGGGGGTCCAGCATAGCGGTGGGCTCGTCCAGCACAATACAGTCGGGGCGCATGGCGATGATGCCCGCAATGGCCACCCGCTGCTTTTGCCCCCCCGAAAGCTGATGGGGCGCGTGGAGCTTGTACTTGCTCATTCCCACGGCTTCCAGAGCCTCATTCACCCGCAGGCGGATTTCGGCAGGGGGAACCCCCAGATTTTCCAGCGCAAAGGCAACGTCTTCTTCCACCACAGTGGCCACAATCTGGTTGTCGGGGTTTTGAAAGACCATCCCCACCCGACTGCGGATTTCCAGCAGGCGTTCTTCTTGTCTGGTGTCGATGCCGTCTACCAGCACCTCTCCCCGCATGGGGGTGAGAATAGCATTGAAGTGCTTGGCCAGTGTGGACTTGCCCGAGCCATTGTGGCCCAGCACCGCCACAAACTCTCCCCGCTGGATGGACAGGCTGACATCCTGCAGCACCGGGGCGGCAGGAATGGCCCCATCGGGAACGGGGTAGGCAAATGTTACGTTTTCACAGCGGATAAGTTCCATGAGATTACCTCGGATGGTTTGTAATGACAGACAAAGAATTCCACGGTTTTATCGATCGGCATTGCCGATCTACTCCAGAGTCACCCCAGACGCCAACCACAGGGCGGAGCCGCCACAGGGCAGTACTCGTCCGTCCCCGCTGACGGCAAGGCCCAGCTCGTAGCTTTCCACCCGGCCGCCCAGCACAGGGCAAAGGACGCTTTCCAGCAGGTAGCGCATCACCGAAGGGGAAAGGCCGGTGGTGTAGCTGTTGAGCAGGAGGAACCGGGAATCCTTGTCCAAAAGCTTGGCGCAGAGGGTGACAAAATCGTAGATGCTGTCCTCCAGCTTCCAGATTTCTCCTCCCGGCCCCCGCCCGTAGGAGGGCGGGTCCATGATGATGCCGTCGTAGCGCCTTTGACGGCGCAGCTCCCGAGATACGAATTTATCGCAGTCGTCTACAATCCAGCGGATGGGCTTGTCCGAAAGGCCGGAGGCCTGGGCGTTTTCCCGGGCCCAAGACACCATCCCCTTGGCGGCGTCCACATGGCAGACCTTGGCTCCCGCCCCAGCGCAGGCCAGAGTGGCTCCGCCGGTGTAGGCAAAGAGGTTGAGCACCTCTATGGGCTTGTCCTCTTTGCGAATCAGGCTGTCCAGCAGGTCCCAGTTGACAGCCTGTTCGGGGAATAGCCCCGTGTGTTTAAAGCCGGTGGGACGCACCACAAAGCGCAGGTCCCGGTAGGCAATCTGCCACTCCCCCGGAATCTTGCGCCGGATTTCCCAGCGGCCGCCCCCCGCCTGAGACCGGTGATAGTGGGCGTCCGCCTGCTCCCACCGGGGAGATTTGGGGGTGTTCCAGATCACCTGGGGATCGGGGCGCACCAAGGTGACAGAGCCCCATCGCTCCAGCTTTTCTCCACCGGAGCAATCCAGCAGCTCAAAATCCTTCCAGTTTTTTGCAGTCCTCATTCTGGGATAGCCTTTCTTTGAGTTGATCCGCCACCTGATCGGCCAAAGCGGCGATTTCTTCTTTATTATGCCCCTCAATCATCACGCGAATAAGGGGTTCGGTGCCGGAAGCCCGCACCAAAATCCGGCCGTCGGGGCCCAGTACGGCTTTGGCGTCCTCAATAATCTTTTTGGCGCCGGGGTCCACATCCAACTGGGACTTCATCACGGCATCGGCCTGCACGTTAACCATCACCTGAGGGTAAACCTCCATCACCGACGCAAGCTCCGAGAGGCGTTTGCCGCTCTGCTTGAGGATGGAAAGGAGGGTGATGGCGGTGAGCTGGCCGTCTCCCGTGGACATATGATCCCGCAGAATCAGGTGTCCGCTTTGCTCTCCTCCCAGGTTGTAGCCAGACTTGAGCATTTTTTCCAGCACATACCGGTCCCCCACCTTGGTGGCCTCCAGATGGATTTCCTGCTCCCTGGCAAATTTAAAGAGGCCCAGATTGCTCATGACGGTGGCCACCACGGTGTTGCCCGCCAGCTTTCCCTGCTCCTTGAGGTGGGTGGCCAGAATGGCCATGATGACGTCTCCATCCACTACGTTGCCCTTTTCGTCCACGGCAATGCAGCGGTCGGCGTCTCCGTCAAAGGCGATACCCGCATCGTACCCGCTGCTTTCCATGTATTCGGCCAGCTTGTTGATGTGGGTGGAGCCGCAGTCCCGGTTGATGTTGATTCCGGTGGGCTGGTTGTGCAAAAAGGTGACATCGGCCTTCAGATGCCGGAACAGCTCTCCGGCGGTGGCGCAGGCACTGCCATTGGAGCAATCCACCAACACTCGCAGGCCGGAAAGATCCCCTTCCACCGCGGAGCAAAGGTGATCGATGTAGGTTTCGATGAGGTTTTCCCCCTGCTGGATGCGGCCCAGCTCCCAGCCCCAGCGCAGGGAATAGGGCTTTACTTTATCCAGCACAATTTGTTCGATTTCAAACTCGGCGGCATCGGGAAGCTTGATGCCCTCCGGCCCGAAAATCTTGATGCCGTTGTATTCGTAGGGATTGTGGGAGGCGGACAGCATAATCCCGGCGTCGGCGTGAGATTTCACCACCAGACAGCTCAGGGCAGGGGTAGGAACCACCCCTGCCAGAATCACGTCTGCCCCCACCGATGTAAGGCCTGCCGCCAAGGCGGCCTCCAGCATATCGGAGGAAATCCGGGTATCCTTTCCGATTAAAATCACCGGCTTGCGGCCGATCTGCTCCGCCACCACCATGGCGGCGGCTCGGCCCACATTCATCACCAGTTTACAGCTCAGCTCGGTGTTGGCGATGCCCCGCACCCCGTCGGTTCCAAAAATTCTTCCCATTAATTAGCCTGCCTTTCACGATTGCCACGCCGATAAACCCGGCAGAAACATTTATTTTGATTCATTAGACTATATGCCTTGGGACAAACCCGCTATACCTGCCTTAAATTTGGCAGATACCGTAGTTTTTCCACCCAAAGGGATGGAGTGGGGAAGCTCCTTACTCCTGTGTGTTCAAGCTCATCTGCTCCGGCATGTCACCGGGAGGGGTAAGCCCCAGATGCCGGTAAGCCAGCGCTGTGACCACCCGTCCTCGGGGTGTTTTGGAGAGGAAGCCGATCTGCATGAGAAAGGGCTCGCACATATCCTCCAAGGTCACCGATTCTTCCCCCACGGCGGCGGCCAGGGTCTCCAGGCCCACCGGGCCTCCTGCGTAGTTTTGGATGATGGTGGAGAGTACTCGCCGGTCAATGGTGTCCAGACCCAGCTCGTCCACCTCCAGCCGCTGCAGGGCGGTGGCGGCAATCTCCCGGGTGATGACTCCTTCCCCCAGCACCTGAGCAAAGTCCCGCACCCGCTTGAGGAGGCGGTTGGCAATGCGGGGGGTTCCCCGGCTGCGCCGGGCCAGCTCCATGGCCCCCTCCTCATCACAGGGTATTTCCAAGATATGGGCGGACTGGGTGATAATCTGGGTCAGCTCCTCGGGGGAGTAGAGCTCCAGACGCATCACCACACCAAACCGGTCCCGCAAAGGCGCAGTCATCTGTCCCGCCCGGGTGGTGGCTCCCACCAAGGTGAACCGGGGCAGGTCCAGCCGGATGCTCCGGGCGCTGGGCCCTTTGCCGATAATGATGTCCAGAGCGTAGTCTTCCATGGCGGGATAGAGAATTTCTTCCACGCTACGGCTCAGACGGTGAATCTCATCAATAAAGAGAAGGTCCCGATCCCCCAGATTAGTGAGCAGGGCTGCCAGATCCCCCGGCTTTTCGATAGCCGGCCCCGAGGTGACCCGCAGGTTGACATCTAAGGTGTTGGCGATAATCCCCGCCAGGGTGGTTTTTCCAAGGCCGGGAGGGCCGTAGAGCAAAACGTGATCCAGACAGTCCCCCCGCTGGGAGGCAGCTTCCATAAAGACAGAGAGGTTTTCCTTTACCTTTTGCTGCCCAATGTACTGATCCATGGTTTTGGGGCGCAGGGAAAAGTCCCTGTCTTCGGGCAGGGTGTCGGGACTCACCATGCGGTTTTCAAAATCCATTTCCAAATCGGGAAGTTCCGACATTGCAATCCTCCATGCTATGCTAAGGTGTTGTTATTTCAAGTTACCGTCCCCGGGCCAGCTTTTTGAGCGCCAGCTTGACCATCTCCTCCACAGGGACGCTTTCGTCCAGATCGGACACCGCCAGAGTGGCGTCGGTTTGGGTATAGCCCAGTGCCACCAGAGCGCTGATGGCCTCGGAAAGGTTCCCGGCAGTGCGCCCCGTCTGGCTGATCTGACTGGTTTGAGGGGAGGAGAAATCGGCGGCTCCCACTTTGTCCCGCAGCTCCAAAATCATCCGCTCCGCCAGCTTTTTGCCCACGCCGGGGGCCACGGTGAGAGCCTTGTAATCTCCGGCGGCAATGCTCAGAGCAAACCGGTCCGGCGGCATGCCGGACAAAAGACTCAGCGCCACCTTGGGGCCCACGCCGGTCACACCGATCAGCATCTTAAAGCAGTCCAGCTCCTGCTTGTCGGCAAAGGCAAACAGGTCCAGAGCGTCGTTGCGAATCAGCATGTGGGTAAATACCTCCACCTGTGAGCCAATGACTCCCACGGCGGCAATGGTGGAAAGGGTGGCGCGGCAAAGGTAGGCCACACCGCCACATTCCACGGCGATGCTGGAATCGTCATAGTACACCAAAGTTCCGGAAAGAGAATAGATCATATTTAGAAAACCTCGCAGACAGGGCATGTCCCCCGTATTGCGGCGGGACAGCTCTGGTGATGCGCCGGTGGGCTGCGCTTACTCTCTGTTAGAATACCACTTCTGGAATAGGGAAGTCAATAACGGCAGGTTCTTTACGAGCCTTGGGGCAACAGAAAAATCGGCGTTGCGATAGAAATACCGCTCCTTTTCGGCAGCAAAAACTGCAAGCCTTCCCTTTGGTGAAAAGGTGCACGAGGCAGAGTCTTTTCATCCGGTATTTGCCTCTTTTCAAGGGGGCCCTTGACTACCGGTGGCAACTGTGAGACAATGGAGCTGTTTCTCGGCGGTTTGGGTCAAATTGTCATGGTAAAAACACCGCGGCGGGACAGAATAGAAGAGCGGCATCAACCCGGCAGAACAGCGGCGCCCAGATGCTCTCTATCCACAGAATATAGATGTCAAAATACGATTGACATTGATATGTTCCATATACTATAATAAAAATGGATTTTTGTACATAGAATAGAGAGATGTTTGCAAAGGAGAGGATAGGCACTCTATGGACAGTGACAGTTTACTGTTATACTGTGGTCTTTTGGCATTGATTCTGGGCGGCGGGTACTTTGCCTGTGCCGAGACGGCTTTTGCGTCGTCCAATAACATACGCATTAAAAACCGAGCCGAAAAAGGCGATCAGCGGGCCAAAGATGCACTGTATGTCCTGGACCACTTCGACAAGGCCCTTTCCACCCTTTTGGTGGGCAACAATATCATGCATATCGGAACAGCCTCCCTGGCCACCCTGCTGGTAACGCGTTTGTGGGGCGCGGGTGCTGTTGTTTATTCCACAATCGTCACAACGATGGTGGTTTTTTTCATTTCCGAAATGCTGCCCAAAAGCTTTGCACGAGAATACCCGGAAACCACCGCTTTGTTTCTGGCAGGCTCCCTGCGGTTTTTGATGAAGATTCTCAGCCCAGTAACCCTTGTGTTTTCATGGCTGGGCAACTGGGTTTCCAAATTCTTCGCGAAAGCCCAGTCCCCTTCCGTCACCGAAGATGAGCTGTACGACATTATCGAATCCATTGCCGATAACGGCAAGATGCAGGCTGCGGAAAGCAAGCTGATCTTTTCCGCTCTGCGGTTCGACGATATCACCGCTCAGGAGATTCTCACCTCCCGGGTTTCGGTGGTGGGGGTGGAGGTGGAATCCACTTATAGCGAAATTCTGGATACCATCAAAAACAACAAGTTTTCCCGCCTGCCTGTTTACCGGGAGACTCTGGACGATATTTTGGGTATCCTGAATATACGGCGTTTTGTCAAAAGCTATCTGCAAAATGGGGAGAGCGTTCCCGTCACCGAGCTGATGGACGAACCCTATTTTGTACACAAAAAGAAGCGCATTGACGACTTGCTGGACGAAATGAGCGCCCAACGGCTTCACATGGCGGTGGTGCGGGACGACTTTGGCGGCACCATGGGCATTGTAACGGTAGAGGATATTCTGGAAGAGCTGGTAGGCGAAATCTGGGACGAAACCGACGTGGTGCGGGAGGAATTCCAGGCCATTGGTGGCAACCGCTTTGAGGTAAGTGGCGACTACGATATTCTCGACGCTTTTGAGCAAATGGACTTCGAGGATGATGTGCCCCGGGAGGACCAGGAGCACAAGACCATCAGTGCCTGGGCTCAGGAAGAGCTGGGCCGCATTCCCCAGGAGGGGCTCACCTTTCAGTACCAACAAATTCACGCCACCATCCTTCAGGTCAACCACAAGCGCCGCATCACCAAAGTACTGCTGGAGCTGCGGGAGCCCGAAACTACCCCCGACTAAGCCAACGGCATCATGATTGCATAAAGGAGCTGTTACTCCAAATGGAGGACTACTGGCCATATATTACCATCATCATACTGGTTGCGTGCTCCGCGTTTTTTTCCGCCTCCGAGATTGCCTACGCCTCCCTCAACAAGCTGCGCCTGAAAAACGCTGCCGAGGAGGGCGGGCTGCGGGCCATTTGGGCCGGACGGATTGTGGATCAGTATGAGCGCTCTCTCTGCACCATTCTCATGGGCAACAACCTGGTGAACATCGGCGCTTCCTCTGTGGGCACCGTCATCGCCATGGAACTGGTGGGCGGGGAGCAGGGCGCCGCCTATGCCACCGCCATCATGACGGTGATCATCCTCATCTTTGGCGAGATCGTCCCCAAGCAGGTGGCCAAGCAGCACGCCGACAGCTTTTCCCTCATGGTTGCGCCGCTGATCCGGCTGCTTACCGTTATCACCCAGCCCTTGGTCACCGTGGTGATGTTTTTGGTAAACAGCATCTCCCGGCTGTGGGGCGGCAAGGGGGAAGCTCAGGGCATCACCGCCGACGAGCTGGTTACCATTATCGAAACTGTTGAGGACGAAGGCGTCATCGACGAGGAACGAAGCGACCTGCTTCAGTCCGCCATCGAATTTTCCGAGGTGGAGGTGCAGGAGATCATTACCCACCGGGTGGATATGCTGGTGATCGACATTGACGACTCCCTGGATGAGATTTTGCAGACGGTGATGGAATCCAGCTACTCCCGCATTCCCGTTTACGAGGATAACATCGACAACATTATCGGTGTGCTGGTGGTCAACCAGTTCTACCGCAAGCTGCTGGAAACCAAAGATTTTAACCTGCGTTCTCTGCTCACCCCTGTCTGCTACGTCCACGAATCCCTCACCCTTCCGGTGGTCTTTGAGGAGCTGCAGCGCCAAAAGATGCAGCTGGCCGTGGTCATTGATGAGTACGGCGGCACTCAGGGTATTGTCACCATGGAAGATATTCTGGAGCAGCTGGTGGGTGAAATCTGGGACGAGTCCGACGAGGTTTACGACGAATTTGTAGAACTGGGCGAAAATCTTTACGAATGCAGCGGGAATCTCGGGGTAGACGACTTCTTTGACCACCTGGATCTGGACCCTCCCATGGAGGAGGATGACGATTACATGAGCATGGGTGGCTGGGCCATCGAAATGCTGGACGGTTTCCCCAACGAGGGGGATCACTTTCAATATAAGAACCTCTTTGTCACCGTCACCGAGATGAAGGAGCAGCGTGTGGTCAAGCTGCAGATCGAGGTGGACCCGCTTCTGGAAGCACAGGAGCAAGCCGGGGACCGTCTGCGCAACCAGCACTGACGAAACAATAAAAAGAGCTCTCTGCTAATGGGCAGGAGCTCTTTTTTATTGAGGTTATGTAGGTGGAGTGCTTGCGGCGGCATCAGTATCCGGGGGTGTAGGCAAAAAACTGCCCCAGCCCGCTGAGAAACAGCCCCCGAGACAAAGCCAACGTAAGCACCAGCAGCACCCCGGTGGGGATGATATTCCGCAGCAGGGTTTGGGTATGATAGCAAAAGTAATTCATCACTACGGCCATCACCACCAAACTGCCCAAGATTAGATAGTAGACAAAAGCGTTGACCAAAATATAGCTTCCTGCCATGCCGCGAATCATGGCGGAAAGAAGCCCCAGAGCCACCAGCACCCGTACAAAATCCAACAGCGGATAGGCTCCCATCAAGGTATAATAGGGACGGCGGACTTCCGGCTCCTCGTAGCGCAAATCCTGTGCCAGCCGAATGATGTAAACCAGATATTTAATCAGCAACAGCGTCCCCATGCCAACATACAGATACTTAACATAGGGCATTACCAGATCGGCCAGCTCCTCAAAGGGAATAAAATCCGCATTGATAAACAGGGAGGCCATTGCCAGCACCATCATCAATACATCCAAGAAAAAGGCCATACTCTCACCTCGTCTGTTATTTGACCGGATCCGTGCTTTTGGGACAAATCCCGTTGCCGCTATTCTATCATAAGATAAGCAGCCTGACAAATAAAAAAAATCATTTTCATAGTTTTGTTGCAAAAGCAACATACTTGAGGAAGCAACTGTAGTATAGTCAGGTTGAAAGCAAGGAAAGGAGAATTTCAATATGATTCGTAAAATCATTCAAATAGACGAAGAAAAATGCAATGGCTGCGGCCTGTGTGCCGAGGCCTGCCACGAGGGAGCCATCGGTATGGTGGACGGCAAGGCAAAGCTTCTGCGGGACGATTACTGCGACGGTTTGGGCGACTGCCTGCCGGTCTGCCCCACCGGAGCCATTACCTTTGAGATGCGGGAGGCTGCCGAATACGACGAAGCCGCCGTCAAGGCCCGGATGGCCGCCCGGGGAAAGACCCCGCCCATGGGAGGCTGCCCCGGTTCCAACGCCCACGCTATCCGGCGGGAGACAGCATCCCCTCAAGCGGCTGCCCCGCAGGCAGAAGTGCAAAGCCACTTGATGCAGTGGCCAGTTCAGATCAAGCTGGTTCCGGTTAACGCCCCCTATTTTGACGGCGCTCATCTGCTGGTAGCTGCCGACTGTGCCGCCTACGCCTACGCAAACTTCCACCAACAATTTATGAAGAACAAAATCACCATTATCGGCTGCCCCAAGCTGGACGCGGGAGACTACAGCGAAAAGCTGACAGCCATCCTCAAGGAAAACAACATTAAATCGGTAACGGTGGTTCGCATGGAGGTTCCCTGCTGCGGCGGTCTGGAGCATGCGGTCATCACCGCTCTCCAAAACAGCGGCAAGATGATTCCCTGGCAGGTGGTTACCATTTCCACCGATGGACAACTTTTAGAAGACTAGGGAGGGACTAAAATGGAAAAACTTAGCCCACAGCACCGTTTTGCCTCTGGCGGAGCAGGTGCAGTATCTGGAAGGCCAGATCGTCAGCAAAACACTGGCGCAAAATCGGCATCACAGCATGACTCTGTTTGCCTTTGACAAAGGGGAGGAGATCAGCTCCACGATTCGGAAGGGGATGCTATGGTGCTGGCTCTGGACGGTCAGGGGCTGATCACCATCGATGGAACCGAGTATCCCCTCAAGGCCGGAGACACCATCGTTATGCCCGCTAACATCCCCCACGCCGTCTTTGCCACAGGGCAGTTTAAAATGCTGTTGATGGTGCTATTCCCAGAAAACCGGTAGGTGTTGCTTCTGTTCAGATGCGCATGTAAAGGAGTACATCACATAGACCCTCAAGGAAAGGAGTATGGTTATGAAGGCTTATATTGATCGCAGCGGCTGCATTGGCTGCGGCCTGTGCGCTGACATTTGTCCCGAGGTGTTTCAGATGGCAGAGGATGGTCTGGCCGAGGTTGTGGGGGAAGTCACCCCCGAATCCGAAGCCGCCGCCCAAGAAGCTGCCGAAAGCTGCCCCGTATCCGTCATCACCATCGAACCCGCCTAAGCTATCGCCTAAACCTTTTTACCATGGCAGCTTCTCTTGTCATACCGATTGGGCGGGAGGAGCTGCCCCCCTACATACTTATTTTGTTATAACCACCGAATCTAATCTAATATTTTTTATATAGAGAGGAGACCAACCCATGAGTGAAATGTTTTGTTTTCAGTGCGAGCAAACCGCCAAAGGTACCGGCTGCACCGTATCCGGTGTTTGCGGCAAAAAGCCCCATGTAGCCCACCAGCAGGATGATCTGACCTGTGAGATGATCGCCCTGGCCAAGGTGGCCAATCCCGCCAATCAAAAGCAGGTGGATTTGATGGTAGACGGGCTGTTTATCACCATCACCAACGTAAACTTTGATGCCGACGACATCGCCGCCTTCACCGCCAAGGTCCGCATGGAGCGGGAAGAGTTGGGGGGCAGCCCCGTCCTCTCTACCCAGGAGCTGTTCCACGGTGACGAGGACGTGATTTCCCTGCGCTCTACCCTGCTGTTCGGCCTGCGGGGCATGGCAGCATATGCCCACCATGCCCGTGCACTGGGCAAGCGGGACCCCGCAGTAGACGCCTGGTTTGTGAAGGGAATGGCAGCTCTGGATCAGGAACATTCCGTAGAGGAGTGGCTGGCTCTTTTGATGGAGTTTGGACAAATCAACCTCAAGTGCATGGCCCTTCTGGACGCCGCCAATACCGGAGCTTACGGCAACCCCGTTCCCACTCAGGTGCCCCTTACCATCGAAAAAGGTCCCTTTATTGTGGTGACAGGCCATGACCTCTATGACCTTAAAATGCTGCTGGAACAGACCGACGGCAAGGGAGTCAACATATACACCCATGGGGAGATGCTCCCGGCTCACGGGTACCCTGAGCTGAAAAAGCATCCCCAGCTTAAGGGCAACTTTGGCACCGCCTGGCAGAACCAGCAAAAGGAATTCGAGAACATTCCCGCCCCTGTCCTCTTTACCACCAACTGCCTGATGCCGGTCCGCCCCAGCTACTCCGACCGCATCTACACCACCTCGGTGGTTCACTACCCCGAAATGAAGCACATCGCTGCCGACCAGCAGGGCCACAAGGACTTTTCTGCCCTGATTGCCCAAGCCATTGAACTGGGTGGCTACTCTGAGGATACCCCCATGACCGGCATCAACGGCGGCAGCACCGTCACCACCGGCTTTGGCCGCCAGACAGTTCTGGACAGTGCCCCCGCTATCATCGACGCTGTCAAGGCGGGCGCCATCAAGCACTTCTTCCTGGTAGGCGGCTGTGATGGAGCCAAAACCGGGCGCAACTACTACACCAAGTTTGTGGAGCAGTCCCCCAAAGATACGGTGGTACTGACTCTGGCCTGCGGCAAGTTCCGCATCAACGACTTGGATGTCGGCTCCATCGGGCCCTTCCCCCGGATTCTGGATATGGGTCAATGCAACGACGCTTACGGCGCTATTCAGGTAGCGGTGGCCCTTGCAGAAGCCTTTGACTGCGGTGTCAACGACCTGCCTCTGACTCTGGTGCTTTCTTGGTACGAGCAGAAGGCGGTCTGCATCCTGCTCACCCTCCTCTCTCTGGGTATCAAGAACATCTACATCGGGCCCAGCATTCCTGCCTTCTTCAGCGACGCGGTGCTCTCCGCTCTGGTGGAACAGTTCGACCTCCACCCCATCACCACGCCGGAAGAAGACCTCAAGGCCATTCTGGGCTAGTCTCCCCTTATCCCCCAAAGGTTTACATAAGCCTTTGGGGGATGCTTTTTACCTTCACACAAAAAGCGCCCCGGCCTTTTGCAGCCGGAGCGCTTTGTGATGGTTGTGGGGTTAGATTCTGGCCACGCCGGACTTTCTGGCGGCCTCGGCCACGGCCTTCGCCACGGCAGGTCCTACCCGGGGATCAAAGGCCTCAGGGATAATGTACTCGGCGCCCAGCTTCTCCGGCTCCACCAAACCGGCCAGAGCATAGGCGGCGGCAATCTTCATCTCGTCGTTAATGTCGCTGGCCCGCACATCAAAGGTCCCTCTGAAAATGCCGGGGAAGGCCAGCACGTTGTTAATCTGATTGGGGAAATCGCTGCGGCCGGTAGCGATGACGGAAGCGCCTCCCGCCTTGGCCTCGTCGGGGAAAATTTCGGGGGTGGGGTTGGCGCAGGCCATGATGATGGCGTCCTTGGCCATGGCTTTCACCATTTCGGTGGTGACGGTTCCGGCGGCGGAAACTCCAATAAAGACATCGGCTCCCACCAGAGCATCGGCCAGAGAGCCTTGCTCCTTGTCCCGGTTGGTCAGCTTTGCCATTTCCTCCTTGGCGGCGTTCATGCCCTCTGCGCGGCCCTCGTAGAGGATGCCCTTGCGGTCGCACATGACGATGTTGGTAAAGCCGTCGGAAAGCAGCAGCTTGGTGATGGAGACGGAAGCTGCCCCTGCGCCGTTGCAGACGACCTTGACGTCCTCCTTCTTTTTGCCCACCACCCGCAGAGCGTTGACCAGCCCCGCCAGCGTCACCACAGCGGTTCCGTGCTGATCGTCATGGAAAATGGGAATATCACACTTTTCCTTGAGCTTGCGTTCGATTTCAAAACAGCGGGGAGCGGCGATGTCCTCCAGATTGACTCCCCCAAAGCTGCCGGAAATTAAGTAGATGGTGTTGACGATCTCGTCCACATCCTGGGATTTGATGCACAGAGGAAAGGCATCCACGTTGCCAAAGGCCTTGAACAATACGCATTTGCCTTCCATTACCGGCATGGCGGCCTCGGGTCCGATGTCCCCCAGTCCCAGAACGGCCGAGCCATCGGTCACCACCAGACACATGTTGTGGCGACGGGTTAGCTCATAGCTCAAATCGGGGTTCTGCTCGATTTCCAGACAGGGCTGAGCAACACCGGGAGTATAGGCCAGAGAAAGATCGTGCTTGTTTTCGGTGGGTACCTTGGCAATCACCTCTATTTTGCCCTTCCACTCCTTGTGCGCCTGCAAAGACTGTGTTGCGTAATCCATATACCATATCCTCCTTTGTTTCTATGTCAATTGATCTGTTTGGACATAAAAAAAGTAATGCAGCTCAGACCAAGGCCCGCCCTGCATCACTCTCAATCTCAATACGCATATCGGCTATGTCATCATATTATCACATTCCGGCAAGGTTTGTCAACGGTGAAGCCCACGGTTTTTGTAGTGTTCTAAGGGCCCGGAACATTGTTCCGGGCCCTTAGAACGTCTGTGTTTATTCCAAAGCTTCTTGGGTTACAGTCAGCTTGCCCTGCTCCACCCCCACCACCAAGCGGGTGTGGGGCCGGACATGCTCGGCGATGAGCAGCCGGGCGATCAGTGTTTCCACCTTGCCCTGCAAAAACCGCTTGAGGGGCCGTGCTCCGTAAACCGAATCGTAGCCGTGCTGGATGACAAAATCCTTAGCCTCGTCGGTCAGCTCCAGAGTCAGCTGCTTGTCGGCCAGCCGCCCGCTCAAATCCTCTACCAGAAGGTCCAAAATGCTCCGGATGTTCTCCCGGGTGAGGGGCTTATAAAAGACGATCTCGTCCAGACGGTTGAGGAATTCCGGGCGGAAGGAGCGGCGCAACACCTCCATCACCTGCTCCCGGGCGGAAGCGTCAATCTCACCGTCAGGGCAGATGCCCTCCAGAAGAATGGAGCTGCCTAAGTTGGAGGTAAGGATAATGATGGTGTTTTTAAAGTCCACCGTCCGGCCCTGCGAATCGGTGATCCGGCCGTCGTCCAGCACCTGCAGGAGGATGTTGAAGATGTCGGGGTGAGCCTTTTCCACCTCATCAAACAAAACGACACTGTAGGGCCTGCGGCGCACCGCTTCGGTGAGCTGGCCCCCTTCCTCGTAGCCCACGTAGCCGGGAGGCGCCCCCACCAGGCGGGAGACAGCGTGTTTTTCCATGTATTCGCTCATGTCGATACGAACCATGTTCTTTTCATCATCAAAAAGGCTCTGAGCCAGCGCCTTGGCAAGCTCGGTCTTGCCTACTCCGGTAGGGCCTAGAAAGAGGAAGGAGCCGATGGGCCGGTTCTGGTCGGAGATGCCGGCCCGGCTGCGCAGAATGGCCTCGCTAACCTTTTCCACTGCCTCCTCCTGCCCCACCACCCGCTGGTGGAGAATCTCCTCCAAATGGAGCAGCTTTTCCCGGTCACTTTCCACCAGCTTGGCAACAGGAATCCCTGTCCACCGGCCGACAATCCGGGCGATTTCTTCCTCGGTCACCTTGTCCCGCAGCAGGGAGCTTTCGCTCTTGGCTTGTTCGGCCAGAGCTTCTTCCTCCTCCAGCTCCTTGCGCAGCTGGGGAAGCTTGCCGTACTTGAGCTCTGCGGCCTTGTTGAGATCGTAGGTTCGCTCGGCCCGCTCAATTTCCGCCCCCACCTGCTCTATTTCCTCTCGTAGCCGCTGCACCTTGCCGATGGCCGTCTTCTCGTTTTCCCACCGAGCCTTCATGGAGCTAAATTGCTCCCGCAGGTCGGCCAGTTCCTTCTGCAAATCCGCCAGATGCTCCCGGCTAACCGGATCGCTGTCCTTGCGCAGAGCGGCTTCTTCAATTTCCAGCTGCATGATCCGGCGGGAAATTTCGTCCAGCTCGATGGGCATGGAGTCGATTTCGGTGCGGATCATGGCGCAGGCTTCGTCCACCAGATCGATGGCCTTGTCGGGGAGGAAGCGGTCGGAGATGTACCGGTGGCTGAGGGTGGCAGCAGCAATGAGGGCCTGATCCTGAATCTTTACCCCGTGGAACACCTCGTATCGCTCCTTGAGCCCCCGTAGGATAGAGATGGTGTCCTCCACGGTCGGCTCCTCCACCAGCACCGGCTGAAACCTGCGCTCCAAGGCCGGATCCTTTTCAATGTACTGGCGATATTCGTCCAGTGTGGTGGCCCCGATGCAGTGGAGCTCGCCCCGGGCCAGCATAGGCTTTAGGAGGTTGCCGGCATCCATGGCTCCTTCGGATTTGCCCGCCCCCACAATGTTGTGGAGCTCGTCAATAAACATGAGGATACGGCCTTCCGACTTCTTTACCTCGGCCAGCACCGCCTTGAGCCGTTCCTCAAATTCCCCCCGGTACTTGGCCCCCGCAATGAGGGAACCCATGTCCAGAGAGAAGATGGTCTTATCCCGCAGGGATTCGGGCACATCCCCCCGGACAATCCGCTGGGCCAAACCTTCGGCAATGGCGGTTTTACCCACCCCCGGTTCCCCGATGAGCACCGGGTTATTCTTGGTTTTCCGGGAAAGGATGCGGATAACGTCCCGAATTTCGCTGTCCCGCCCGATGACCGGGTCCAGCTTGTTGTTTCGGGCTCGCTCCACCAGATCGTCCCCGTATTTTTTCAGGGCGTCATAGGTTTCCTCCGGCATGTCGCTGGTCACCCGAGTGTTGCCCCGCACGGTGGCAAGGGCGGAAAGAAAGCTGTCTCTGGAAATGCCGTGGCGGCGCCAAAGCTCCCGCAAGGCCGTGTTGGGGTGCTCTAGCAGGGCCAGCATAATGTGCTCCACGCTGACATACTCGTCCTTCATCTTCTCCGCCAAGATTTCGGCGTGGCTTAGGATGCGGTCCACCTCTTGAGAAATGTAAATCTTATCCGGTTCCCTCCCCGGCCCAGAAACTCCCGGCAGTCTGGCCACTTCCTGCTCTACATCCTGCAGAAAAGCCCCCCGGTCCACCCCCATTTTAATGAGGAGCTGGCTGGCAAGTCCTTCCTCCTGACGGGCCAGGGCACAGAGCAGATGCTGCTGCTCGATCTGCATGTTTTGATTTTGAATGGCCAAACTTTGAGCGTTCTGAATGGCCTCCAAGGATTTTTGAGTGAAATTTTGCGGATTCATACCGACTCCTCCTTCGTGCTGTGACTTTGGCTATATGATCATTTCGCATGCCTTCATATAGTGTTTGTAAAGGTTTGTAATTTTCTCATAGATGCTTTTCTGATCTCCCTCTGTGGCAAAGCTAAGCTTGAGGGCCTTGTCGAAGAGGCGGATATACCTGCCGATGGCCCGCCCCAGCTGATGGGAATCGGGCAGGCCTTCTTCCTGCTCCACCATAAGGCGGCGACTGAAGCTGCCCCCATTAATCTGGCAGCTTAAATCGGCGTTAGCCCGGCCTTGGAGCATCTGCCCTTCAATCCGGCACCAAAGCTGGTAAAACAGGGTGAGGTGCTGCAGCAACACATCGCTTTGGGTGCGGGTGACCGCCTTAAACCGGCAAAAGTATCCCCCGGCTTCGGTTCCGAACTCCACGCTGTAGCGGATGGTGGGATTGTAGCGGTAGTTGAGGGCGCTGCGGAGCATCAGCATGGAGCCCGATGTCTGCTGTACCTGCAGCAGGCCACCCCCTTCCACCGTCTCGGAAAGTTGTTGAAAAATACTCTCGATCCTGCGCTGAGGCGTCATGTAAGAAACGTAATCCGCCAGAATCTGGTTGACCATGGCGGAGCGGCTCATCCCCTGCCGATAGGCGGCTTGATCCACCTTTTGCACCACTTCGTCCAGCAAAATGAGGCTGTACATGCTTTTATCCAACGGAATATCCCCCTCATTCTCACTTGTTATTATTATATCTTATTCCATTAATTTGTCAACCATATTATATAATTTTTAATTCAAAATATTCTTTTAATTCTGCACAAGAAAGCGCCGCTGTTTTCTCCGTTGGGAGAAGCAGCGGCGCAAGCAATGCAATAAGATAAAGCCACTAGGAAACCATGCTTAAAATGGCGTTGCGGGCAAACCGGGCTTCCCCTTCGGTGTTGTACCAACCAAAGCTGAACCGGACAGTTCCTTGGGGATAGGTCCCCAACATCCGGTGGGCGTCGGGGGCACAGTGCAGACCACAGCGGGTCATAATCCCCCATTGGCTTTCCAACTGCCGGGCGATCTCGGCGTTGTCCCGCCCGAGAAAGTTGATGGACGTCACCCCGGTTTTGCACTGGGAGTCCCGGGGACCCACCAGTTGCAGAGCTGGATGCTCCCATAGCCCCTCCTCCAAGATGGAGGTGAGGGCAACCTCGTGGCTGCGGATGGCTTTCAGCCCGGTGGTGCTTAAAAAATCCAAGGCGGCGTGGAGACCGAAAATCCCCGGCAGGTTGGGGGTCCCGGCCTCAAAGCGATCGGGCAGGCTGTCCGGCATGGTCCCCCGGTGAGAAAAGCTCCCCGTCCCCCCCGCTATCAGAGGCCGCATCTGAGTGGCAAGGTCATCGGTCACCAAAAAGCCGCCGATTCCCTGAGGCCCCAGCAGCCCCTTGTGGCCGGTAAAGGCAAGGCCGTCGATTTCCATCTCCTCCATGTGGATGGGAACGGTTCCAGCAGTCTGAGCAGCATCCACCACAAAGAAGATTCCATGCTCCCGGCAGAGGCGGCCCAAAGCCTGCAGCGGCAGAATCTGCCCGCTGACATTGGAGGCATGGGACAGGGCCATCATGCGGGTATTGGGGCGAATCATCTCCTTCACGACCTGAAGATCCGGCTCCCCGGTGGGAAGAAGGGGAATCCGGTCAAAGGTGATGCCCTGTTCCTGTAGCTGAACAAGAGGGCGGATGACGGCGTTATGCTCCAGCGGTCCGGTCAGTACGTGGTCGCCGGGGCGCAGGCAGCCTTTAAGGAGAAAGTTGAGGGCGTAAGTAACATTGGCGGTAAAGATCACATTGCGAGCCTTGGAAAATCCAAACAGTCCGCAGAGCCGCTCCCGAGTTTCCAAAACGGTTTCCGCAGTGCTGTAGGCCCGGGAATACCCGCCCCGGTTGATGCTGCTGCCAATGTCGGTCATATAATGGGTCACCGCCTGTACCACCTGGGGCGGCTTGGGAAAGGACGTGGCGGCGTTGTCCAGATATACAGGCCTCACCGTAGCTCCCACCTCCGATTGGTTGATTATTTTCAGTATAACATAAATTTTGTACAAGCACTATAAAAATACCAAATACCGGGGCGAGATTGTATTTATTCTTACAATTTCCTATCTGCTTCTCTTTCCGGTATAATAAAATAAATCAGCTTTCCTAAAAAGAATGGAGGTAGTGGGATGACGGAAAAAAGGGCACGAAACCGGCTGATTTTGGCTGGCATTGTCATTGGATTGATTGCGGCAATTCTGGTTCTGCTGGGGAATCCTAAAAACATGGGCTTTTGTTTGGCCTGCTTTGTGCGGGATACCGCCGGCGCTGTGGGGTTGCATCAAGCGGCGGTGGTGCAGTACATCCGCCCCGAAGTCATTGGGTTGGTGCTGGGGGCCTTTGTGGTCTCTCTGATCTTCCGGGAATTTAAGCCCCGGGGCGGTTCCTCCCCCATGATACGGTTTGTCCTTGGCTTTTTTGTCTCCATTGGAGCCCTTGTGTTTCTGGGCTGCCCTTTCCGGATGATTCTGCGGCTGGCAGGGGGAGACCTCAACGCCATTGTGGGCCTTTTTGGCTTTTCCGCCGGTATCGGAGCCGGAGTGGTCTTTCTCAAGCGTGGCTATAGCCTTAAACGCACCTACCCCCTTTCCCCTCTGGAGGGAGCCTGGCTTCCCTTAGTTCAGGTGGCTCTGTTGGCTCTGCTGGTAGTGGCTCCTCCTTTCATCCTGTTCAGTGAAAAAGGCCCCGGTTCCATGCACGCTCCCATCATCACCTCTCTGGCGGCAGGGCTGGCGGTGGGAGCTCTGGCCCAACGCACCCGCCTGTGTATGGCAGGGGGCATCCGGGACGTCATCCTCTTTCAGGACTGGAATCTGATGATGGGCTTTGAGGCCATCTTTGTCGCCGCTCTGGTGGGGAATCTGATACTCAACGCCACGGTGGGCGGATATTTTAACTTGGGCTTTCTGCCTCAGCCGGTGGCTCACAGCGACGGGCTCTGGAACTTTTTGGGCATGTTGGTGGTGGGACTTGGCTCGGTGCTGCTGGGTGGTTGCCCCCTGCGGCAGCTCATCATGGCTGGAGAGGGCAGCTCCGACTCGGCCATCACCGTCATCGGGATGCTGCTGGGAGGGGCAACGGCTCACAACTTTGGCCTTGCCTCTGCCGCCCACACCATCACCGACGGCGTGCTGACCGGCGGACCCACCGGAGGTGGAAAAGTCGCCGTTATCATCGGTTTAATCGTCATGGTCTTTATCGCCGTCCTCAATACCAAAAGAGTGGCAGTTTCATCAGTAAAGGAAGGTGCGGTTTTGTGAAAGAGATAGATGCCAGAGGGCTTTCCTGTCCTCAGCCGGTTATTTTGTTAAAGCAGGCGCTGGCGGATCAGCCCCAGACCTGCAAAATCTGGGTAGATCACCCCACCGCCCGGGAAAACACCCTGCGCTTTGCTGCTCATGCCGGATACAAGGCCGACATTCTGGAGCAGGGTGGGGACGTTTGTCTTACCCTGTCTAAGAAGTGAGGATCGGGCATTGAAATCTTATATCGTTACGTTTTTTACCCATTTTGACGCCATTCAGTGCGATCGGGCCCTGCGGGAACAGGGGATTGCGGTGGAGCTGTCCCCCGTGCCCCGAATCCTCAGCTCCTCCTGCGGAACCTGCGCCCGCTTTGCGTGGAATCAGGACCCCATTCCGCTGGTGGGGGAGTTCGAGCAACTGTTCCAGGTGGAGGGGGAACACTATGCCCTACTGGAAGATCACCGCTAGTTTGTCCATGCAGTCCCCTTGCCGCCGGAGCAAAAAGGCGATATAATACAATGGTGTAATACACTGCTGCCCAACGGGCTATGATAATTCCAAGGGCAGTGGAGCATGCTTTTTGCAATCAGGAGGTGATGAGAGTGTACGAAAAGGGATTGCTGACCCGTTTTGTGTCGGGTGGTGGCTGAGCGGCCAAGCTGGGGCCGGGTGCCCTTTCCAACATTCTTGAAACTTTGCCCCGCAGAGAGGATTCTGCGCTGATGGTGGGGTTCGATACCTCGGACGACGCCTGCGTCTACCGCATTTCCGGCGACTTGGCCATGATCCAGACGGTGGACTTTTTCCCACCCATGGTGGACGACCCCTATCTCTTTGGGCAGATTGCCGCCTGCAACGCCCTTTCCGACGTCTACGCCATGGGTGGAGAGCCCAAGCTTGCCCTCAACCTGCTCTGCGTCACCTCCTGCCTTGGCAAGGAGGTGGTGGGGGAAATTTTGCGGGGCGGCGCCGATAAAGCTCTGGAGGCCGGATGCACCATTTCCGGCGGCCACACCATCGAAGATCCGGTGCCAAAGTATGGGCTGAGCGTCACCGGGTTTGCCCATCCCAGTGAGATTCTGCGCAACACCGGAGCCCGGCAGGGGGACGTGGTGGTGTTGACCAAGCCTTTGGGGACCGGGATTCTCCTCACCGCTCTCAAAGCCGACTTCATCGAGATGGAGCAGTGCAGGGAGATGTTTGCCTTGATGGCTACCCTTAACGCTGCTGCCGCCCAAGCGGCTCGCGGGCTGGCGGTTCACGCCTGCACCGACATCACCGGCTTTGGGCTACTGGGCCACCTCTACGAGATGGCGTCAGGGGGCGACGTAACCATCCGTATCCAAGCCGGCCGGCTTCCCCTGTTGCCTCACGCGCAGGAAATGGCCGCCATGGGTATGGTCCCCGGCGGCGCTTACCGGAATCTGGAGTACGTCAAGCCTTATTTAGCGGTCTCCCCTCAGGTCAGTCGGGAGCTGCTGGACATTGCCGGCGACCCCCAGACCTCCGGTGGACTCTGCTTTGCCCTGCCGGAAGAAGATGCCCGCCGGCTGGTCCAACGGCTGGCCCGGCGCAATATCCCCGCTTGGGTGGTGGGGGATGTGACAGCGGCAAGCTCTTCTGTTCTGGAGCTGATGACATAACGAAATATTGTGGCATCAAAAAGGAGTCTGCCAATTGGCAGACTCCTTTTTGATGCCACTTGTGTTAGCTTTCCACCGTCTGTTCTTCTTCCGCAAAGTCTGCGTCGAAGAAGTGCTGGGCTGCTTCAATGGCTTCCAGATAAAACCGGTAGGCCAGCACTTCTTTCAGGCCCAGAGCCTGACAGAGACGAGTAACGTTTTTCCAGTTTCCAGTTTCGATGGAGATGATCAGGTCCAGTATGTAGCGCCCGTGATTTCCACTTTCTAGTAAGGCGATTTTTGTAAGCTTGGGAATCTGCATCCGTTCCAGGCACTGGGCCAAGTCGCAGTCGGTCAGGGTATCCAGTAGCGAGAACAGCCCCGTCAAGAAATAGGCGTCGGCATTGTCGTACCCCTTAATCGCCGTCCCTACGCTCTCGCAGAAACGGGCCCGTGTCATACTCAGGATGATCAGCTCAGAAGGCTTGTTGTCGCACAACCCCGTTAACGATGAGTAGGTCAGCCACCGCTGCAGCTCGCTGGTCCCCAGCAGGGTCAGAGCCTGACCGATGCTCTTTATTTCATGGGATAAGCCATAGTATGCGGAATTGACCAGTCGCAGGGTTTTGGCGGAGAGGGCTACGTCATGTTTGATGACATTGGCAAGAATCTGAAAATCCACTCCGGGCTTTGCAATCTCCTGCAGTAGGCGCATCTGGTTAATCTTGAGAGGGTTGATCGTTTTTTCGGTGACCACCTTGGGCTTGGCAAAGAAGTAGCCCTGAAACAGGGTACATCCCAAGGCTTTGGACTCTTCAAAATCCTGCTGAGTCTCTACTTTTTCTGCCAGAACCCGGCATTGCTGCAGGTTGACCGCTTGCACCACACGCTGGAGGTTCTGGAAGGACTTGGCCGACCCATCCACCTCCACCTTGACAATATCGCACAGCGAGAGCAGGTACTGATCGTTGGGGCGGTACTCGTAATCATCCAGCGCGATGATATAACCCTTTTCCTTCAGCCGGCGAATGGCCTCCAACACCTGGGGGTTGATCCGCACCGTTTCCAGCACCTCTACCACTAGATGCTGATTGGGGTACAAGGTGGGGAATCCGGCCAACAGCAGCTGCTCGGTAAAGTTGACAAAGGCATGGGTGCCCCCTGTCACTTTTTTGATTCCGCCCCATTCGATGGCGTTTAGCACGCTGGA
The DNA here is from genome assembly GCA_018434245.1 of Oscillospiraceae bacterium. Lineage (GTDB taxonomy): Bacteria > Bacillota > Clostridia > Oscillospirales > Ruminococcaceae > WRAV01. The sequence continues at coordinate 67,107 of JAHDPQ010000113.1, forward strand.
GGTGGCACTGTCTCCATCCACAACAATGTTTTTGCCAGAGGTGGTGGTCTGTGGATTGGGCCGAAAAAGCAACTCATAGCCAAACAGATTCAGATTCTCATCCAAAATCGGCTGCCGAGCAAAATACGCATTCATATAATGTCTCCAGAGTCGTATATTTCTCATGATTTACACCGGTGAGACCGGTGCCCTCCCCATCAATCCGCCCAACGCTTACCGCTTCAGGAGAAAGGCTTAGGGACGGCGGCTTTTCCATTGCGATTTGGCGCGGAGTTACCATCAGGGGGCAACAGCCTTTCAGCAGGAAAGCCTCCTATTTTAGGATACTTTCAATATCTCTAATATAATCAGGGTAGGAGCTTTTGTCAACTGGAAAAGCTCGAAAGTTACCAGAGAAATACTTTTCTTTTGATAAGCCATCTTCCTTGCCCCCAGCCCTGAAGTGCCGGGATTTACCATTGCAACATGGTAAAAGGGCCACCCATATTGGGTGGCCCTCAGCCTGTCAAAGAACCCCTGATTTCTTGCGTGAAATCAGGGGTTCTTCTTGCAAATCAAGTGGAAGCGCAAGAAAAAAGGGCGTATTTACGCCCACATTGC
>JAHDPQ010000110.1 GCA_018434245.1 Oscillospiraceae bacterium
TAGATCCAGAAGGTTTTGTAGATTCAGATGACTTTAAAGATTGTGAGTTCGCTTCTTTTAAAACATCTGTATCATTCCATATTGATTTAACTTGAAAAACACTAATATTGTATTTACTTGCAGTTTCTTCAAAAATATTATCGCTATACTTATCGCCAGTATTTTTGCCTTCCAGTTTATCATAGTGGTCATATTTAGATTGAACAAAATTATAGATTTCGACTTTATTCTTTAAAGTTAAATTGTCAAAATTGTGTTCTAATTCTTCAGATTTTTCTTTTAGTTCAGCCCATTCATCACCCAGAAAATCTTGAACAAATGGAATGATTTCATCTGCAAAAACGCCATTATAGGATGAAGGAATTTTTGCTGCATATAGCTTTGCTTCTTCGAGCCAACTATTATCGCTTGACGATTGATAAAAGTCTCTGCAATCAACAGCGGTCATATAATAATAAATTACAGATATTACTTCATCATCTGGAAATTGGTTATATGTATCTTCAATAAACCTACCAGTCCCAATAACCTTTCTTTCATTTTTAAATCGCTTTATTACTTCATTTCGTTTTTCACTGAGTATATTTATCTGGTCATTATCTTCATTAGGAGAGATTGATGTTGAGTTAGTATTTTCAGTGTCTGATTGAATTTTCGGATTTTCAAAGTCGATGCATGAGCTTAAAAATACAGTTGATATAATTAGAATAAAACATAAAAATAACTGTTTCATCTTCTACTTCCCACTTTCAAGTAATAAGTAAATCTCTAACTAGTTAATAATGAATCTATAGAAAGGAGCCACTTTCATGCCCACACCTATAACTACCCTAGACCGCCTAAAAATAGGACTGAACAATAAATCCTATTACTCTGACGATACATTCTCAATCTACCTAGAAGAGAACAACCTCTCCCCCGCTGCTGCCTACAGCAAATCAACGATGCAGAAGCAGTTACTACAAACAGTGTATGACATTCTCCAAAGTTTGTCAAACAATATCGACTTATTCCGTAGCATAGTAACAGAATTTACAACTACAAGCCAAGCCTATGCGTATCTCCAAAAGAGATTAGAAGATATTGAAGCCAGAATTCTTTCTATTCCGGACTATCAAGGGATGAAGGAATCTCAATTTAACTTTATGTATCATGACTAAGGGGGTGTTACAATGTATGATACGCTATATTCTGCCTTTGTAGACGCATTAAAGCGTGAAGGTAAGGTAATTACCACCTATACAGAGAACACGCCCTGTAACGTTCTATTTCGACGTAACAGTGACTTAAATAAACCCACCAATACTACCACCATCTTCTACCCTGTTGATTCCCCTATTCGTGCCGGACAACTCCTGAAATTCAAAAATGCCACCTATTTATCTATCAATCAGGAAACAGCCGAGAACGATGTTTATCTAAAATCTGACCTCCGCCAAACCAATGCTACAATTAATTATATCTCTCAAGGGATAGAGCAAAGTATTCCTGTCTATGCCAATGATGTGAATGATGCACTGGCCAACAGTGGCAGCGTATTATCTTTAGTGAGTGGAAATGTATTAATGTTAGCAGAAGATAATTCTCTAACAAGAACTCTGAAACTAGGAACTATCTTCCGATCCTGGGCAGTTGGTGGAAGATCGAGAATCTGATCTATAAAAACAACCTCATTTATATCTACATAAAAAGTGAAGCGGAGCCACAAATAAATTACACCGTTACCATTACTGCCAATGATTCATATGACAGAGTTTCTACCGCCCAATTGGTAGCTACTGCAAAGGCAAATGATAACATTGTCACCAATGCAACTATTCTCTGGCAATCTACGGACATTTCCAAAGCCATTGTAGATTCCAATGGACTTGTTACCTTTATAGAACTAGGCAGCGTGGATATCTCCGCTACATGGCAGGAACACAATATAACTCACACCAAGTCAATTACCATTACAAAACCTGCTGAATACACTCTCACCATCGATAATGCCAAGAACACTTACACTACTAATGATAATCCTACCTTTGCGGCCATTGCAACCATTGATGGTACTCCTGATACTACCGCTACAATAGAGTGGTTATCGTCTGATTTCCATAGCCACTATAGATGAAACAGGTACAGTTACATTCATCTCCACCGGTATTGTTACTTTTACCGCAACATGGGTTGAGCAGAACATGCATGTGACTAAAACAGTTGTGGTAGAAGAAGGAAGTTCAGATTCTTATGCTATGGGAATTACCTATTCCGGCAGTCCAGAGATTAAAGTTGGTGGGAGCAATAAATCATTCTTTGTAATACCTATTGAATGGGAATTACTCAATGCACAGGAGAGTTGGTTTGATAGTGTAGAATTTTCTGACGAATCACCCGAATATGGATGTGGTAGAATACGGTTCAAAGCAAAAACTACCGCACCAGTCAATACTACATTCCAACTTCGGGCATGGAGTACTGAATACAATTGTGAAGTGATACAGGATATTAAGATTATTTCATTATACTAGCGGATTTATGGGGTGAGGCAAGGGAGTGCTGGGAATCCCGACCCGCCATTGGCGGATGGGAAGACTCAAAATGATACTGTGGTGTTTGCTCTAGTGATATTCAGTATTATAAGCCTATAAAGACCAAGGTATTGATCTGTGCTGATTGTGGCGAAGAAGTTAAAGTAGGTAGTAAAGCAAGTAAAACTGATAGGTGTTCTGAATGTCAAGAAATAAAAAATAGAGAGAATACAAGAAAAAGAGTTCAAAAATACAGAAGAATTACATAATATGTAACGCTAGCAGTTTTAAAAACGAAATAATTTGCAAGCCCGCATTAACATCACGTTTTTGCGGGTTTTGCTTTTATGTTAAATCCAAAAAAGCCTTTAAGTATGCGGTTTTTTAGGTTTTGCTTTTCCAATATAATGGAGGGAGGTCATAATGGACGCACAAACAATTACCACTCTCATAACCACAGTAGGGTTTCCTATTGCTTGTTGCCTTGGATTAGGGTGGTTCATTTATAAATTTACAAACCAGCAGCGAGACGACAATGTACGCAGAGAAGATAAATTAATGAATTGCATTGATAACCAGAATAAGGTGTTGGTTAATATTAATTCCAATATGGATAAAATGAGTATTACTTTGGATAACATGAATCAGCGGTTAAATATTTTAGAGCAGAGGGTTGAAAATAAAAAGTAGACGCAAGCTTTGATAAAAACAAAATAACACTTAAACCCGCATTAACGTCACATTTTTTCAGGTTTTAATTTTTCAAGGATAAATACCGCAATTAAGACGGTATGTTTTAATAAAAACAAAACAATGTCTAAACCCGCATTAACATCACGTTTTTATAGCATATAAGATTTCCCCAACCTATGGAATATAGTGTAATCATGCGGTTCCTCTGTGTTTTGTTTTCCACTATAAAGGAAGGTATCACAAAGCATAAGGACTATCAGCCAATTGGTGAGAAAATAATAGTTTGTGCTGATTGTAGCGAAGAGGTTGTAGTGGATAGTATGGCAAACAACCGTGAGCGATGCGATGCTTGTATTAGGATTTCTTGGAATAAGTATAATGCAGCCAAACAGCGCGAGTATTATAAGAATAAAAAATCTGTATAAGTCAATTTTAACTTCATACATCCGTAAACCCGCATAAACATCACGTTTATGAGGGTTTCGTTATTTTTCTAACTTATGATAAGTATAAGAAAAAGCAGCGAAGTATCAGGTTGTGGTCAGTACCATTCCAACTTCATATATCTGCGAACCCGCACCACTAAAGCACAATCGACACTTGCTAAAATTTCTAACTTATGAATAGGATACGATCAAAAAAACACCAGGGATGCCTATGTGAACTCCCAGAGGGCATGTAGGTATAACTACAAATATAGAAAGAGGTATGAACATGAAAGAAAACAAAAACCTAGAAAATCAGAATCAAGACGAAACTGTTACTATGACCAAAACCGATTTTGACAAAGCAATCCAGAGTGCGGAGGATAAATTGAGAACTACTTATTCTACCAAGATTAAAGAACTTGAATCTAAGATTCCTGCACAGAAAACAGATACAGAGATTGATTATGAGAATCGGATCAAGGCTCTGGAAGCGAAGGAAAAGAAAATTGGTTTGCAAGCAACTCTACAATCTAAAAATTTGGATGGCTCTATTGCCGACTTCCTAAAAGATGATGTGGACGTAGAAAGTTTTCATACTGTTATTGAAAATCTGGTTTCCACAAGATTGGAAAAAGCAGGATATAAACCTACAGGACACACTCCGAATGAAAAGATCTCCAAAGAAGCATGGGCAAAGATGAGTTATTCACAGAAGCAGGATTTTTACAACACAAACCCTGAACTCGCTAAGAAGTTTATGGGGATGTAAGAATTAGTCCGAGGTGGACTAACCGTCCACAGGGTTAAATAACATTGAAAATTAGAAAGAGGTAAAATATATGGCTACTTTATTTATTCCCGAAGTTTTCGCAAACGCCATTAATGAGAAACTTGGTACTACTCTCCGTTTTGGCTCCGTTGCTTTTGACGCTACTTCCCTTGTTCCTGAAATTAAATCCGCTGGCGATACCATGCACTTTCCTAAACTGAAAAGAACCGCTACCGTAGAAACCGTTGTTAAGGGTACTGCCCTGACCCCTGCTGTTATTGACATGACCGATAGTGAAGCAATTATTAAATATATCGGCTCTGCCTTTCGTGTGTACGATTGTGAAAAAGCACAGATTAAGGGCGCAATACAAGATAAGATTGTAGAGCAAGTGGTTACTGCTATGGCAAAAACTATTGACACTGATCTTGCCGCTGCCATTGATACGGATGCGGTGTTTAAGAGTGCAGTAGCGGATGGAAATAAAATCACTTCCGGCGAACTCCAAACTGCCATTGATAACTTTGGCGATAATGTAGATACAGATTCTTTTGCCGCTATTATCATCAACTCCAAACTTCGCTCTAGCTTTGTTGGTATGGATGAGTTTGTAAATACTGCTCTTACCTATCAGACCAGCGGCAATGCTATTGTACAGAATGGTATTATTGGCTACTATTTCGGCATTCCTGTAATCGTCACCAATAACGGTACATATGCCAGTAATGAAGCCAAAACTTATATTATCAAAAAGGATGCTCTGGGTTATGTATTCCAGAAAGGTATTACTCTTGAGGAAAGCCGAGAAGCACTTCTGCTTGCAACTGATGTTGTGGCTTCCTCTTTGTACGCTACCAAATTGCTTGATGACAAAGGTGTTGTTATCTGTCGCAAGACTATTGCGTAACCCTAGGGACGAACCGTCGCTAGGGTTAGTGAGTGAGGGTGTGTCACGTTTTGTGACATGCCCCTTTTTCTATGCCCATTGGTTTCAGTGGGTATAGAAAAGGTGAAAACCTTGGCAAGGTATTAGAACTCCCGTTAAGGACGAACCGTCCACAACGGGGAATATCGGCAAATGATAACTGATGAAAGGAGAAAAATCAAACGTGATAACAGGAAAGGAATTTAAAGAAATACGAGAATACAAGGGATTATCTCTTAGAGATGTAGCTAAATTCTGTGAAGTGTCACCTCAACTAATCGGTCAGATTGAAAACGACAGGAGGGCATTTACAGAAAATAACTATAGGCAAATTATTGATGCTATGAATCTTGCCTTTGCAGAGAAGCAATCAAAATAACCAGAGGACTCCAACAATGTTGGAAAGCTCAAATACATTGGATGACCCAACATTGTTGGGTGAAGCAAATCAAACCCGCCAATGGTGGACTTGAAAACTTCCGACAATGTCGGAAATAAAACTCAAGAAAACATTATAAAGAAAATCGAAAGGGGGTTTCTGTAGTGTGCAGAAGCATAAGAAATATAAGCGTGTTGGGTGGTGATTTTGTAAATCGCTTACTCAATAGGGAGAACTAATACTTCGATTACCTGTTGAATGGCTCTAAATACTACATAAGCGTAGTATGAATCAACAATTATTAAATAAAATGCCCACATGGTATAAGGACTTAAACCCAGAAAAGCATTATCTAGTTATGACAAATGATTTTGATAGCTACTATTCCTGCCAGACCATACGACAGTATACTGGATTGGAAATTGGTGGCTATTATTCTTTTGATAAAGGATTATATTTCAACAAAGAGATAACAGCAGGAAAAGAACCTATCTATGTAGACCTAAGCATTGTTGAGGGCAAAACATTTGATAACCACTTTACCTGTTTGGATAATCCGCAGGCCATAAATCCCAATGTTATGACAAGCGTATATTACAAGAAATATAACGGTAGCACATTGGCATTAGTATGTAGTTTGTTTGGTAAAGAGTTATCCAGATTATCTGAGACATCGCTAACTACATTACTCTGCATTGACGGCTGGTACATAGGTTACTACAACAAGGGTGGCAGATATAAGGATATTAATATCTACTGGTATGAGATGTTAGGTATGGATCAATACCTGTTGCCACTTTTACAAGAGTACGATAATCAATACTTTGTAGACCACATAAAAAAATATAAACTGACTACTCCTATCAATATAAAAGATGGTATCTTACAATGCAATGCCACTTTCATAAAGCTACCTACATATAAATTTGAACTAGTGCAAGCCGTAAAAAAGGAATGTATTAGTAAATACCAGTTGAGATCAATTTATGAAGATAATCCGTTGTCCATTATGTCGGCAGCGGAAACATATAAAAACAGTTATGTTATCAGCAGAAAGGTGTAAATAGTATGAGACAAGAAGAATGGAAGAAATCAATCAGTGAAAGATTTATCATCTGCTACAGTTGCAGGAAGATGTTATATCTAAAGGACAATGGATATAGATATTTATTCAAATGCTTCAACGAAGGAAGTAAATGTAACTTCTGGGTATTTGATGCCACAGATGAAATAAGAGAATCCCTAGACAAATATAAAAGACCTGATGAAGAATAAATATCTGAAACGAGAATGTATCTAAGAGAAGATTCAACTTAATAAAGAAGAGTCATCCTTCCTCGCCAGAGGTAGGAAAATATTATCTCTATTGAATTATTATTAGTATTTAATTAAGTAAAGAATCCGTACACTTTTTGTACACGTAAGTCTTGTTTTTGGGATGTACGTGTACACTTTTTGTACGGATTTTTAACCATGGTGAAATAAGTCATCCTAAATCGGATTTTATAAGAAAGGATTTTGAATTATGTATGTTTGTAAAACGATGAGGCTATGTAGCTTTTTGCTGTCTAAGGGGTTTAATTATGTGAGGGTAGATACGGATTTTAACAATACTAAATTTAATGTTTGGATTTTTGAATCTACACCGGAGCTATGGGTAGCAGTGACGGAATATAGTAATAGACCAAAAATGTATAAGTAGAAAGGAATCAGAAAGTATATGAATGTTTATCTTAGTAAAAAGTATATCACAAGTGATTGGTCGGATGAAGCAGTTGCAGTTTATATTGCTTTGAGGAAGATACTGCGTTGTCAACGCCGGAATGAAAAAGGCCTAAAACGCCGGGCAGAAATGACCCAAACGCCGAAGAGAAGAGCGCCAGTCATCCTACCGCCGGAATGTCCGCCGGTGGCGTGACCTGA
>JAHDPQ010000178.1 GCA_018434245.1 Oscillospiraceae bacterium
AAAGAGCGTGATTCTGAGTCAAGCTCAGAATGACGGGAAGGGAGTAAGACTGTCATCCCGTGTCATCCCGTGGAGCCTGTCCTGATGAGCCTGCCCTGAAATGCTCTCCCATCCTGTCATCCCGTAATGAACCTATACTGTCATCCCGGGCTCCGACCCGGGATCCACTCCTTAGAAAACCGTGACTCTGAGTCAAGCTCAGAATGACGTCAAGTGAGTCCGGCATGACGGGAGGGGACTGTCATCCCGTGGAGCCTGCCCTGGAATGTTCCTATTCAGGGTCATCCCGTGGTGTCCCCGTACCGTCATCCCGTAGTGCTCCTATACGGGATCCCGTTCTTGCCCTTTCAAAGGCTGAATGGCTCCGGCGAAAATGGAAACTGACCAGTTCCAGGGGTCTCGTTTTCGCATATACAAGTGCAAGATGCTATAATACTAATAAAGTAATATATGAAAAGGTGATTATATGGAATTAGTAAAAGCTGGAAGAAGCAGGCAGGTCACGATACCAAAACAGATATTCGATTCTCTTGGACTGAAGGAAGGCGACTATGTACAGGTCGAAGTAGAAGGCGGCAGAATCGTGCTTACGCCTGTTGCCGTGATTAACAAAGAAAAGGCAAAGTCCGAATTTTTTCAGTTGGTTCAGAAGGTGAGGACGAACGCCCAGGCTTTCACCGAAGAGGAAATTGAAGAAGAAATCCGTACAGCTCTCGAAGAGTCGAGAAGAGAAAAGTGACCAAAAAATTGAAAGAGTCGTACTAGACACCAATGTTCTGATATCTGCAATCATATCCAGCAAGAGTTCTCCTGCAAGAATCCTTGATCTCTGGAGAGAGGGTGTTTTTGAGCTTGCTTTCTCTGAAGAAACTCTACAAGAGCTGATAGATGTCCTGTCGCGACCGAAACTGTTACGCATCACCGGGATCAATAAAGATCAGCTGGATAGGTTGGTATCTTACCTGAGGTTGAGCTCGATCGTAATTGACTGCCCTGAAGATATCAAAATCAGTATCGAAGACCCTGATGATACTAAATTCATTACATGTGCAGTTCAGGCGGGTGCAAAATACATTGTATCTGGAGATCATCATCTGCTTGATCTAAAGGAAATTGAAGGAATTGCAATTGTCACACCCTCAGATTTTCTCAGAAAATTCCTGGGCTTTCGAACTGAATCCTGAACTCAAGACAGGCACGGGAATTTCAATCAAATCACACAGAAAGAACCCGAATAAAAAGTTTCCAGGTTTCACTTGTTCCCATATTTCACCCAGTGATCGTTGAAAGACCCGCTTCTTACGAAACATGAACGCTGTGAAGTGGAGTTCTGCATTTACCTTCTGCAAACAAAAACTCCATCCCCAATATGATCAAAACCAGATTCCGGATCGTGGGCGCTTCAAATACCCCAGCATCACTACTGGCCTGAAAGACTCAGCTGTAAAGAAATCCAGATAATAGCTCACACGGGGTTCACAGTACATCGCCAGAGCTGTGCCCTCTGCAAGATAAAAATCGGGGAATTTGCTTTCAAGAATATTCAGAAGATTCAGCGTTTGTGATGATGGTCTAGCGGTTCTAAGCATCTTATTATCTCCGATATCGAAAAACCGGTCGCGAAGTCCGGGATCCTAACTAGGAGCATGTCAGGATGACCTGAAGGGAGAGCCTGCCCTGATGAGCCTGCCCTGAAATGTTCCTATTCAGGGTCGTCCCGTGGTGTCCCCGTACTGTCATCCCGTAATGCTCCTATACGGGATCTCGTTCTTACCAGGAACCAACAACGAACAACCAACAACCGCTCCTATCATCCCACTATGGTTCTCGCTCAACGGAGGTGACAAAATGGCAGAAAAGAAGATTACCAGTTTCCATCCCACTATGGTTCTCGCTCAACCAGGATCTATCGCAGATACTGTGCGAGCAGATACGTTTCCATCCCACTATGGTTCTCGCTCAACTCTTCGATCGGGTGGGGATTGATAATCCCCTGCTGCTGTTTCCATCCCACTATGGTTCTCGCTCAACCTGGCCCTTTTTAGCTTTCGTAATCATACCCCTCATGTTTCCATCCCACTATGGTTCTCGC
>JAHDPQ010000078.1 GCA_018434245.1 Oscillospiraceae bacterium
GTCGCTGTCCACCTCGCTTTTTTCAATCTCCCGATTGATTTGGTTTTCCGTCCGGGCAACATCAAGAGAATAGTTCTCCCTGTGCGGTGAAGGAAGCTCCAGCAGGCTCGGATTGCTGATAATCACATTTAGTATTTCTGTTACACTCTCCAGCAGGGCTTGGTCGGTAATGCGCTTGGGTGTGATGCGCCCCTCGGCGGAGCAGCACCATGCTTCATAATTTTTGCTTCTGCCATCCCTTTTGTATTTGGCTCCACAAGCCCCACAAATCGCCTTACTGCGGATGCTGTCCAGTTCCTCGGATAAAGGCTCCACTTGGCTTTTCTGCCCGATCAGGGCGGCTACCGCCTCGAACGTGTCGGCAGGGATAATCAGTGGGAAGTCATCATCGCCGCAGTAGCGAGAATTCTCCAGCATCCGCTTGACCCTATGCTTGTTCCAGTCGGTGCGGTTCTACATATAGGGGACGCTTTTCGCAGTAAGCCGCTCGGCAATCCGGAGATAGGACATCCCGTCTTGGTAATCCTCAAAAACTTGCCGTACCACAGCGGCTTCCACTTCATGAATGCACAGCGTACCGTTTTGAATGTGATAACCGAAAGGAAGGTATCGGTTTTTCTTCATCGTCCGAACACCTCCTTTGGCAACTGCTCCGTAAAGGCAAACCCACCGATGAGGCAGAATTTCAGCTGATCCTGCTCGGTGACAACAATCTGATTGACAATACTGTGAAACAGAGTTTCGTCAAACCCTGTCAGGTACGGCGCTCCCTGTTCTATCAGCTCAATCAGCAGCTTGCAGTTGGAAATCATCTCATCGTCCGCATCGCTTTCCAACAGTCTGCGGCGGTTGCGCTTCAGGAGGTCGAGCTGCTGGTTGATTTCATTATTTTTCTGCATAAAAATAGCAGAGTCCATGTAACCTTTCGTCCTGAGACGATTCAGTACCAGACTCTGCTTGGTGAGTTCCGCTATTTCCTTGTTGATGCTTCCGACTTTCGCATCGCTCATGCTAATTTTGGATTTGAGATACATCAGCTCTGTTAAGGCAGGGAAAAGAATGTAGCGGCTGTTCTGTTTTAGCTTGTTAACTATTCGGATAAAGGCATGTATGATGGCCTCCTCCCGGATTTGACGAATTTCACACAGTTCTTTGCTGCGGAAGTGCTTATGGCAGACCCAATAGGTTTTTCCATTGGTCACCCTGCGGGAGAAGCTCGTACCACATTTTCCGCACTTGATTTTCCCGGAGAAAGCGTACTGCCTGCCACGTCCCTTGCTTGGGCAGAGGGCGTTACGGGCTTTCATCAGCTGCTGTGCCTGCTCAAATTCTGACCGGCTGATGAGCGGCTCATGGGAGCCGGTGATGTAATAGCGGTCAAGCTCACCCTTGTTGCGTTTGGTTTGAAAAGGCATGGTGTCGGTGGTGTAAGATTTCTGCAGCAGGGCATCGCCGATGTAGCGTTCACTTTTAAGGATATAGCTGACGGCGGTATACAGCCAGCTGACTTCACCGTTCTTGCAGGGGATGCCATCGGTGTTCAGTTCGGTTGCGATCTGATCCATGCTCTTGCCGGAGAGGTAGTTTCCAAATATCCGGCGCACCACGGTTGCTTCCTTGGGATTGGGAATCAGCGTATTATTTACAAGGTCGTATCCGTAGGGAGCGCAGCAGCAAGTGAAGCTGCCGTTCTGCATCCTCCGGGCGTAGCTCCAGCGCATATTGTTGGAGATGGAGGTGGATTCCTCCTGAGCAATGGAGCTGAAGGCTCCGATCATCATCTCATCGTGCATATCCGCTGTCTTGAGGCCATCTTCTTCAAATTCCACCTCGATGCCGAGGGCTTTCAGCTCCCGGACGGTGGAGAGGCAGTCGTGAATATTCCTTGCAAACCGGGAAACGGATTTTACAAGGATGCGGTCTATTTTTCCTTTCCTGCAGTCGGAAAGCATCCGCTGAAATTCCTCCCGCTTATCTGACCGGGTTCCGGTGATGCCCTCATCAGCATAAATGTCCACCAGCTCCCATTCGTCATTTCCGGCAATCAGGGAGGTGTAATGCTCCGTCTGTACCGAAAAGGAATTCAGCTGATCTGCCGAATCGCTGCTGACTCTGGCGTAGGCGCAGACACGCAGCTTGGGCGGTGCATAGCGGTAAATGGCGTTTACCGGTTCAATAACCTGTACCTGCGGCATGGCGGCACCTCCTGTTCTTTCAGAGCTTGCTACAACCGTTTGGTCTGCTCTTTTTCTGAGCTTTCAGCTGTTAACTGTGCCTCTGTTGCTACACGGCAGTAAACAGCAACCCTGATTGTTTTTTCTTTTTGCATCGTGGATTCTCCTTTCGTGTAAGTTCAATACCCCTTGGGTATTAGCACATACACTACCACAGAGATGCAGAGAAAGCTATCACAAAATCCACTAAATAATCCGGAGCCTCGGCTTGTACTTCTCGACCGCAAACCCATCTGCAATCTGAAATTCCTTAAGGCTAATTTTGCCCTGCTCCAGAAGATAGGTGAGAAAGTTGTGTGCCATTAAATAACGGACTTCGTTTACCGGCTCTGTTTTTGTCATAGCGTTTCCTCCTATCGCAATTGAAACAGCAGCATTGCCAAATCAGACAGCTTGATTTCGCCCTCCATCGGGGAATAAATGCTGATTCCACAGTTGCTGATTGTTTGAATAAAGTTCATGGTCTTTGCCATATCCCGCCCGATCCGGCTTACCGAATCCACCAGCAGGATATGAAAGCTCCCGGCTTTTGCTGCTTCCAGAACAGTCTGCAGGCCGGGGTGGTCAAAATGCAGACCGCTGCCCAAGTCCTGTGAGGAGCCGACAACGGCAAACCCCATCTGTGCTGCATAGGTTTCCAACCTCTCGTATTGTCCTTTTAAAACTCCGTGGATATCTTCCGGCGCATCGATGCGGCAATAAATCCAAGCGGATTTCTTGTCCATATAAAGCACCTCCTTTTACAAACTCAGGCTCATTTGCGGTTCCGGCAGCAGGGCATCCAGACCGAAGCTTACGGCTAAGGCTTCATTAATCTGCTGCATCTGTGGTTCGCTCAAATGGCCTATGTACTCACGCAAGCGGGAACGGTCAATGGTTCGCACCTGCTCCAGCAGCACAAGGGAATTCTGCCGCAAGCCATACTGCTGGCTGCACAGCCGGATATGGGTGGGTAGATGGTTTTTTTCGGTGCGACTGGTAATAGCCGCTACGATAACAGTTGGGCTATAGCGGTTTCCGATATCGTTTTGAATTATCAGCACAGGCCTGATGCCGCCCTGCTCATAGCCCACAACTGGAGTTAAATCGGCGTAGAACATATCACCTTTGTAAATACGCATTTAGCATTCCTCCTTTTCGTGAAATCGGTGTTATACCACAAGGATAAGGACAGCCGCCAAATGTGACCGGGTGTACCCGCAGGGCGGCTGCCCTTATAGTTTCTGGTATAACAAAACTCTTGTTCTTCGTTTTCTGCTGCTTCTATTCGACACTACTCCCCGAAGCAGAACACCACAGGCAGATTGCCTCCGGCATAAGGACAATTTCGTCCTTTGGGCAGTCAGCTTAAACCAGCCTTGGTTAGTGGCTGTCATGGGACTCTCACCCTCACCGGGTTCTCCGGCGACCGCATCCATTGCGATGTCTGTGGCTATGCGGAAGTATCATTGTAGGCTGTTCAGATCATGGCGGGGCAATCTACCACAGATTGCTTTATGGACGGACATTTTTCGCTCGACATCTTTGATGCTATCGTGTTTACGGATAGCTCTGACCTATCCGCAGATGGTCTTGGCGTGTCCTCCGAAGCCGCTTTCCCCTCATCGGAGCTGAACAGCTAACGTATTTAAGCTGCTGGATATGACCGAATAGTTTCGGTATTTTTCAAGGAACACGAGAGATAGAAAAATCCCCCTCACTTCTATAAAGGAAAAAGTGAGGGGGGTGTACGGATTAATTTTTAATTCTCAAGGAGTTTTTTCAGCTTCTTGAGTATACGATGCTTGCGGTCATGGAGTGTCATGGTAGCCATTCCAAGCTCCGTGGCCAACTTGCGCTCGCTTTTATCATTGAAAAATAGTTCATCAATGAGGAAACGTTCATCCTCCGGTAAGAATTGAAGAGCGATCCATAACGCCTCCAGCTGTTCCTGACGAATAAGCTTGTCCACGATATCTGGTTGAACACGGACAATGAGGTAATCAATGTTGACACCGTCCTCTCGGAACCGCTCTAGCGAAAGCTCATTTTGATGGATCAGCTTGTTTTGGTAGCGTTCCGCTTCCCGCTCTTTATGGTAGGCACGGTAGACGGCCTCACTGACCTCGACACGCTGCCGTTTTACTACGATGGTATATTTTTTGTTCTCTGACATATGCTTGTCCTCCTAATTTTCAAAATGTGATTGAAAACGAAGGACAAGAGGCGGTGACCGGCATCGAGGTATGATTCTGTGCAGCAAAAAAAGAGCGCACCTGTGGACATGACCGTCCATAAGTACGCTCTTATATACTATTTCACGTTCTACCTGCTCTGGTGGTTCGTGTTGGTGGGCATAGCTATCCGCTGAGGAACATAGTCTTTTTTTGACGAATCACCTATGTAATCACTGATTATGCAGATAGCCTAATATCGCTGCAGCAGATGCGCAGCGGTGTAGTCTGTAGAGACCAACACATAAGAAATCCCTCCAAACTTCACGGGTTTGGAGGGTTACTTGAGTTGCTTTAGAATATTTAGGCATGAAAAATGACCCGCCAAAGCGCCGTTTTTTTTATTTGGCGGGTATTTCTCTATCTTTGATTCTGATATAGATATAAACTTGCTAAAATAGACCTTTCAAAATCTTAAATTAACAGCCTTTCCAACCGTTCACCCAGACGGCTAAGGATTTCATTAGAGATTGTCCCATCCTGCTCCGCAAGATCACAGGCGGTTATTCTCTCATTTCCAGACTGCCCAATAATCACAGCAACATCTCCAGACTTGACGTTCGGAATGTTGGAGATATCCACCAGCATTTGATCCATACATATCCGTCCAGCAATAGGGGCTTTGATGCCCTGAATCAAAACACTTCCCACCCCACACGACAGGGAACGCGGGATGCCGTCACCATATCCCATTGCCACAACCGCTATTCTATTATCCTGCGAAGCGACAAATTGCAGTCCGTAACCGGCTGCTTCACCTGCAAATAAATCTTTGACTAAGGCGATTCGCGCCTTTATGGACAAAACCGGCTCCAGGGAAATGCCGCAGCGTTCCGTATCGGCGCGGGTGCTGAGTATTCCATAGAGTGCGATCCCAACCCTTGCATAGTTTTCAGCTAGTTCTGGATAGTACAAAAGGCCGTCACTGCTGACGATGTGCTTTTTAGGGCATGTGAATCCGTGCTGATGAAGCTCGGCAATGACGTCGTAAAAGGCTTTTGCCTGGGTATGAGTAAACTTTATACTTTCATGGGAAGTTTCATCAGCCACACAGAGATGGGTAAAAACACCTTCGATTTTCAAGTTCTTACACTGAAAAATTCTGATGATTTCTTCTATCTTTTCGCTGCGCTCTCCCAAACGGCTCATTCCCGTATCAATTTTGACATGCACCGAAATCTTTTTACCATATCGGTCGAGTACCTTCGCATAAGAAAGATCAAGCACGGTCTGCGTCAGGTTATAGCGGCGCAGAAGTGAAAAATCCCTCGGGTGGGTATAGCCCAAAACTAAAATCGTTCCGTTGACGCTATTTTTACGCAACTCGGCCCCTTCCTGAACAGTTGCGACGCAGAAGGCATTTACGCCCATACAATTCAGCTCCCGTGAAATCAAGACCGCACCATGCCCGTAGGCATTTGTCTTGATGGCGGGCATCAACTCACAGCCATTAGGAAGCAAAGCGCGAAGGGCGTCCACATTATGGTGCAGCGCAGCACGGTCAAGCTCTATCCATGCCCGCCCTTTCTGGAATACTTTTTTCTTTCTAAAAATGGGCAACTTAGCTATCAACACAGCAAACAGAACAGACAACACTGATACTGCAAGATAATGGATCAGACTATTTTGTACCAGCATATCCTCAAGGCCAGTTACTTTTGCCGCTCCCCGTACAACCACAATAAAAAGAGGATGAATGAGGTAAATCCAGGTGGAAATAGACCGTAAAAATGGTCCCGGTTTGCGATCCCACTTCATTACAAGCTGATAGAGAAAATACATGCACGGCAGCAGAGCAAGGTACATGCTATCGTGGCGTTGCCAGCCAAGATGATGAAGGGCAAATCCTTCGACGGTCATCAGCATCATGGAAAACGCAAACCCAACCGCGCTCATTTTCATGCTGCAAGTCCGTGTGGAATGACCAAGCCATGCGCCCATCGTCAAAAAGACAGGCGCGTAAAAGAGTCCGTTACGGGTATAGGAAAATACATGAAACATAGCGTCATAGGCCGTGGACAGAACCGGCACACCGGAGATCGCACCGAAATAGCTGTCTCCCATCAAGCCAATGCCATACAGAAACAGGCTGACAACCATAACCGCCTGGAACGGCAGCCTGCGACTCAAAAGGAATACAATCAGAGCGCCCAGGATGACCGCTGGCAGATACCACAGATGGTAGAACGTGCCATCAAACAGGGCCATGCGAATAACGTCCGCTACGTCAAGCCCCTTGAACAGGCCTGCGTAAAGATTGACCGGCAGATAAATGATGATTGCCACAGCGTACAGAAACGCGGCTTTTTTGAAAAACCGTATGAGCGGATGGGTGTCACGGCTCCTTTCAAACAGGTAGCCGGGCAGGACGAAAAAGCCAGATACCATCAGGAAAAATGGCACGGCAATCCGGGCGACGATTCTGGTCAGGAAAAAATCTGCATTTACACTGAATGTAATCAGAGGCGAGGTATGGATGCAAATGACCAGTAAGGCAGCAATGAGCTTGAACGTATCCAATCCTCCGTATTGCTTATCCTTTGTCATTGCAATTCCTCCACTTGGTCAGAACAAACCCGTCTGCGTTATTGCCGGATACCGAGTATGGAATGTCGTCCTCAATTTCAAATTCGGCGTCCGCTCCAGCCGCGGTCTTTACATAGGCAACCTCAATATTTTGATTCCCCGTCCGATACAAAAAGCGTTTCTCTCCGTTGGGATACTGCTTTAGAAAAGCATGATATTCTTCCAGTGTCAGCCCAAGCTCTGTCATAATTGCAGCATGAGGCGCTCCAACGTAGCGGAAATGCCATGGTTCGTGCGCAATTCCTGTGATAGCCTCTTTCCCATTTGGATAGCGTTCAATGAAGCCGTAGGCCACGGCTTTTTCCCGAAACGTCTGACAGATGCCTGAATAGGGAAAATCTGGCCTGATGAAGTCAATCTCCGGTTTGCGGAGGCCCAGGTCGATGGCAAGTCCGGTCTGATGTTCGCTGTGATCCGGATTCGCCACAAACTGCTCTGTAAAAGCAGCCCCGTTGTCTCGCAGAGACTGGTTATAAATGTCCTGCTGTTCCGCTCTGGAGCGCCAGCCGCTCACCGCGCTGATCTGCTCCCAGCCCTCGATACTGCTCATGAGCTTGGAAAGCAAAACGGCGGCTCTGCGTTCCAGCAAGACACTGCTCTTTGAATGGGCTGGGACAAGAGAACTTTCCGCATTTCCCGAACAGTAGGGATACTGAGCATTGACCAAAATCAGGTTACCCGCATTGATAGACTTTTTCGGTATCACAAGCATTTTCATACGCCGACCGCCAATCCAATCACGCGAGAAATAATCTGCTCAAGAGAAATGCCGATGGCTTTCATCATGTTGGGATACCGGCTGTGAGAGGTGAAGCCGGGAATCGTATTGACTTCATTAAAAATGATCTTGCCGTCAGCGTTCAGGAACATGTCCACCCGCGCAAAGCCACGGCAGCCCAGGGCCTGATAAATCGTCTTTGCGGTCTGTTTGATTTCCTCCGCTTTTTCTTTTGAGATTCGTGCCGGGACATGAATGGCCGAGGTTTTCAGGGTGTACTTTTCCGTTAAATCAAAAAATCCGTCCGATAATTCGATTTCATCGACCTCTCCAACTGTCAGCTCATTATTGCCCATCACGGCGCAGCCAACTTCAAATCCAGTTATGCTTTCCTCTACGATGACTTCATCATCATATTCAAAAGCCAACTTGATGGCGGCAGGAAGATAGTGCCGATCAATCACTTTAGTAATGCCATAGGAGGAACCGGCCCTGATCGGCTTTACAAACAGGGGATATCCGAGACTCTCAGCCTGTGCCAGGGCGATTCCGGCATCCATATTCTTTTTCAAAACGAAGGAAGTGGGAACCTGCACACCGGCGATATGTGCCAGCTTGTGCGCACGGTCTTTATCCATACAAAGCGTCGATGCCAGTGTGCTACAGCCGACAATCGGGATTCCCGCCATTTCGAATAAGCCCTGAACTGTACCGTCCTCGCCATTTTTTCCATGGAGAACAGGAAACGCGGCGTCAATCGGGAGTTTTACAACTTTGTCAGGGTGAAATACCAACAGGGTATGCGCTTTACGATCCGGTGAAATTGCCGCCGGCAAGCAGTCCGAGGGATTGCACCAGGTGTCAGATGCAATTTTTTCATTATCCCCTTCAAACCGATACCAGTCTCCCTTTGATGAAATCCCAATCAGTACGGGCATAAATTTGTCAGTATCTATATGTGTAATTACAGAGTAGGCCGATTGGAGCGACACACTATACTCAGGAGAACATCCCCCGAATAAGATCGCAATATTTAATCTTTTCATTTTGCTTTTGCTCCTTTCTCAACAATACGTATTGTAAAGTTAAATGAAAGTTGAGAACCCCTCAAGCCTTTTGGTACAATGGTTTCACCACAAAACCCATGTACTCCCAAAAAGAAAGAGAGGTTCTCATGGTGAAAGTATATCAAATAAGCTGTCCGAAGTGCAA
>JAHDPQ010000014.1 GCA_018434245.1 Oscillospiraceae bacterium
GGAAAAGATAATGGTACCTGCCTTGATGAGGAACCCCTTGCATTTTTCCCAAACATGGCGGCCCAGAGCGGCGGGGGAGGGGAGTCGGTAGGGGGGTAGCTCCATGACAAAGGGGGCAACCTTCCCCCGGAACAGGGTGTTTTTTAGCAGCAGCCCCGAAAGAATGGCAACCAGCATTCCCATGATGTACATGGAAAAGACCACCATCCCCTGATGGGCGGCAAAGAAGGTCCCGGCAAACAGGGCGTAGATAGGTAGCTTGGCCCCGCAGCTCATAAAGGGCGTGATCATGATAGTCAGCTTCCGGTCCCGGTCATTTTCCATGGTTCGGGCAGCCATCACGGCGGGGGTAGTGCATCCAAAACCCATCAGCATGGGAATAAAGCTCTTGCCGGTCAGGCCGATTTTGTGGAGCAGCCTGTCCATAATAAAGGCGGCCCGGGCCATGTAACCGCTGTCCTCCAGTAGGGAAAGACAGGTGAAGAGAATCATAATCTGAGGCAGAAAAGTGAGAACCCCGCCCACTCCGCCGATAATGGCGTCCACCAGCAGGCCGTAGGTCCAGCCGGGAGCTTGGGCTATGTCCAGCAGGGCGGTGACTCGGCCCCCCAGAACCTCCCCCAGCAGATATTCGATGCCGTCGCTGAGAAAGCTACCCACCGGCCCAAAGGTGGCGGCAAAGATGACAAACATAATCAGCAGGAAGATGGGCAGAGCCAGCACCCGGTTGGTGACCACCAGATCAATCTGATCCGAAAGGGAAAGGCTGCCCTCCGCCCCCTGCTTCACCATGGTTTTGCCGATGATGGCGGTGATGGCTTTGTAGCGGGCGTCGGCCAGCATGGTCTCCCGGTCCCCGTAGGGGGAGGTGGCCTCATAAGACTGCACCAGACGCTCCACCTGCTCCAAGGTCTTTTTGTCCAGTTTCAGCGTCTCTGCCGCCTTTTGATCCCCCTCCAACAGCTTGGAGGCATAGAACCAGAGGGGCAGCTCCCGAAGTCTGGATTCTTCCCACAAAAGGGCGTAAATATCCCGGATGGCCTGAGCGGTGGTGTTGTCGTACCGGATATTTCCCACCGGGCTGCGGGGATTGTAGTCCTGGGTTCGGGCAAGCTCCACAGCGGTATCCAGCAAAAGCTGGGTGTTTTTTGCTTTGCGGGCGGTAATGGGAATCACCGGAACGCCCAGCAGCTTGGAAAGCTTGTTGCAGTCTAGCCGGTCCCCCTTGGCCTCCACCTCGTCCATCATGTTGACTGCCAGCACCAGAGGTACGGAAAGCTCCATCAACTGCACCGCCAGATAAAGATTCCGCTCAATGTTGGAGCCGTCGATGATGTCGATGAGGACATCGGGGCGCTCATCGATAAGGACGCTGCGGGTGATGATCTCCTCCATGCTGTAGGGAGAAAGGGAATAGATGCCGGGCAAGTCCACCAATGTGATGGATTCCCCGCCATAGGAAAGGGTTCCTTCCTTCTTTTCCACCGTTACCCCCGCCCAATTTCCCACATACTGGTTGGAGCCGGTATAGAGGTTAAAGAGAGTGGTTTTACCCGAGTTCGGGTTCCCGGTAAGAGCTATTTTCATAAGGGAAACGACCCTTCCTTTCGCAAGGATTAGAACACAAAACAACAAAAAAGGAATGGCCGTTTTGTGTATTCATCGCGGTTGCCACCGCAGGGGAGAAGCAATTGGCATATTGCGAGATCCCATGATGTTTTACGCTATCTTATCTTTTCCACAATGATGTTTTTAGCGTCGGCCCGGCGCAGGCTCAGCTCGTAACCCCGCAGATGAATCTCCAGAGGATCACCTAAGGGGGCGGTTTTACGCAAAAAGACCCGGCAGCCGGGAGTGAGTCCCATATCCACCAGGCGACGTTTGATGGCACCCTGTCCACCAATGGCCACAATGATGCAGCTTTGGCCGGGACGCAGGTCTCCCAGAGTGGTGGGGGCTTGGGTTGCTCTGGACATATTGGTTCACCTCTTCCGGAACATCTCCCGCCATGATTCTTACTTTTGCAAAACGTTACACACGGCTATCTTTTTATCTGCAATTAGTATAGCACGGCTCACTGGAGAAGTAAACGCCACCTGAGCTTTTCTATCGGAGAAAGGATGCATAGGAAATTTCCAGATAGCGCTTCTCCCGGAAGGAGCGGGTGGTTGCCTGGGCAATTTGCACTGCCTTGCGGCCGTCGGTAACGGTGACGCCGGGCTGTTTGCCCCTGCGGATGCAGTCCACAAAGGCCTGCAGCTCCAGACGGTAGGCTTCCTCAAACCGCTGGGGAAAGTTCTCGCAGCACTCGGTGACTACTCCCTGTTGGAGATAGAGGACGGCGTGATTTTTCCGCGGGGTGGGGCTGATGCGAATGGAACCCTTTGTCCCGACAATCTCTGTCTCCACGTGATAGCCGTGGGGAGCCGCCCGTCCGGCGTGAAGAACTGCCATTTTACCGCTGGCAAAGGTGTAGGAGGCAATGCCGGCCTCCGCGTCCCCCCGCTGGGTAAAGATGGGATAGTGAAAGCTTCCCCCCTGGGCAAAGACACCGGTGGGGTCCTCCCCCAAAAACCAGCGGGCCAGATCCATATCGTGGATGCCCAAATCCATAAACAGGCCCCCGGAGCCCTTTCCGCCGTACTGGATACACTCCTCAATGGTGGACATGGGGTCGGCCGCAAATCCTTTGAATAGATAAGGTTCCCCAATCAGTCCGGCATCTATTTTCTCTCGGGCATACTGATAGGATGGATCAAAACGGCGCATAAATCCCGGGAAAAATACAAGATCGGGCCGGGCCAAAGCCGCCTGCTCCACCTGACGGCACTCCTCCGCCGAAATGCCCAGAGGTTTTTCGCAAAAAACATGCTTTCCCGCCCTCAGCGCCTGAATGGCCTGCCGGGCGTGGCTGTCGCTGGCGGTGACGATGGCCACCCCGTCTATGTCGGCGTTTTGAAGCATCTCGTCAAAGTCGGTGTACAGGTCTTGGACGCTCAGTTCCTCTCCCGCCGCCTGCAAGGCGTCCGGGTCCCGGCGGCAGAGGGCGGTCAGCTCTGCTCCTACCGTGTAATAAGCGATGTTTCGGGCATGGGTCATCCCCAGCCGCCCCAGCCCTGCAATGCCGATGCGCACCTTTTTCATACCAACTCTCCTTGCCTTTGCGGCGGTTGCCTCCCGGTCCAAGGGAGGACTGACGGCGAAGATACCTTACTACAGACGGTGGGATGGAAGCCCACCCCAGCGGGATGGCGCTGAGCCGGGGATGAAGCTACCTCTCTGGTTGGGAAACTGGCCCGCAGGAGCTGCGCCGTACCAGAGTGGGAATCAGGATCCTGTGGGAATAGGCCTCGTAATCGCTGGCGATGGTTTCCAAAAGCATATCCATGGCCACAGTCGCCATGGCCTGCTTGGGCTGCTCGATGGTGGACAGATTAATTTTAGGCAATGCGGCATAACGGATATTGTCAAATCCCAGCAGGGAAATATCTCCCGGAATGGCGATGCCCAGCTCCTCCGCCGCCTGCAAAACCCCCAAAGCCAGGGTGTCGGTGCTGGCCATAATGGCGGTGTAGTACCGTGGCTTGCGGAACAGCTCCATGGCCATTTCGTACCCCGCCTCGATGGTGGTGTCCTCAAAGGGGCTATCCCAAAATAGGGGAGTCAAACCATTCTTTTGGCAGGCATGGTCGAAGCCCTTGGCCCGAAGCTCGTGTGTGGCGGTGTTGGAATCCCGGCCCAAGTAGAGAATCTCCCGGTGACCCAGCTCCAGCAGATACTCCACCCCCAGCTGGGTGCCCTGAAAGTTATCGGTGGCCACATAGCTCACCGGCTTATCGCTGAGATGTTCGTTGACAAACACCGTCGGCACCTGAGTCAGATACCGCTTGATGTTGCGGTAGCTTTCCCGGTGGGAGGGGAAGAACAAAATCCCGTCCACCTGCCTGCCCACCAAAAGCTCAAAGGTCTGGGCCTCAAAGTCCAGACTGTGGGAGGAATTGCAGAGCATGATGCTGTATCCCTGCTCTCTGGCGTACCGCTCGATATGGTATGCGGTTTCCGACATAAAGGGGTTATCGATACTGGGGATGATTACCCCCAACAACTGGGACTGCCCCATTACCATGGAACGGGCCACCGAATTGGGGGTATAACCCATCCGGCTGCACACCTCCAGAATTTTCTGGCGAGTCTTTTCATTGACGGGCTTTCCTTCCGACAGCGCCCGGGACACGGTGGCGTAGCTGACGCCGGCCTCCCGCGCAATATCCTTGATGGTCACGCGCCGGGAATCCTTCCCACCTATCATTCTACTACACTCCAATCTGGAATTGACAACGTTTACAATCTTTTCGGCACTTTCCTGTGCACCTTTGACAAGTGCCCCTTTTGGACCACTCTATTACCCCGATGCAAAAGCCCTGAATATGTGATAACAATCGCATTGTTAACAAATTATCATAGATTGTCTGGGTCATTATAACATAAAAGATTGCTCTTGACAATTGAATCGGAATGGATATATAATATACTAAATTGCAAACGTTTACAACACTTTTTCAAAAAAATATGCTTGTTACTCCAAAAAGGTTGTAAGCGCAAGGGCAAATGAAACAGTACGGAAACAAACCCAGTCGGCGCAGCCGGCCAAACAGTATTTGAAAGAGGTGCAACGTAATGGCGAAAATGAGAGGCGTTACCCTGGATGCAACATGGGCACCCAAACCCGAATTCAGACTCGGTGCCAAGGATATCGAAGGTGTTCAGACTTACATGGGCAGCTTGGTTTGGAAAGACCCCAAAATTGACATCCGCGAGCACGACATTCCCGAGCCGGGCCCGGGTCAGGTTCTCATTAAGCTGAAGGCTGTGGGCATCTGCGGAAGTGACGTACATATGGCTCAGGCTCAGGAAGATGGATACATCTTCTATCCCGGCCTCACCGGCTTCCCCAGCATTCTGGGTCACGAGCTTTCCGGCGTTGTGGTCAAGGGCGGCCCCGGAGCCAAAGATAAGGTGACCAACCGCGCATTTAAGGGCGGCGAGCTTGTCTGCGCCGAAGAGATGCTGTGGTGCGGTTCCTGTCAGCCCTGTGCCGACGGCTGGCCCAACCACTGTGAGCGCTTGGACGAAATTGGCTTTAACGTAAATGGCGCTTTTGCCGACTATATTGTTCTTCCCGACCGCTGCCTCTGGAGCCTTGAGCCTCTGCGGGCCGCTTATGAAAACGAGAGCGACATCTTCCTGGCCGGCTCTCTGGTAGAGCCCACCTGCGTTGCCTACAACGCAGTGATCGAGCGCGGCGGCGGCATTCGCCCCGGCGATAACGTAGTCATCTGCGGCGCCGGCCCTGTGGGCCTTGCCGCCTGCATGATCCTCAAGCGCATGGGCGCTGCCAAGGTCATTCTGTCCGAGCCCCAGCAAGAGCGTGCTGACCTTGCCCGCAAGATGGGCGGAGCCGACTACATCATCGACCCCACCAAGGTTGACTTTGCCGAAGAAGTTCTGCGCCTCACCGACGGCATGGGCGCCTCCCTCTATCTGGAAGCCACCGGACTGCCCACCATTGTCTATCCCGGCATCGAAAAAGCTGTTTGGGAAGGCCGTACCCTCAACGCCACCATCGTAGTGGTTGCCCGCGCCGAAGCCAAAATGCCCGTCACCGGTGAAGTTCTGCAGGTTCGCCGTGCCCAGATCGTCGGCGCTCAGGGCCACTCCGGCCACGGTACCTTCCCCCGGGTCATCCAGTGTATGGCCGATGGTATGGACATGATCCCCATGATCACCAAGAGAATCACTCTGGACGACGTTCCCGAGAACATCATTGCCCTGCAGACCGACCGCTCTAACTGCAAGATCACCTGCGTAATGGACTAACCAGCGCCCTTTCCATAGAGGCGGTATGCGGGGGGACCTTTCCCCCCGCGCTCCCCTTATCCCTAACGGGACAGAAGAAGGACACTTCAAACAGGAGGTAACACCATGGCGAAACAAGTGACCAATTGGATCATGACAGATGTTCCTGGGATCATGTTCGAGGATACCCAGGTGGGCCGTCTTAAAAAAGAAGTTTGGGATATGACCGAGGAGCAGCTGGACGCTGTTCTGGAAGAGTATGGCATTCCCTCCGATTCCGAGCTGGGCAAACCCGGCACCTATATTCAGAATACCGCCCGCAGCAAGGTGATCGAAAAACGCCGCAAGAACGACATCGTGTTTGTTCCCATCGGCTGTACCGAAAACCATGGACTCCACGCCAACACAGGACTGGACACCTTTATGTGCACCCAGATTCTGGAAGGCGTTCGCCGCTATACCGCCAAGCAGGGCCGGGAAATCAACCTTTGCTTCCCTCCCCTCAACTACGGCGGACATCCCTACCACCACATCGGCATGCCCGGTACCATCAACATGCCCCACGAAGTGGTTGTGGAAACCCTGATTTACTTTATGCTGGGCCTATGGAATGACGGTTTCCGCAAGATCGTTCTGGTCAACAACCACGGACATCTCTGGATGCTGGAATCCGCCATTCAGGAATTCTGCAAGCGCTTCCAGCTCCCCGGCATCTTCCGGACTCTGGAATGGCACCGGGCCGTCCGCGAGTTCTTTGTTCCCAACAACAAGCCCGATAGCCTGGACACCACCTTTATCCACGCCGACGAGTGCGAGACTTCCGTGGCCCTGCTGATGTTCAAAGACATGGTAGACATGAGCGTTGCCGAGGACAAATGGGGCGAAAGCTACCTGCCCGACGGCCATTTTGACAAATCCATCGAGCCCTACCGCCGCCCCCACCGCTGGAGCGAGGGTGAGGGCCAGTCCAGCATCGAGATGGCCACCAACCGGGAAGGCGTTGTGGGAACTCCCACCATCGCTTCCGCCCGCAAGGCCAAGCGGCCCATTGTTGCCATCCTCAAGTATCTCACCATGGTCAACGACGAGATTCTGGATGCCTTCCCTCCCGGAAAGGTTCCCGATCCCGAAAAGACTACCCTGCGCACCAACGAGGAGATGGCTCCCTATCTGTTGGAGCCCTTTGCACCCGGCTGGAAATCTGTTTACGAGATTCCCATGCGGGGACCCTTTACCAAACTGTAAACAAAAGCCTGACAGCGTTAAGGCCGTCGCATTGCTGCGGCGGCCTTTGCCTAAGAATTCCGGCATAACAAGTTAGCTATAAAACGGGAAAGAGCTTCTAATCAATTTTAAACCCTAGTCGTTTTAAAACAATGAGCATGCTCACTGGCACGCCGTAGACGCGGGATTGATATGAAATTCAATTCAAGCTGCCCGTGGGGCGAATATGCGGCCAATGCCGCAACTTGAAAATATAAAGTGCTTGCAAGCTAATCGATTAAAAGGAGGTAGCAACATGGTAAAAATAGGGATAATCGGTGCGGGGCGCATTGGTCAGGTTCACGGTAAAAGCATCCTCACCGGCGTGCCCGAAGCCAAAATCGAAGCCATTGCAGACCCCTATCTCACCGATCAGGCCCGGGAGTGGGCCCAAGGTGTCGGCATCCAAAAAATATCTTTGGATCACAAAGACATCATCAACGACCCCGAGGTGGATGCGGTGCTGATCTGCTCCTCCACCGACACCCACTGCCCCATCTCTCTGGAGGCCATTGCCGCCGGAAAGCATGTTTTCTGCGAAAAGCCCATCGACCACAACCTTGCCAACATTCAAAAGGTGGTAGACGCTCTCCAAGGCACAAATATCAAGTATCAGGTGGGCTTTAACCGCCGGTTTGACCACAACTTCATGGCGGTGCGTCAGGCGGTAGCCGACGGTAAAATTGGCGAGCAGCACGTCATTCGCATCAGCTCCCGGGATCCTGCCCCCCCGCCGGTTTCCTATGTCAAGGTGTCGGGTGGCCTCTTCCTGGACATGATGATCCACGACTTTGACATGGTGCGCTATCTTTCCGGCAGTGAGGTGGAGGAAGTCCACGCTGTGGGAGCGGTGTTGGTGGACCCGGAGATCGGAAAAGCCGGGGATGTGGACACTGCCATCGTCACCCTCAAGCTGAAAAACGGTGCCCTTGCCGTCATCGACAACTCCCGGCAGGCGGTGTACGGATACGACCAGCGGGCCGAGGTGTTCGGCTCCAAGGGCTGTGTCCAGTGCGGAAATGACACCTCCCATACTGCCAGCCTGTCCACTGTGGACGGCGTAGTCTCCGACAAGCCTCTGTGGTTCTTCCTGGAGCGGTATATGAGCGCCTATCAGCTGGAGATCAAGCGCTTTGTGGAAGCCATCGTCAACGATACCCCCACCGACGTGGGTGTCGTGGATGGCCTTGCACCAGTCCTTATCGGTCTTGCCGCCAAAAAGTCTCTGGACCTAGGCCGCCCTGTCAAGCTTTCCGAAATCGGCTAACCCAAAAGCCCCGGGATCACACCCGGGGCTCGTTCCATTTTAAGAGACGGCAACATTTGGCGGTACAAAGCAGACGCATCTTTTAGGGTACGCTATCCATAGAGGTGAGCTCCACCGCAAAAAAATGAGCAGGCCCAATCCTCGGTGCATCCACAGGAATGATAGGAGTCCAAAAGGGGAACGATGGTAAAACAGACGTTTACACCATCAATTGCTCCAGCTGATCCAGCACATCCAGCAGGCCACCGGTAAGGGCGTTGCAGAATTCCCGGTTTTCGGGGCTGTTAGCGTCGATGCGCCATTTCCCCCCGGAATCCTGCATCAGGTAGACGGTGGCATCCCTGCGCACCCGCAGCATCTCCTCTGCGTTTGCTTCAGTGAGATATTCTGTCAAAAACTCCCCCCAATCCGCCTGGGACTTACTGATCATACAGCCTACCAGATAGGAGGCGGCGTCGGCGCTGAGACCACCCAGAGCCCCACCCACATCCACGGCGGTGACCGATACATCCACCCAGGCACAGTCCCCCTGGATGCGTTCGGCGCCCAGTTCAAGCTCCATACGGGCCAGAGCAGGAGCCAGAACATTCTGATAGGCGTCGGTAAAAGGCCCCTGAGGAGCCAGAGCCATCCACTGAGCCGCCAGCCCCAAATCCCAATTATTCAGCGCCTGTGCCAGCCCGATCACGGCGCCGCTGGGGCTGGTGTTATCCGCCTCCGAAAGGGGAGAAACCGGCGGTCCCGGCCGATGCTCCTGCACCTGGGAAGAGTTCCACGGCATCAGGGGCCGCAGCGCCCAGAAGGTAAGTCCCACCACCACAACAGCCGATAACACCAACAGCCATTTGACCCGCTTCAAAAAAAGCCCTCCTTATCACAATCATCTACACACCCTTGATCGCATCCTGACTCCAGCTTCATCGTTTTTCCTATGGTCGGGAGCCATGCTCTGCTCCTGTTCCATTTCTATGACGAAAAGTGACGGCTTATACACATACCCGGCAGAAAACAATTTCCGGCAGGCTCCTTGTTTTTCTTGACTGCAATCTCACCCCTTTCTTGAAAATTCGGGGGTTTTCCGCTATACTGTACAAATTGAGTCATAGAAGCGCAGGGAGGACAAAGGATGTATACGCTGATCAAACAGGAGGGACGGGCCCGCAGGGGCAGCATGGAAACCGTCCACGGAACGGTGCAGCTGCCCACCTTTATGAACGTGGGGACGGCGGCGGCCATCAAAGGGGGAGTCAGCTCCATCGACTTGCAGCAGCTGAAATGTCAGGTGGAACTGTGCAACACCTACCACCTTCACCTGCGCCCGGGGGACGACGTGGTGCGGGATTTGGGGGGACTTCACCGGTTTATGGGCTGGTCGGGCCCCATCCTCACCGACTCAGGAGGCTTTCAGGTGTTTTCTCTGGCCAAGCTGAGGAAGATTGCGGAGCGTGGCGTGACCTTCCGCTCCCACATCGACGGCCGCCAGATTTTTATGGGCCCGGAAGAGAGCATGCAAATTCAATCCAATCTGGGGTCCACCATCGCCATGGCCTTTGATGAATGCATCGAAAACCCGGCGGAATACGATTACACCAAGCAGAGCATTGCTCGGACCACCCGCTGGCTGGTCCGCTGTCAGGAGGAGATGGCCCGGCTCAACTCCCTGCCGGAAACCATCAATCCCAAGCAGATGCTCTTTGGTATCAATCAGGGTTCCACCTACGAGGACCTGCGCATTCAGCACATGCAGGAGATCGCCGCTCTGGATCTGGATGGCTACGCCATCGGGGGGCTGGCGGTGGGGGAGAGCGCATCGGAAATGTACCGCATCATCGACGCGGTGGAGCCCCATATGCCTGCCCAAAAGCCCCGGTACCTCATGGGGGTGGGAACCCCGGTCAACATCATCGAAGCGGTGTGGCGGGGAATAGACCTGTTCGACTGCGTCATGCCCAGCCGCAACGCCCGTCACGGCACGCTGTTCACTTGGCAGGGGGTGCGGATCATCGGCAACGCCCGGTACCGCCGGGATGACCGCCCCATTGACGAAACCTGCGAGTGCCCCGCCTGCCGCAACCATTCCCGGGGGTATATCCGCCACCTGTTGGCCTACCATGAGATGTTGGGATACCGGCTGGCGGTTATCCACAACCTGTATTTTTACAACTCCCTGATGGAGCGAATCCGTCAGGAAATCCAGGCCGGAACCTTTGCGTCCTTCCGCCGGGAGATGGTTCCTATACTGGATACCCGCATTCCCGAAGGACAGGACTGATCCGATCAAAAAGTCCTTGCAAAAGGGGCCCTGTTTCGTTATACTATTACTTGTCTATATTCCGGGGTCAAAGGCTCGCAACAAGGGGAACAAGGGCCAAGCAGGCTTCTTCTTTCGATTCCGGGGCTGTGACCTTGAAACAGAAAGGAAGTGTACCATGCAGAACTATTTGCTGCAGGCCGCAGGCGGTGGCGATATTCTTTCCATGATGATGCCCATGATCCTTATTTTTGGGTTGATGTACTTCATTATGATCCGTCCTCAAAAGAAGCGGGAAAAAGAAAGCCAAGCCATGCGCAACGCTCTGGAAATCGGCGACGAAATTGTCACCGTTGGGGGCATTCTGGGCCGTGTGGTCAGCACCAAGGACGAAACCGTGCTGATTGAGTCTGGTTCCGCCAACACCAAGCTGCGGGTGACCAGATCTGCCATTCAGGCCAACCTTACCGCACAGGAAAGCGCCCGGGAGCGTGCTGCCGCTCAGGCACAGGCCGCTCAGGCCGCCAAGGAAGAAAAAGCCCGGGCCAAGGCCGAATCTAAGGGCAAAAAGAAATCCGACGAATAAGCCGCGCTGCCATGCCGGCATAACGCAAACAAGCCCTGCATATAGTGTAGAAAGAAATCTTTTCGACACATTTCAGGAGGTGTTTGCATGTCCAGCAGGAGGGCGCAGCAAATGGAACAGGGCGGCGTAGAGCAGATCGCTAAGCCGATTCTCGTTAGCGTGGCGGTGGGAACCGTTGTCTGCATCGGCATCTTGCTGCTGTTGTCGGTGCTACTTTCCGTCAAGAGCATTCCGCAGGCCCTGATCGGCCCAATGGCGATTTTTGCCATTATCGCAGGGGCCTTTGTTTCCGGATTTTTCTGTGCCAGAACCCAGCGCCAAAAAGGTCTTGCCTACGGTGCCGTCTGCGGAGCCGTTCTCAGCCTTCTGGTGCTGCTGGCAGGCATTGGACTCCCCGGTAACGATATGGGGATGCTGGCGCTGTTTAAGGTGATCTTTATGCTGCTGGGCGGCATGTTGGGCGGCGTGTTGGGCGTCAATGTCCGCCATCGCCGCAGACGTTGAAAACACCGGGAAACTGTGTTATACTTTTTAACAGTGAAATTCGCAAAGAGGTGAATTGTATGAAGCATATTAAAACTCTGGCCAAGGGAAGCCTTAAAGAGTCTGCTCAGAAGGGCGGCTGCGGAAAATGCCAGGCCTCCTGCCAGTCTGCCTGCAAAACTTCCTGCACGGTGGCCAACCAGAAGTGCGAGCGTCAGGCGTAAGGGAATAATAGTTCAATGAGGTTGCCGGGTGCCGGGCAGACAGTAAAATGTCCCGGGCGGCCGGTTGCAAACCGGAGGATGTGGGGGGTAGATTGTTACCCCCCATAAGCTGTTGTTTGCAGGGGCAACCGGTACCTTCCGCCTGTACAGGGCGGATTATTTGCGTAAAGGGATTATGAATTATGATACATCGATATCAATACGAGGACCTGTGGATTGTTCTGGATGTGGAGAGTGGTGCCGTTCATCTGGTGGACGAGCTGGCCTATGAAATGCTGGGGCATCTGACCCCGCCGCTGCAGCAGGAGCCCCCTCAGACCCTGCTGGAAAGGCTTTCCTCTTGGCCTCGGGAAGAAGTGCTGGAGGCCTACCGGGAGCTTTATCACCTCTGGGAGCAAGGGGAGCTGTTTGCCGGTGACGGTCACGACGCCTTTGTGCACAAGCTGGGACTGGCTCCCGTCAAGGCTATGTGCCTCAACGTCTCCCACGACTGCAACCTGCGCTGTACCTACTGCTTTGCGGGAAAGGGCGACTACAATCAGGGCCGGATGACCATGGATGCAAAAACCGGCAAACAGGCCATTGATTACCTCATTGCAGCATCTGGCGACCGGGAGCGGCTGGAGGTGGACTTCTTTGGAGGAGAACCCCTGCTGGCTTTCGACACGGTCAAGGAAGTAGTGGAGTACGCCCGCAGCCGGGAAGGGGAAACCGGCAAGCGATTTCGCTTTACCATCACCACCAATGGCATGCTGCTGGATGATGACAAGATTGACTACATCAACCGGGAGATGAGTAACGTTGTGCTCTCTCTGGACGGCCGCAAGTCGGTGAACGACAAGGTTCGTGCCCGAGTGGACGGCTCCGGTTGCTATGAGACGGTGGTTCCCAAATTCCAAAAACTGGTGCAGCGCCGAGGAGACGGGGAATATTACCTGCGGGGCACCTTCACCAAGTACAACAAGGACTTTGGCCAGGACGTACTGGCCATGTTTGATCTGGGCTTTGATCAGGTTTCGGTGGAGCCGGTAGTCTCCGACCCCAAGGAGCCTTGGGCTCTGACTCGGGAGGATTTGCCGGAAGTCTTTGCCGAATACGACCGGCTGGCCACTACTGTGCTGGACCACCGCCTGAAGAAAACCGGGCTCAACTTCTTCCACTTTATGCTGGACCTCAGTCAGGGGCCCTGTGCCATCAAGCGGCTGCGGGGCTGTGGCTGCGGAAACGAATATCTGGCGGTTACCCCCGATGGGGATGTCTATCCCTGTCACCAGTTTGTGGGGATGGATCAGTGGAAGATGGGCAACGTCTTTGACGGCACTCTAGATCAGGATAAGAAAGCATACTTTGCTGCTTCCACCGTCTACGAAAAGCCTGATTGCCTCGAGTGCTGGGCCAAGTTTTACTGTTCGGGGGGCTGCAACGCCAACAACTTCCGGTATGAGGGGGATGTGCGCAAGGCCCACACTCTGTCTTGCGAGATGGAGCGCAAGCGGCTGGAATGCGCCATCGGCATCAAGGCGGCCCAACTATTGCGGGAAGAGGAGGTAATGGCATGACCGGTTGCACTATTGGATTCGTGGGTGCGGGGCACATTGCCGGAGCCATGATCAGGGGCATGGTGGGTTCGGGAAAAATCCCGCCACAGCAAATCGGCATCTGCGATGTGATTCCCGCCAGTATGGAGCGCTACGCCAAGGGGGGACACCCCGCCTTTTCCTCCATTCCTGCCATCATGGAGGCCTGCCAGATCGTGGTTCTGGCCGTAAAGCCCCAGAACATGGAGGATATTCTTCCCAAGGTGAGGGAAGGCCTAACTCCCCGGACCATATTGGTTTCGGTGGCGGCAGGGGTCACGGCCCAGCGAATCCAGTCGGTAGTGGGGGAGTGCAGCCTGATTTTGGCCATGCCCAACACCCCTGTGGAGCTGGGGCAGGGTGCTATCGCTCTGGGCCGGGTGGAGCCCACCACTGCCCAGCAAATGGAGCAGGTAAAGGCGGTCTTTTCCACCTGTGCTCTGGTGGAGGAAATCCCCCATGAGCTGATGCCGGAGATTATTGCAGTCAACGGCTCTAGTCCGGCTTTTGTCTACAAGATGGCGGATACGGTAGCCAAGCAGGCCGCCTCTGCCGGAATTGATGAGGGAGTTGCCTTGCGGCTCTTCTGCAAGACCCTAATCGGCAGTGCCGAAATGATGCTGCGCTCGGGGGATCCGGCCGCTCTGATTGCTCAAGTGGCCACACCCGGTGGCACCACTCAGGCGGCTCTGACGGCCATGGATGCCCATGGTTTTGACCAAAGCCTGCGGGCGGGGATGGACCTGTGTACCAGCCGTGCCAAAGAACTGAATCAGGGTAAATAACCCGCTGCTAAGCGGCAAAAAGCCCCTGCTCGAACCTGGTTCGAGCAGGGGCTTTGATCTGCTTACATTCATTGGGGTTGGCTGCGGTATCGCTCCTTGATAAAATCCATGAAGGTGACAGCAGCCCGGGAAAGAGGGGCCTGGCTATGGCGCACCAGATAGAGCTTGCGCCGCAGTTCATCATGGTCCAGCTCAAACATCCGGATGACCCCAAAGCGCTGGTAATCCTCCGCCGCCATTTTAGAGACGATGGAAACCCCAAGCCCCCGCCCCACGGCGTGCTTGATGCCCTCCGGGTCCTCCATCTGGCTGACCACGTTGATGTCGGAGAGGCTGATGCCTCTGGACTGCAGAAAGCGCTCGGTTTCCCGCCGGGTTCCGGAGCCGAGCTCCCGCAGAATAAAGGGAAGCTTAATTAGCTCCAACAGGGGAAAACCGTTCTGCCCCATTTGGATATAATGCTCCTCATTGGGAGTGATAATCACCAGCCGATCCTCCACCAGCTCTTCAAATACGCATTGGGGGTGGTCGATTTTGGTACCGGTAAAGCCCAGCTCACATTTGTAGGCCAGAATCTGCTCTATCACTCCGCCGCTGTCCCCCCGTAGCACCCGGAAGGATATGTGGGGGTGATTCTGGCGAAAGACCGCCATCTCCTTTGGCAGCAGATACTGGGAGGGGATGGAGGAGGCTGCAATGGTTACGGCATGATTTTGCCCGCCATCTCCCCGCAAGGTGGAAAAAGCATCGTCCCGCAAGGTCAGAATATCCACGGCGTACCGGTACAACTCCTTTCCGGCTTCGGTGGGATAAGCGCTTTTGCTGCCGCGGACAATGAGCTGACGCCCCAGCTCCCGTTCCAGCGAATGGATGTGGGCGCTGATGGTGGGCTGGGTGAGGTACAGTTCCTGAGCAGTCTCCGAAAAACTGCCCAGTCGAACCACATACACAAAGGATTCCAGCTGTTTAAAATCCATGCTCTAGCCTCCGCAAACCATGGTGAGGGCCCCAGATGCAAATGGATGGAGGGAAGGGCCAATATTACATCATCACAATTCAGTAAAAAAGCCCTGTGCGGGGAACACACAGGACCCTTATGGCGGGAGCATGTGGGAATCGAACCCACCTAAGCGGCTCTTCACCGCTATTACTGGTTTTGAAGACCAGAGGGCACACCAGTAACCCATCTGCTCCCAAATGCAAGAATATCTTAGTTTAGTATAACATTTTCTGCCAAAAAGTCAATGAAAATGCGGTATTGTGCCCTCCGGAAGCACCGCCGGACAGAGCCTGCTTCCTGGATTATCTGCCCTGCCCCGGTGTTCGGACATCCCCTGACTTTTGGGTGATTCCCTGCCGGTCAAACTGCTCCAGCAGGGCCAGCGCATATTTGCGGGAGGTTTGCAGCAGATCCCGAAAGCCCCCCAGCGTGACCTGCCCCTGCCGGGCCAGCACCTGCTCCAACAGTTGCCGGGCCTTGCAGTAAGCTTCCCCATCAAAGAGAAAGGGTTCCACCATCACCAGCCTGCCATCGGCCAAAAGCGCCTGCAACACCCGGTTATATTCCCGCTCCCGGCCAAACTTTCGGGCGGCGATGGCGGGATCGGGAGGGGCAAAGCCGCCCTCCCGGTAAAAAGCGATGAGAGCATCGGCCACTCTGCGCTGGGCGGGCGTGAACACCACTGCAAAATCCGGCAGTGCCAAGCAATGTTCCTGCTTCTTGGCTATACCCTGTTCCACCAGCAAATTCAAAACCTGATCCCCCGGCAATGGGGCCAGCCCGGGCAGTAGCTTGGACCGGACCTGCCCCCAAGGCATTCCCGCCTGCAGGGGATGCTCCTTGTGATATTGGGAGAGCATCCGAGCAAGGTTTTCCCCCAGCTCCCACAAGTAGTCCCGGTGCAGGGGGATGTCTCCGCCCAGCAGGATGAACTCCCCCGCAGCAAGGAGCTGCTCCAGCTCCTGCTCCACCCTCTCCCCATGAGAAGAGGCACGGCGCAGCATCTCCTCCAACGGCCAGAAGTGATGCCGGGATTCCAAGATACTCTGGCGCAGCCTCTGGGCAAAGGTGCCAGCCTCTTTGATGGAAAGTGCCGTCACCACCCGGGGGTCTTTTGCCTTGTGCTTGGGGGGATTGGTATCCAGCACAACGCCGCCCCCCACCGTCTCCAACGGGGAGTAAAAGCGCACCACAAATCGGTCCCCCTGTTTGACGCAGACCGGATGGGCAAACCGCAGCTGGGCAAAGCCTCTTTCCCCCGGACTCAAATGCTCTGTTCCCAGCAGCACCAGTTTGCAGAGAGTATCCCCCGCTCCGTGGTGGAAGTGAAGCCGCTGCCCGCTGGTGATGGACCGCTGACAGCCCCGCAGAATATCCAGCCTGACATCCAGCATTTGGGAGGGGAGCATAGAATCCGGCTGGGCCAGCACATTCCCCCGGGCTACCTCCTCCCTTTTGATCCCCGCCAGGTTGACGGCGGTGCGCTGCCCTGCCTGGACGGCAGATACCGGCTGGCCGTACACCTGCAGGCCCCGCACCCGGGCCGTTTCCCCGGCGGGATAGATGGCCACCGAATCCCCTAAACCGAGGGTCCCCTCAATGCAGGTTCCGGTGACTACCGTGCCGAACCCCTCTATGGAAAAAACCCGGTCAATGGGGAGGCGAAAGGGTTTGGCAGTCTCTTTGGGCCGCACCAAATCCAGCTGCCGGAAGATTTCCTGCCGCAGCTTTTCCACGCCCACGCCGGTATGGGCGGAAACCGGCAGGATGGGGGCCTGCTCCAAAAAGGTGCCTGCCACCTGAGAGGTTACCTCCTGCACCACGCCAGCCATCCATTCTTCGACCACCAGATCGGCTTTGGTCAGGGCGATGATCCCGTGCCTCAGTTCCAGCAGGGTGAGGATGTCCAGATGCTCCCGGGTTTGAGGCATAAATCCCTCATCGGCGGCCACCACCAACAGGGCCAGATCAATCCCCCCTGCCCCCGCCAGCATATGTCGGATAAACTTTTCATGGCCGGGGACATCGATGATGCCGGCAAGGCTTCCATCGGGCAGAGCAAGATGGGCAAAGCCCAGCTCGATGGTGATGCCCCGCCGCTTTTCCTCCTTGAGCCGGTCGGTGTCTGTTCCGGTCAAGGCGGCAATCAGCTTGGTTTTGCCGTGGTCCACATGCCCCGCCGTGCCGATGATGACGTTCTTCATGCTATCCCTCCCAACCATTCCGCCCGTATTGTAAAGTTAAATGAAAGTTGAGAACCCCTCAAGCCTTTTGGTACAATGGTTTCACCACAAAACCCATGTACTCCCAAAAAGAAAGAGAGGTTCTCATGGTGAAAGTATATCAAATAAGCTGTCCGAAGTGCAAC
>JAHDPQ010000184.1 GCA_018434245.1 Oscillospiraceae bacterium
CTAGCAGACGATGACCGGCGAGTTCCGAGCCGGTCATGGTCGTCAGAGGTCCCGGACAGGAAGAGAAGATCAGGCAGACGCCACGAGCGGAGGGCGGCGAGGGGGCACGGAGTGCAGCGCCGGAGGCGCGACCCTCGCTGACCGGAGGGAGTGTGGTCTGCCGGTGGAGGGTCCAACCAACGGTTTATCCATATAAACAGGCTTTGATCATCGGGAGTTACTCCTCCCTAATCCCCATCGCGTTTATCCTGCATTGTGGTTCCCCCCGGTGAGTCGGAGATAGTGCAGATCTGGATGAAACAGATCTACTATCCCTATGGAAGAAGAGCATGGCTATTTTAACCATCAGACTGACTTCGCGGATTTAAAGCGCCATTCAAATCCGATGCATTAATTTCTTCCTACAGTCTTGGTCTTTATTATATGACCTGCCCGTATGACTCGCTTAAGGCGACGCTTAATGTTGGTTACTCCGGGGATGGAAGTAGAATTTCCCGTGACTTCATTATACCTATATTGAAGGAATCAATCTCATACTCCAGATTATCAGGATACTTTTCAACAAATTCCCTTATTGTAACCGCTGCTGGTTTAGCGGGGTTGATTCAGAACGGCGGTCATATGAAACTTGTTGTTGGTGCGCATGACGTGAACCAGGAGATATCTGATGCGTACGAACTCAGCGAGACCCGGGCAAAAGAACTGCTTGAACAGATCGGCGAAAATATCGCTCAAGATCTCGAAGGCCTTACCGATCTGTTTGCCAAAAGTCGTTTGGAAGCGCTTGCTTGGATGCTTGTAAATAATAGGCTGGAAATCCGTGTTGCGATACCTAAAAAAACATACCATGGGCGTGGAAACGGGATATTTCATGACAAGATGCTGATTTTTGAGGACACGGATGGATGCACTGTTACTGCCGTTGGTAGTGCAAACGAAACTCGCAGCGCATACGAAGTAAATGGAGAATCGCTCTGGCTTCATATGTCATGGAGACCCGGAGCAGATGCCTACATCCAGAAGCACAAAGGAGATTTCTCTGCAATATGGCACAACGACCATTCTGACTATATTGTATTCTCCCTGCCAGAAGCCATAAAGTTGAAACTTCGGGAACGCTTCTATTCCCCTGAACCTCCAGCACTTGATCCGCTTGAACGGGAGGAACATATTAAGAAGAGGATCCCCGCACTCCTCCCCGTAGCACGCTTTGTAAATGAAGTTGCATCGCTAAAAGGTTTCACTCACCTTGGTCTTGGTCCTGTTAGATTATATCCTCATCAGGCGTTTGCCGCTGATTTTGTTCTCTCCCGGTTCCCTTACCGCTGCCTGATTGCAGATGAGGTTGGTCTTGGCAAGACGCTTGAAGCAGGATC
>JAHDPQ010000003.1 GCA_018434245.1 Oscillospiraceae bacterium
CTTTAAGCCGGTTTTTATTGTTATCCATTCCCTAGCTCCCTTCACTTATTTAAAACTCGACCTCTTTGCCTTCCTGGTCTTTTATCTCTCTAGGCTCCTTGGCTCGTTCTTCTGCGTGTGGAGCCTTTCGCCGAGCAGAAGGGGTTTTGTCACCGTGCTTTCTTTGCTCGTTGCGCGTCTTTTTGTTGAGCATATTATCACCTCGCGATTAGTTTTTGCAACGAGGCGGGAAATATGTCATCGGAAGTAAAGTTTCCTGTTGAGCCCGCACAAGGCAGAAGCTCGGTATAACAAAACTACCTCACCATTAATACATCGAATTTATTTGAGCTTGGTTTCTAAATGCAATAATTTCTATTTATATTTGCTTATAAAAATCAAACCATAAACTTGCCCGAATATTTTATAAAGGAGCAAGATTGCAATGAAACCAAACCCGGACAATCGTAGAGATAATGTCGAAAATATACAGAGAAATATCGATAACACAATTAGCAACATCCGAAAGGCTAATGAAGTGATAGACAAAACCTCGGATGAAACGCTCAAGGAAGACCTGTCTAAAAAAAATGAGAGAAGAGAGCAGGCCCTTAACAGCTTGCGACATGAGATCAAAGACGAAGCTGAGCATCAGAACCGGAGCCGCTCCTAGTGGGCGGTTTTTTATATCCCTGCACCGCCGACCTATCCCTTATATCTTCCGTCACCCTGACCAAGTCCCTTTGCTCTGCCCCTAACCAAACAATCTTTGCGCAAGGTTGTACCATGCATCCGTATTCGGCGTTACCTTTTTCGATCCTGCTTTGCAACTCCGATATGCGCCGTTCTATCTTGGCAAGACTAAGGAAATATAAATGTTGTCCGATGATGATGTGAACGCATTTCTTGCAGCTATTGCCGACCACCGCTATGAAACGATCTATTTTATTGATCTATTTACTGGTATGCGGCAAGGTGAAATCCTCGGCCTGACATGGGATTGTGTGGACTTCGACACAGGCACTATCCTAATATGCAAGCAGCTTGCCCAAGAAAAAACTAATAAAGGCACATACTACCTTGATACCCCAAAGCATGATAACGAAAGATTAAACCTGCAAATCTAGTCATGGGTAAGCTGCGAGAGCGTAAAGCAAAGCAGAGCCGATCAGTTGAAAGCCGGTCCCGCTTGGGATAATCCATGGAATTTAGTATTCACCAACGAGTTAGGGCGCTATATCTCTCACAAGATGGTGCGACAACCATATAAGCGGATCGTAGCCGCAATGGGTCGGCCCGATTTACGGTTCCATAATTTGCGGCACAGTTATGCAGTCCTTTCCCTCATGAACGGCGACGATGTAAAAACCTTGCAGGAAAACCTTGGGCATCACACAGCGGAATTCACGCTGGACACCTACGGGCATGTTACCGATCAAATGAAAGAGGACTCTGCAAACCGAATGGATGCATTCATCAAGAACATCCAAAAAGCATAAAAATAGCCGCTGCCCTCGAAATGAGAGTAGCGGCATCTTATTGTTTGAAATCCTGTAAGGGGTCAAATAGAGGGTCAAACCCTGTTTTTAGGCATAATAAAAACCGCACAAACACAATGCTCATGCGGTTTCTGCTATGGCAGGGGTAGAAGGATTCGAACCCTCGGCACACGGTTTTGGAGACCGTTGCTCTACCAACTGAGCTATACCCCTAAGCTGCAAGTCCGTTTCCTAGTATAACTTTTTCGGCAGGAATTGTCAAGCATTAATCCTGCCTGATTCGCAAAAAAAGGCACCTCCGGCCGGAGGTGCCTTTTTCAGTCGTTGCGTTGGGATTAGCCGGCCATTTCGTCCCGGGCCTTTTGCTCCTCTATCCCCTGCTGAACAATCATATCCTTGACCTTCATCAGGCGGGTGGTATTTCCCCGGTCGTTTTCTTCCAGCTTCATCCGGATATAGCGGATGGTTTCCTGCAGGTTGGGAATCCGAACATACTCCAGTGCGTTTACGGTACGGCGAGTCTTTTCGATTTCCTCGGCCAAAAGCTGTGCGCTCTTTTCCATCTGTGCCAGTTTGAGCATGTAGGGCAGCACATCGGCCAAAGCGGCCACCGAGCTGTCCAGCTCACCAGAGGTGGAGACAAACCCGTAAGAGTAGTTGTCCCCTTCCCCGCCGGAAGTCTCAAAGCTAAACACCGGCACAATGACGCTCATCAGGTTTTCGGAACCCACTTCC
The DNA here is from genome assembly GCA_018434245.1 of Oscillospiraceae bacterium. Taxonomy (GTDB): domain Bacteria; phylum Bacillota; class Clostridia; order Oscillospirales; family Ruminococcaceae; genus WRAV01. Next base: position 2,214 of record JAHDPQ010000003.1, read on the forward strand.
AGCTCCACCCTCTGTTTAGGCATCATCAGAGCCTCATCCAGAGCGGCAGGACTCATCACGGCGCCTGCAATGACAAAGCCTTCGTACACTCCCATGATCTTTTCTTCCACGGTTTTGCGCAGCTCCTGATTTTCCCGCACCAGAGACAGGAATTTCTTCATCAGGTCGTCCCGCTTATCCTTGAGGAGCTTGTGCCCCTTTTGGGAGGTTCTCAGCTTTTTCTTGAGGTTAGCCAATTCCATCCGTGTGGGGTTGACGCGTATCAGGGCCATATCAGTCCCCCCTTACTGCGCCTTCTTGGGCAGATATTTCTCGATAAACTCAGGGCGAATCCGCTTGAGTTCGGTAGCGGGCAGAATGGACAACAGCTCCCAGCCGATGGAGAGAGTCTCCTCGATGGAGCGGTCGGTCTCGTAGCCCTGAGAGACATAGTGTTTTTCAAACTCGTCGGCAAACTTGGCGTAGAGCAGGTCCAGCTCGGAAAGAGCGGCCTCGCCCAAAATGGTCATTAGCTCCTTGGCCTCCTTGCCCTGAGCGTAGGCGGCAAACAGCTGGTTCATGGTTCCCGCGTGGTCCGCCCTAGTCTTGCCCTCACCGATGCCCTTGTCCTTCAGGCGGGACAGGGAAGGTAGCACGTCGATGGGGGGCGTCACATCCTTGCGGTACAGCTCCCGGGACAGGATGATCTGCCCCTCGGTGATGTAGCCGGTCAGGTCGGGGATGGGGTGGGTCTTGTCATCCTCCGGCATGGTCAGGATGGGAATCATGGTGATGGAACCACCCGAATCCTTCCGTCGTCCCGCCCGCTCGTACAGGGTGGCAAGGTCGGTGTACAGGTATCCGGGGTAGCCGCGGCGGCCGGGCACTTCCTTACGGGCGGAGGAAACTTCCCGCAGGGCCTCGGCGTAGTTGGTGATGTCGGTGAGGATGACCAGCACATGCATATCCTTTTCAAAGGCCAGATACTCGGCGGCGGTCAGCGCCATACGAGGAGTAGAAATACGCTCAATAGCCGGGTCGTTGGCCAGGTTGATAAAGAGGACGGTGCGGTCCAGCGCTCCGGTGACCCGGAAGTCCTCGATGAAGAAGTCGGCTTCTTCAAAGGTGATGCCGATGGCGGCAAACACCACGGCGAACTTGCTGTCGGTTCCCAGCACCTTGGCCTGGCGGGCAATTTGAGCCGCCAGCTTGGCGTGGGGAAGTCCCGAGCCGGAGAAGATGGGCAGCTTCTGCCCCCGAACCAGAGTGTTCAGGCCATCAATGGCGGAAACACCGGTCTGGATAAACTCGGAAGGATAGTCTCGGGCGGCGGGGTTCATGGGCAAACCGTTGATGTCCATCCGCTTGTCGGGGATGATGCTCGGGCCACCGTCAATGGGGGTTCCCATGCCGGAAAAGATCCGGCCCAGCATATCCTCGGAAACAGGCATATCCTGGCTTTTACCCAAGAAACGAACCTTGGAGTGCTCCAGGTTGATGCCGGTGCTGCTTTCGAACAGCTGTACCAGCACGTTGCTACCGTTAACTTCCAGCACCTTGCAGCGGCGAACACTGCCGTCGGGTAGCTCGATTTCACCCAACTCGTTAAAAGCAACGCCTTCCACGTCTTTGACCAACATCAAGGGACCGGCCACTTCCTGAATGGTTCTGTATTCCTTAATCATTGTGGTTGGCCTCCTTTGTAAGCAGTGAGGAAAGCTCCGCTTCTAATTCCTGCTTGGTATTCTTGATATAATCCAGAGCTTCTTCCTCCGGGATAAACTTGGCGCGGGCGATCTTCTCTCTCACCTTCATGGCGAAGATGTCGTCGATGTCAGCTCCAGCCTTGAGGGCCTCGTGGGAACGGCGAGAGAAGGAGATGACCAGATCCAGCATGGCTACCTGCTTGCTCAAGGAGGTGTAGGTATCTACCTCGTCAAAGCCGTTTTGCTGGAGGTAGTCTTCCCGGATCACACGGGCAGATTCCAGCTTGAGGCGGTCGGGAGCGGAAAGGGAATCATAACCTACCAGCTGTACGATTTCCTGTAGCTCCGACTCTTCCTGCAGAATGGCCATAGTCTCGGCGTGGAGAGAGCCCCAGCCTTCCATGACATCGCTGTTCATATAGTTTTTGATCTGATCCAAATAGAGGGAATAGGAGTTGAGCCAGTCAATGGCGGGGAAGTGGCGGCGGTAAGCCAAGGAGCTGCTCAACTCCCAGTACACCTTGACGATTCGCAGGGTGGACTGCACCACAGGGTCGGACATGTCGCCGCCGGCGGGAGAAACCGCGCCGATGGCAGAGATGGAGCCTTCCCGGTCCTCATCGGGGCTGCACAGAGTCTTGACCTTACCTGCCCGCTCATAAAACTGAGCCAGACGGCTGGTGAGGTAGGCGGGATAGCCTTCTTCACCGGGCATCTCTTCCAGACGGCCGGACATTTCCCGCAAAGCTTCGGCCCAGCGGCTGGTGGAGTCGGCCATGATGGCCACGTTGTAACCCATATCCCGGAAGTACTCGGCAATGGTGATGCCGGTGTAGATACAGGCTTCCCGGGCGGCCACCGGCATGTCGGAGGTGTTGGCAATCAGCACCGTCCGCTCCATGATGGATTTGCCGGATTTGGGGTCTTTCAGCTCCGGGAATTCCATGAGCACGTCGGTCATTTCGTTGCCCCGCTCGCCGCAACCGATGTAAACCACAATGTCTACGTCGGCCCACTTGGCCAGCTGGTGCTGCACCACCGTCTTACCCGATCCAAAGGGACCGGGAACGGCAGCGGTTCCGCCCCGGGAGATGGGGAACAGGGTGTCGATGACACGCTGGCCCGTCACCATGGGGGTGTTGGGAGGCAGTTTTGCCTTGTAGGGGCGCTGTCTCCGGACAGGCCACCGCTGCAGCATCTGAATGTTTACCTGAGAGCCATCGGCCTTTTTGACAGCGGCAACAGGCTCCACAATAGAGAACTGTCCGCCTTCGATTTTGACCAGCTCCCCTTCTACCCCGACAGGGCAGAGGATGCGATGGGTGATGACGGAGGTTTCCTGAACGGTTCCCAGAACATCTCCGGGGAACACCTTATCTCCTACCTTAGCCACCGGGACAAAGTCCCACTTCTTATCATGATCCAGAGCAGTGACCTCGATCCCCCTGGTGATGGAGCTTCCCACCATCTGACGAATGACTTCCAGAGGGCGCTGGATTCCGTCAAAAATCATGGTGAGGATGCCGGGGGCCAGCTCCACCGAAAGGGGCGCTCCGGTGGATACCACCTGAGCTCCGGGCTGAAGGCCCGAGGTCTCTTCGTATACCTGTATGGAGGCGCGATCGCCGCGCATCTCGATAATTTCGCCAATCAGCTTATTTTCGCCAACATGAACCATGTCGAACATGTTGGCATCCCGCATACCCTTGGCCACAACCAGCGGACCCGCTATCTTGACGATTGTGCCGATACTCGCCAATCCTTTCACCTGCTTTCTAATGATTGAGTATATCCGCACCCACGGCCCGCTCCACGCTCTTGTGGAGGTTCTGCATGCCAATGCCGAGGGTTCCATCCCGCCCTGGGATGGGAATAATCGCGGGAATCCGCGTGTCCTTGTATTTGTCAAGCAGTCCGGGAACCTTGGAGAGAGCCTGCTCGGTGAGGAATACCACTCCGTACTCCTCCCGCACCAGCCGCTCTACCGTGGCGGAAATTTCGGCGGACTCCTCCGCCTCTATGACCTCAAAGCCCACGGCGCGAAAGCCCATGACGCTTGCTTTTTCGCCCACAACGGCTATTTTGCTACGCATAGGTTTCACGCAACCTTTCTTTGATAAGATGTGGGGCTACCCCCGCCAGACGGGAGGCCAGTACAATGCGTACCGCTTTGATTTCGGCTTCCTTGGCGGCGGCGTAAACGATCAGCAGCTCCACCCCGAAAGGGATAAGCCGGGCACGGTCCAGCACCGCGGTGAGGCAGTCGTCACAAAGGCGCTCAAACTCGGTGAGGCTCTTGCCGCTACGCAGAGCACCCAAGGAAGGCTCCAGTGTGGGGCCGTAGTCGCTGCCTTCGATCAGAGCGATGATGCTATCCATCCCTCTGGCAAAAGCATCGGCCATAACATCCACATCCAGATTACCGCCGGGAGCCAACACCCGCTTGGCAAAGTCCAAATCCTTGTCAATCCGCTTGATCCGCACAAGGCTGCGCAGATTGGCAATGTCGATCTTCGCCTTGACCACCTTGTGGAGAAAGGGAATCTGATATTCCTTTGCCTTTTGCAGCATGGCGGCCAGCATGGCTTTGTCCACAATGACGTCCACCCACTGGGGGTCTCCTGTTCTGGCCAGAGCATCGGTGGCCTCCGCCGCCGACTCCGCCAGAATGCGAGGGGTTTTTTCGTATTTTTGCAGCCGGAATTCCTCCCGCAATGCGATGGCCGGCACACTTCCCAGCTCCACCAGTTCATCCTGCTCTTGGGCCATGGCATGGGCCTTGACCAGAATCTTCAGGTTGAGAGCGTCATACTCATAGCGCAGCCAATCCAAAAAATCGTGCCCCTTGGAAAGCATCTTGAGAAAATCATAAGTCTCGGCCAGATTTTGGCTCAAGGCCGCCTCGTAGTGTTCCAGAGGAATCCCTACTCCAATACCGGCGTCGTTTACGATCTTCCAAGCCTCGTCCATGGTCTGGGCCTCAATCATCTGAACTAGCTGCCGCTGGGTGAGTAGCTTCTTTTCCAGTGTTTTGATCCGTGAACCTGCGTGGAGGAAATCGGTATCCTTAAACTTAATCAACCTTTCACCCCCGCCCTTAAGAAAATAAAATCGCGGAGGTTTCCCCCTCCAGATTTTCCCGTACGCCAGCAATCAGCACCTCAAAGGTGCAGTTGATTTCAATATCCCCTTGCTTGAGGATAAAGCCGCCGGCAAAGTTCCCTGTCTGCTCAGACAGGGTGGCGGTGTGGGCACGGGGGCGGGTGCTGCTGCTAAACAGCTTCTTCACCTGCTCCAGAAGATCGCCGGAGAAGGTTTCCTTCATCTGCTGCTTTTTGAAGATGGCGTTGACCGTCTCCACCACCAGAGGGCCTACCTCTTTGCGGTCGGCAGCGTTGAAGATATACTCGGCGTCGGCAGTCTGATACTTGGCCGCGCTTTTGACCATCAGCAAAGCACGCTCTTGGGCCGACAGATTGCACAGCATCTCCAGAGCTTTGTCAAAAGATTGAGCCACACACTCCTGCCGGGCGGCCAGAAGCATCTTACGCCGGTCCATCTCAGACTGGCTGACACCCCGCTCCGCAATGGATAAGCTCTTAACTTTGGCCTGAGCCAGAGTGTTGTCGTAGGCTTCCTGCGCCTTAGCCTCGTAATCGGAAAGAATGGTCTGGGCTTCGGCTTTGGCGGCAGCAATCTGCTGATCTGCCCAAGCCTGAGCCTCTGCCTGAATTTTATCCGTTATGGCGATGACAGCGTTTTTCTCACTCACTCTCTCACATCCCAACTTACATCACTATGCCGAGAACCAGCAGCAGAGACGCCAGGAAGGCAAAAATGGCGTAGGTTTCTACCATGGCAGCGAACAGCATGCCCTTAGAAGTCTGGTCGGGGCGCTTGGCTACGATGTTCATGCCGGCAGCGGAAACTCTGCCCTGAGCAATACCGGAAATCCAGCCAACCAGGCCGACAGGCAGGCAGGCCGCAAAGATACGCAGGCCCATTTCCAGGGAGATTTCCATCATGGTGCCGCCGGGCATCATGCCGGTGAAGAACATGACCAAAAAGCCGATCAAAAAGCCGTAAATACCCTGTGTACCGGGCAGAAGGGTAAGAATCAGAGTTTGACCAAACTTGTCGGGGTCTTCTACCACAACACCGGTAGCGGCCTCACCGGCAATGCCAACGCCTTTGGCAGAGCCAAAGCCCGAGAAAAATACCGCCACCGCGGCTCCAAGACCGGCGTAAAACGCTCCGGAAAAACCAAACAGAGTATCAGCCATCATAGCATTCATTGTTGTTTCCTCCTTATTTTGTGACCGTAATATATTTGGTATCAGCTGCGAACGGCGTGTAGAGCTTTCCGCCGGTTTCGTAGAACTTCCCGAAGAACTCCACGTAGTGAAGCCTTGCGGTGTGAACATAGGAGCCCAGGGTATTGATACCTAGGTTAAGAGCCGAGCCAATTGAAAATACTACGATATAAAATACAAAGCCGATGATGCCGCCACCAAACAGGGTTCCGATGATGTTGAAAACCTGAGCAATAACTCCGGTGGCAAGGCCCAGTGCCAAAATACGGGAATAGCTGAGGACATCCGAAAGGTACCCGGAAATATCGTAAAGCCCCGCAATCCCCTTGAGAATTCTCATCACGGGGTTTTTGCTTTCCCGATCTGTAGTTAGGACTATTCCCGCGCCAAAGAGGATGGACATCCATTTGCCAATGGCGGCCATGGTTTCGCCCAGGAACATTCCTCCCAGCAGAAGCAAAAGTCCCACAATAAACAAAATCCAAAAGCCCACATTAAAGAGAGCTTCCCAGGGGCGGCCTGCCTTGATGAGCATATAGGCTTTGATGCCCATGCCCATAAACAGGTGGATCAGTCCCAACACCAGGCAGAGTCCCATCACCAAAATGGCTTGGCCGATCGGGTCCAGCATAGGCGTAATGGGAATGCGATGCCCAAAGAAAACGTCGGAGATCACCGTGATGGTGTCGCCGAAAAAGCTGCCAAATACCATGCCCCACACCGTTGCGGAAAGTCCGCCCATGGTGATCACCTGGGCAACGCCCTTCATCCCGGTCTTTTTGGTGAGCCACAGGCCGCCTAAAAACAGAATCAGGCCGAATCCCGCGTCTCCCAGCATCATGCCAAAAAACAAAAAGTAGGTAACTGCAACAAAGCTGTTGGCATCAAATCCCCAGTAGGATGGGGGGGAGTACATGTTGGTAACGGCCTCGTAAGGGGTGACCAGCTTGGGGTTCTTGAGCAAAATGGGAGGTTCGTCCCCTTCTTCCTGCACCGGCTGCTCCAGTTCGTAGTAGCAGTGATACTGTTCCAGAATGTCCAGAGCCTGCTGGCGGGCACTTTCCGGCACCCACGCCGTAAAACAGAACGCCTTTTGAGTGCTGCGGAGCACGTGCCCCGCCTTTTCTCGCTGAAGCTTGACGGTCAAAGCATCATAGCTGTATTGCAGGGGAAAGATGTCCTCTCCCACCTCCCGCAGACGGGATTCGCACTCATTAATAGCCTGATCCGCCTTGGCAATGCTGCATTCCAGAGCGGAGATGTTCTCCCGGGCCGTGCCTGTCAGTCCTCCAAAGGACATGCGGGATGCTCCCAAACTTTTGAGAACCTCCCACAAAGGCCCTTTGTCCTGATTGTGGCAGATGGCCAGCAGGTATTGCTGCTCCTTGTCCTGAGAGACAACTTTAAGTACACAGGCTGGAGCCTGCTCCTGCTGAAGTTGCTCCAGCTCGGCAAGGTCGGTCTTGGCGGGAAGCAGATAGTACTCCACAGATACCGACCGGGTTCCTGTCAGCTCCAAAGGCAGGTCGTTGTCGGCCCAGGGCTCCAGAGAAGAGCGGGTAAAGGCATCCTTGCTTCTCTCTGCCCTCCACTTGGAGGCTTGAGAGGTGATCTCTTCAATAGCGCTACAAATTTCTTCCCCTCGATTCAGCATAGCCTCATCTTCCAGCTGCTCAAAGAGCACGGTGGGCTTGGGGGTAAACATGCTGCGCTTTTTGGCGTAGAGGGTTATGGCCGAAAGAGCGGTGGCGTACCGGGAAGCTGTCTGCTCCAAGGTGTAGACATCCACCCGTGCCCCTGCAGTCAGGGCTGCAATTTCCTCGTAGCCCTCCATGGTCTCCACAGGGCGCATCTGGATACACTGGGCGCGTTGCAGGCCGCTGAGGATGGCATTCCGATCCTCCAGCAGGCCGACGGCGGACAGCTTCTCCATCTTGACAATCATAGGCTGTCCACAATCCTTTCCACAATGAGCTTGGCCGCTTGGCCGATTTTGGCGTCCGCCGAGGCCTTTAGCTCTTGGCAAAGGGTTTCGCTCTCCTGCCGGGAGAGTTCCAGCTGCTCCTTTGCTTTGGCCTGTGCCTGCTCCAGCATGACCGCCGATTCTTGCAGTGCTTTTTGGTTCTTGTCTTCCAGGAGGCGTCGACCGCTGGAAACAGCCTCCTCTTTCATCTGAGCTGCCGTGCGCCGCGCCTGTTTCTTCAGCTCTTCGGCATTTTCCTCGGCAGTTTTGATTTTGTTAATAACTTCGAGCATATTCCTCCTCCTATGACTGATATTACAGCTTGTTTATATTTTAACAGAGTGTTGAAGCAAACACAATATGCAATTGCATATTGTGTCGCTATATTTTGCTATTCCGTGGCCTACCACTCTGTTGTTTCCTGGCTTTCGCCGCTGTTGAGAGCATCATCCTGCAAAGTTTCGGGCATGGGTGCTTCCGGCAAGGCAGATTCTTCCGAAGCCTGCTCGTCTGCGCTGCCCGGCTGTTTCAGCTCAGGGATTTCCAGCTCGGACAGAGGCTTTGGCTTTTCATCGGATTCCATCAGAGCCTTGAACTGAGCACTGTCCAGCTTTTCCAGTTCCAGAAGCTTCTGTGCCACCAGATGGAGTTTTTCCATATTCTCGGTGAGAATGTCGGTGCATCTTTGATACGCATCATCGATAACACGGCGGATTTCCGCGTCGATTTCGGCTTGAATGGCGTCGGAAATGTGGCTCCCGCTGGTGTAGTCCCGTCCCAAAAAGACCTGATTGGGGTCCTGAGAGTAGACCACAGGGCCCAGCTTATCGGAAAATCCATAGCGAGTGATCATGGAGCGGGCGGTCTTGGTAGCCTGCTGCAAATCGCTGGAGGCTCCGGTGGAGATGTCGTCCAAAATCAGCTGCTCTGCCACCCGGCCGCCCATGCTCACCACAATGTCTTCGAACATGCGGGTTTTGGTCACATACATGTGATCCTTGGTGGGCTGGGGCATGGTGAAGCCTCCCGCCGGGCCTCGGGGCACAATGGTGACCTGATGCACCGGGTCCTGAGTGGGACAGTAGTAGAAGCATAGAGCATGGCCCGCCTCGTGATAGGCCGTCAGCTTTCTGTCCTCGGCGGTGACCACCCTGCTCTTCTTTTCCGGGCCCATGGCCACCTTGATGTTGGCCTCTTCAATCTCCCGCATGGTGATGGCTTTCAGGCCCTTACGGGCAGCCAGCAGAGCCGCCTCATTCATGAGGTTTTCCAGATCGGCACCGGTCCAGCCGGGAGTGGTTCCCGCAATGGTTCTGAGATTGACATCGGGACCGATGGGCTTATTTTTGGAATGAACCCGCAGAATCTCCTCCCGGCCTCTGATGTCGGGGTATCCTACGGTAATCTGGCGGTCAAAACGGCCGGGGCGCATCAGAGCCGGGTCGAGAATATCCCGGCGGTTGGTGGCTGCCATAACGATGACGCCGGAGTTGGCAGAAAATCCATCCATCTCCACCAGAAGCTGGTTGAGTGTCTGCTCCCGCTCATCGTGACCGCCGCCCAGGCCGGCTCCCCTCTGACGGCCCACTGCGTCGATTTCGTCGATGAACACCACGCTGGGCGCACTCTTCTTAGCCTGATCGAACAGGTCGCGGACACGGCTTGCGCCGACGCCCACAAACATCTCCACGAAGTCGGAGCCGGAGATGGAGAAGAACTGGACCTCGGCCTCCCCCGCTACCGCCCGGGCCAGCAGGGTTTTACCGGTTCCGGGAGGGCCCATCAGGATGACACCCTTGGGAATCCGTGCTCCCAGAGCGTTAAACTTGGCAGGATTTTTAAGGAAGTCGACGATTTCGATCAGCTCTTCTTTTTCCTCATCAGCTCCCGCCACATCGGCAAAGGTAACCCGCCTGCCCTCCTGCGCGGAGCGGGCCTTGGCCTTGCCAAAGCCTGCCACGTTGCCTCCGCCCCGGGACTGGCGCATCATCAGCACCCAGAAAAGCACCATCAGCCCCACCAGAAGCAGGGTGGGCAGCAAGGTAACCCACCAGGGCATTTCCTGCGCGGGCTTGTAGGTTCCCTGAATGATATTGCCTGGATTCTCCAGGTTATACTCATCAATATAAGCCCGGGTGTCGTTCCAGAACATGGTGACACTGGGCACTTTGTAAAGAATGGGAAGATTTTCTACTTTCTCTCCATCCAGCTTGGCGATTTCCAAATCTCCGGTTCCCATATCCAAGGTGAACTCCCGCACCCGGTTTTGTTGGAAGTAGGAGACGATTTCGGTGTAGCTTTTGGATGGAGCACTGGAATCGAAGTTGAACATGGTCATTGCAAACAGCATGAGGGCTAGGAGCACGGCAAGATAGATGCCCAAACCCCTGTTACGCTTTGGTGGCAATAGCTTCACTCCCTTTGTGGGTATTAAAAAACGCCGGCGATTAAGCTGCGCGGGATTTTTGGCCTAATTTAATTATTATGACGATGGTTGCGCTGGTTTGCTGGATTTTTGCGTCGATTGGCTGATATTTTATCAGGCATCCCGACAGGCAGAAGGGTCCAGAATACCGACATAGGGCAGATTGCGGTATTCTTCGTCGTAATCCAGTCCGTATCCCACCACAAACTCGTCGGGAATGACAAATCCGCAATAGTCGGGGACAATATCCACCTGCCGGCGCTCAGGCTTGTCCAGCAGGGTAATCAGCCGCATGCTGTTGGGACCTCTGCTTCCCAAAACCTCCCGCAGGTAGCTCAAGGTCATACCGCTGTCCAGAATGTCCTCCACAATCAGCAGATCGTACCCTTCGATAGGATGATCCAGATCCTTGAGTATTTTAACCACACCGCTAGTTTTTACACCGCTTCCGTAGCTGGAAACCGACATAAAGTCAATCCGTGCCGGAATATCGATCGTTCGCATCAAATCGGCCATAAAAACTACCGATCCCTTGAGTACACTGACCATCAGCAGCTTTTTGTCCTTGTAATCCTCGCTGATCTGCTTGCCCAGCTGGGCTACTTTTTGGTGGAGCGTTTCTTCGTCAATCAAAACCTTCAAGATATCCCCGGTCATGGGTTCCCTCCGTTACTTCTATGATCAAAATTCTTTTTGTTTCATCACCGACAGCCGCGCTTTCGTCGGGGCCGATGCCCTCTACCCAGAGAGCCTTGCCACCGCATTCCAGCACCACCCGCCGCGTCCGCTCCGGAGCAGGCACCCCTGCTTCCTGAAACAGGTTTTTGAGGGTTTTGGAACACCCCCGCCCCGGTAGTCGCAGCCGATCCGATGGCAAACGCTGCCGTAAGGTTGTGATTTTACCTATTCTATCATAATCAAGACAATAGGTTAAGACCTTTTTATGAATAATTTGACTTTTTATCAATTTTTCCTTGGATTTTACCCGCAGTTTGACTTCTTTACCATAAGAAAGCATAATATCGGCACCTTGCTCCATCTCCTGGGACGTGACCTCCACCGAAAAAAACGGCTGGGGAAGGAGCACCTGCTCCAGCCAAAAAGCCTTGGTATCACACCGGAACATCACCTGGGCGGTCAGCTGTCGGGCACCTGTTCCCTTCTCAATCATCTGGGAAAGGCTTTGGACAGTAAGACTGTCCGCCTCCACTCCCCTTTGCCGCAGAAGCAGCACCAGCACCCGCCCTTTGATAGCCCGGGGCAATTCCAAAAAGCTGCTGCGGTCTATGACACCATTGGGACTGAGCAGGATTTCCAGCACTGTTTGGGCCTGCTCGTCCAGATAATCGGCGTCGTCCCGCAGGATATGGGACATCCGGGCAAAGCTCTCCACCAGCCGGGGATTTTCCTGTTCCAGCAGGGGAAGAATGTGCCGCCGAATCCGGTTGCGGGTGTGGGCGTCGCTATGGTTGGTGGAATCGGTGACATAAAAAAGATCATGCTGGGCGCAGTAGGCTTCTATCTCCCCCCGGGTGCAGTGGATCAGGGGACGGATATATCTTCCCCGCACCGGTGCGATTCCCCCAAGGCCCCGCAAAGCAGTGCCCCGAATCAAATTGAGAAGCACCGTCTCGGCACTGTCGCTACTTGTGTGGGCGGTGGCTACTTTTGTCTGTCGTCCCCTTGCCTCCCCCTCGAAAAACTCGTACCGGCAGCGGCGGGCTGCAACCTCTAAGCTCTCCCCGGTTTGGGTGGCCTGTCCCGCCACATCGGCGGACTGAACCGTCAGGGGAATCTGCCAGTCCCGGCAAAGCTCCCGGACAAAGGCTTCGTCTGCGTCGCTTTCTTCCCCCCGCAGGTTGTGGTTGAGGTGGAGCGCCCTTAGTGTCAGCTTCCACTCCTGCGCCAGTCCCCGCAAAAAATGGAGCAGGGCCACAGAATCCGCTCCGCCGGACACGGCGACAAGCAGAACTGCTCCCTGCGCAAACATGTTGTGCTGCTGTATGGCCTTTAAGGCTTTACTCCTCATCGCGATACATCTCCAGCCCGGAGAATTTGGTGTGCTCTCCATCCCAGCCTAGTTTGACGGTGCCGGTTTCTCCATGACGGTTTTTGGCTACAATACATTCGGCAATATTTTGCTCCCCGCTGTCCCGGTTGTAGTAGGCTTCCCGGTATAGAAAAAGCACCAGGTCGGCGTCCTGCTCGATGGAGCCAGATTCCCGCAGGTCGGAGAGCATGGGCCTGTGGTCGGCCCGGGATTCGGTCTGGCGGGAAAGCTGGGACAGCACAATTACCGGAACATTCAGCTCCTTGGCCATTACCTTGAGAGAACGGGTGATCTCACTGACCACTTGCACCCGGTTTTCTCCCCGGCCGCCTCCGCTCATCAGCTGGAGGTAGTCGATAATCACAAGGCCCAAATCCTTGACTCGGCGCAACCGGGCCTTCATCTCGTGGACGGTGATGGAGGCTGTGTCATCCACCAAAATAGGAGCCTTGGCCAACTCCTTGGAGGAGACCGCCAGGCGCACCCACTCCTCGGGAGCAAGCTCTCCCGTGCGCATTCTGGTTCCCTGCACCATGGCATCGCTGGAAAGAATCCGCTCCACCAGCTGTTCCCGGCTCATTTCCAAGGAGAACACGGCCACGGTTCTGCCCGCCTTCATGGCTACATTGGTGGCGATGTTGAGGGCAAAGGAAGTCTTACCCATGGCAGGACGGGCGGCCAGCAGAATCAGGTCGGATTTGTTGAGCCCTGTCATCATCCGGTCCAACATGCCAAAGCCGGTGGGAATTCCCAGATACTGATCCCGGTCATCCCCCGAAAGCTTTTGCAGCCGGTCGTAAATATCCAGCAGAATATCCCCGATGGGAAGTAGCTTGGAGGAATGGCGGTCGGAGCGGATGTCAAAGATTCGCTGCTCCGCTCCATCGATAATGGTTTGTGCGCTCTCTCCCGAATCCCGGGAGTTTTCGATGATCTCGTGAGCGGCGGCAATCAAAGAGCGCAGGTAGCTTTTTTCCCGTACAATGTTGGCGTAGGCGTCCACATTGCGGGTGGAGGGGACAATCTCCACCAGCTGGCTGAGATAGACCTTGGCGTCCGCCTCATCGGGAAAGACGTTTTCCCGGCACACCTGCTCCAGTACGGTGACAAAGTCCACCGGTTGGGCCGTGGTGAAAAGCTGCAGCATAATCTCAAAGATTTTTTGATGCTCTTCCCGATAGAAGTTGCCCGGGCGCAGGCTGTCCAGCACTACGCTCAGGCATGAGGCATCTACCAGAACGGCTCCCAGCACGCTCTGCTCCGCTTCTAGGCTATAAGGCAGAGTCTGATCTAACAGATCGGTTGTCCGATCGGTAAACTGCTGTGACACGGCTTATGCTCCCAAACTTTTGGATTGATGGCTATATTGCATTGCTAAAAGGCTTTTTAACTTTGGCTTCAAACCTTTCTGCACTTTCTGCATGGATGATGCAGGCTTCTATTCGCCTACCTTGATGTTGATCTGAGCGGTGATTCCCGAATAGAGCTTGATATCGGCAGTGTAGTCCCCGTGGGCCTTGATTTCACCCTTCATGGAAATCTTGCGTCGATCCACGTCGATATCAAAATGCTTCTTAATTTCGGCGGAAAGCTCCTTGGAGGTGATGGAACCGAACAGCTTGCCGCTCTCTCCCGCCTTGGCGGAAATGTTCAGGGTTTTGCCGCTGAGTTTGTCGGCGATTTCCTGAGCAGCTGCCTGCTCCGTCTCTTTTTTGTGGGCCTTGCTGGCCTGTTGGGCCTCATATTCTGCCAGAGCCTGAGGGGTTGCCTGAATGGCCAGACCCCGCTTGAGTAAAAAGTTGCGGGCGTACCCGTCGGATACGTTTACCAGCTCACCTTTCTTGCCGCTGCCCTGAACATCTTCTTGTAAAATAACTTGCATGGAATCTCTTCCTTTCATAATATACTGCCACTTTGGAGCAACATTTGCTCTCTGCGTAAGCGTTCTAATTCCATTCCCAGCCGGAACGTTTCAGCTGACCGGCTTGCGGACTTCGGCGTAGTAATCGTCAATGGCCTCCATCAGTTTGCGACGCACTGTCTCCACGTCGGTGTTGGGGAACTGAGCCGCCGCCATGGTTTGGTGGCCGCCGCCCCCCAGCCGTTCCATAATCAGCTGGACGTTGATGGCGCCGAGAGACCGGGCCGAGACATTGACCTCGCCTCCATAGACGAAGATGACAAAGGAGGCATCCATATTGGCGATGGTGGTCAACTCATCCGCCGCCTGAGGGGCCACCACCTTGACGCCCTCAAAGGTCTCGTCGGAGACGGCGATGGCGCAGCGCTGATAAATCTGGGCGGTGGCGATAAAGGAAGCCTTTTGCTGATAGGCTTCCATGGAGGAGGCAAACATCTTGCGCACCTCCACCGTATCGGCTCCCATCCGGCGCAGCCATGCGGCAGCCTCGAAGGTTCTCACTCCGGTACGCAGCACAAAGTTCTTGGTATCCAGCATGATGCCGGACATCAGAGCCTCCGCCTCCACCCGTGTGAGGGTAGGACGGCTGGGGAAATATTGAAGCAGCTCCGCCACCATTTCGGCGGTGGAGGAGGCGTAGGGCTCGTGGTAAAAGATCACGGCATTGTCGATATGCCCCACCAACTTGCGGTGATGGTCGATGACCACCACATGTTTGGCTGCCCGGTAAATGGCTTCCGACTCCACCACATGGGGCACATGAGTATCCAGAATGATAACCACTGTATGGGGGTTCACCAGCTCCAGAGCCGCCTCGGGAGATAAGAAATCGTCGTCGCTGTATCCTGCCTGCAGCAGCTTTTCGATGAGGGGCTTGACCAGATTTTTGTCCCGGTCTATGGCGATATGCACCGGCTTGTTCATGCTGCGCACTGCCTTAAACATGCCGATAGCCGCACCCATCGAGTCCAGGTCGGCAAAGCGGTGGCCCATCAGAATGACGTTGGAGGCGCTTTCCATCAGCTCCGAAAGGGCATTGGCAATAATGCGGGTTTTTACCTTAGTTCGCTTCTCGATGGCCTTAGACATGCCCCCGTAAAATTCGTAACCGTTGGCGGTTTTGACCGCCGCCTGATCTCCTCCCCGGCCCAGACACATATCCAGAGCCTGTCGGGCGCTTTGCTCGGCTTCGTATAAGCTGCCAGCTTCTCCGGCCACGCCGATGGAAAGGGTCGCCGACATCCGGTCTCCGGTGGAAAGGCTGCGGACCTTGTCCAATAGCTCGAATTTTCCCGCCAGCATGTTGCGCACGCCTCGGGTTTCGATGATAGCGATGAACCGGTCCTTGGCAATTTTGGTGACAAAGCCATGGTGATCCACGATATATTGCTCCATGGCCTGTTCGATTTCGCTCATCAGCTGAGCCCGCTCGCTGTCCTTGTAATCCTGAATTAGCTCGTCATAGTTATCCACCATCACCAAAGCCACGCTGGGCTTGGTTTCGTGATACTCGTTGGCGTAGTATTTCAGGCTGGTGTTATCCACCAGATAGATCACCGAAGCAAGGCCTTCTTTGATCTCCACGGCGGCCACAAAGGCCGTATAGGAGCGGTTGCCATATTTTACATTGTAGCCCTCGGGGGGAGAGGAACCAGCAAAATCAATGCCGGGGAGTAAATCACCAATGTCTTCCCCCAGCATTTCCCGGCCGCCGAACACCAGATCGGCACACAACTGGTTATACCATATGATTTCGCGCCCGCCCAAAACAGTGATAACCGGTGTGGGTAACTCAGTAAAAGCACCGCCCATGGCATACCGGACACTGTCTCCTACCTCTTCCAGCAAGTTTTTCATCCGCTGACTGAGGGTGTGCAGCATGATCAGAACCACGATGAACACGACAATCACCATGGAGGCGTAAATCAAAAACAGCCTGCTGTCATAGAAAAAGGTGATGCCTGCCAAGGCAGCAGAAAGCAGCATCAAAGCCGCTACAATGGGGGTAAAGAGTTTGAGTCGGTTCTGCATATTCGGCTCCTATCTGAACTCTAGGTCAATTGTATGGTTGCCCTTGGGTGGACGAGCCGTTCGCGGTTCATAGGGCGGTGTAACTTAAAATCATATCACTTGAATGCAAGCTTTGCAAGGGTAAGACCGGAGGAGGGCATTTGGCAGCCTATGGCATGGATGTAGGCTTCACGTGAATGCCCATTTTTCAGCGGCGGCTAAAGCAAAGGTTGTCGCTGCCGCGACGGGCGTTACTTTTCCCCACAGAAAAGTAACCAAAACGTGTATTAAGACCTATGCAGGGAGGCCTGGCCGGCCCCCCTCGCACCCCCCCGCGTCAAAGAAGCATCGTGCAAGGTTACCTTCTCCCGACTGTCCTCGCCTTAGGTGAGCGGGCCGTAAACGTCGCTTCGCGACAACGGCCACTGGAAGAAAGGGAACTGTAAAAGCGTCACATTTCTCCGCCGCTCGTCATCCTCGTCCCTCGGACTCCTCGCTGGGGCAAAGCAAAGGCACACATTGCTCTTTCCTTTTGTTCGCACCTACGTACCCAAGCATTGATGTCGCTGAGGAATACAACCCTCCAGCAAACCTTTAACAGGAGTAGCATCTACAGCTTTGCAGCTACGGAACGCGGGGTTGCAAAGGGGTGTCAAACCCCTTTGAGAGGGGATTGGGGAAACTTCCCCAACGGGAGTACAGAGGGCGGCGCCCTCTGGCGTGTTTTGCCTCCTTTTGCACGAACAAAAGGAGGGGCCCTGCCCCGGCCTGAGGGGCAAACTAACGCCGCGATGTCCTTCGCGGAAGGAGAAGCCGCTTTGGAAACAGAAGAAGCCACTGCTTGGACAAAGCACGCTGCCGCAGCTTGAGCGGCAAGCGCGGCTACAATGCCCCCGGAGAAGCCGCTGTGTAGTAGAGGAAGCACAAGCACCCCCGCCGTGGCCTGAGGGGCAAACCGGGCTCATCCGCTTTTCGGATATTATACCATAGAATTCCACTTCAGTACAGAGATAAAGGCAAAAAGAGGTTCCGGATGAGCAGCACCCGGAACCTTGTTTTGCCTTATTCGTAAACTTCCTGAATCACCGGCAGAATCATGGGACTGCGCTTAGTCACCTGCCAGAAGTAATCGGAAAGATCATCTCGCACTTTCTGCTTTAGGGTTCCCCACTCCCGAGTGTTTTTGTTGATGCACCCTTGAATGGAAGCCTTGGCGATGGTCTCGGCCCTGTCGATCATATCCTCCGACTCCCGGACATAGACAAATCCCCGGGACACAATGTCGGGTCCGGCAAGAATCTTACCCGAGCGTCCATCTACTGTGGTGACCACTACAATCAGCCCGTCCTCGGCCAGATGCTTGCGGTCCCGCAGCACCACGCTGCCCACATCGCCTACGCCCAAGCCGTCCACCAGCACCTTACCGGAGGTCACGGTGTCCACAATGCCGATGCTGTCGCCGCTAATCTCAATCACCTTGCCCAGATCCCCGATGAGGACACACTTGGGATCCAGCCCCATAGAAACCGCAGTTTCCGCATGCTTCTTCAGATGCTTAAACTCCCCGTGCATGGGCAGGAAGAACTTGGGCCGGGTGAGAGCCAGCATCATCTTCTGCTCATCCTGACAGGCGTGGCCCGAAACGTGAATATCGAACATCTTCTCATAAACCACCTGAGCTCCCAGCTTAAGCAGCTCGTTGATCACCTTGGTGACCAGCTTTTCGTTGCCGGGAATCGGGCTTGCGGAAATGATGATGCAGTCCTGTTCCCCCACCGTCACCTTGCGGTGATCGCCCATGGCCATCCGAGTCAGAGCGCTCATGGGCTCTCCCTGACTTCCGGTGGTGACAATCACCATCTGTTCGGGAGGATACTTGTTGGCGGCGTTGATGTCCACCAAAATCCCCGAGGGAATGTCCAGATAGCCGATTTCCAAAGCCTTGTTGATGACGTTTTCCATGCTGCGGCCCTGGACCGCCACCTTCCGCTTGTACCGGACGGCAGCGTCCAGAATCTGCTGCACCCGGTGAACGTTGGAGGAAAAGGTTGCCACAATGATCCGCTTGTCCATGGCGGAGGCAAAGAGCTTGTCAAAGCTGACTCCCACCGTCCGCTCGCTTTGGGCAAACCCGGGGCGCTCCGAGTTGGTGGAGTCTGACAGCAGTGCCAGTACACCCTTGCTGCCCAGCTCGCCAAAGCGGGCAAGGTCGATAATCTCCCCCTTGATGGGAGTAAAGTCCACCTTAAAGTCTCCGGTATGGATGATGACACCCGCCGGAGTGTGAACGGCCAGAGCGCAGGCATCGGGGATGGAGTGGTTGACATTGATAAACTCCACGCTGTTCCAGCCCATCCGCACGGTGTCCCCCGGCTTTACCACATTGAGCTGAACCCGGCCCAGCAGGTTGTGCTCCTTGAGCTTTCCTTCAATGAGGGCAATGGTCAGCTTGGTGGCATAAACCGGAAACCTGGCCTGCTTGAGCAGGTAGGGCAAGCTGCCGATGTGGTCCTCGTGTCCGTGGGTGATGAAGATACCCTTGATCTTGTCCTTGTGTTCCAGCACATAGGAAAAATCGGGAATCACCAGATCCACGCCGGGCATGCTTTCGTCGGGGAAGGTAAGGCCACAGTCGATGATGAAGCTTTCCCCCGCCGATTCGATCACAGTGATGTTCTTTCCCACTTCCCCAAGCCCGCCCAAAGGAACGATCCGCACGCTGGGACCTTTCTTCTCCGTCTTGCGGCCCCGGGTCTTGGCTGCAGTCCCACCGGACGCAGTCGTCTTCTTCTTGGTCTGGGTTTTGGCAGCGGTCTTTTTAGGAGCAGGCTCCGCCTTCTTCTGAGTCTGAGCCGGGCCTTCCTTCTTTTTGGCTGCCGACTGCTTCTGGTTGCGGGAAGCCTGCTTTTTGGCCTGCTCCTGCAACTTCTGCTCCGCCTCCTGTGGAGAGGTCTGTGTCTGAGCTTGGGCAGGAGTGGTTTTTCTGGGTCTGCCCCGCTTTTTGGGAGCCGCCTCCGCCTTGGGAGTTTCCTGCGCCTTTTGCTGTGCAGGCTGAGTCTGTACCTTTTTGACAGCCCCCGCCCCGCCTTTTGCAGCCCGGGCCTTGCCCTGACGTCCTGTCCCCTTGGGGGTGGACTCCGGCTGCTTGTTGTCGTTTTGATTCGGCACGTTATATAACCTCGTTTCCCGGGTGCTTTCCGCACCCTAAAATTCAATAGTAGATGAGACCATGCCCCTTCTGACAGATGCCGGAATCTATTCCCGACGCGGACTGCAGGCACAGTCAGGGAGCCGAATCAGCACCGGAAAAAAGCCCCGGTCACCGCCGGAGGGCCCCCGCTTTTCCTGATTCAACCAAACCCTATGTATAGGACGACCACCCTTTCGGCTGCCGCCCTTCAAGCAGGAAAACAACGCCCAACGCCACGATGGAATACGGCGGCGCGAGCTGCTTTCCGCAATCATGCAATTGTAATATCCGTACATGCCCTGGCGCGCAAAGTCGCAAGTTCTTTGCAGGCAGGTTTCCTGGTAATTTTCTCCTCACACCGCCCTGGAGAAAAACAGGCTGACCACCCTACGCCAATGGCATCGTATCCGCAACTGATAGGCACACAAGGGCCTATCATTACAGCTGCATTATTATACTAATTGTATAGCACCTGCATTTTTTTGTCAAGAGATTCCCTTGGGGCCGGAGGACTCTGCCCCATTGGCAGCCTGCTGCTTCATGGCCCGGCGGAGCAGTTCTTCCATGCTGTCGCAAAGCTCCCGGGCTGTCTCGCTGCTGGCCGCCTCCGCCAAAATCCGCACCCCGTCTCCTCTTTTCAAAGGCTTGAGGAGCACAACCCCCCGCTTATCCTCTACCAGAACCCCTTCGGTGATGACGCCGGGCTGGTGTCGGCTCACCTGCCGCAGCAGAGCGGCAGAGCCTCCGGGCTTCGTTTCCAGTGTACGGCTGGCCACATCAAAACCTTTGTATCGCTCCAGCAGCTTGGAGACCCCTCCCCAGCGCTGGGCCAGATGGAGAAACATCACGGTCTGCATCAGAGCATCCCGGTTCCAAAGCTGAGTTTTAGCTAGCTTGCGGGCTTTTTCGTCGCTGTTGTCCGCCGGAGTGTCCAGATAGCGCAGAACCTTTCGGCCCATCTCCGCCGCCATGGAGTCAATGGTTCGGGGAGCATCGTAGGGCAGAGCCACATCCAGGCCCCGTTCCATTTCCCCGGCAGCACACATCGCCAGAATCGTATGGCCCCGCACCGTCCCCGCCGAAGGCTCGAAGATTCGCAGCCGGTCCCCCTGCTCGGAAATTTCCACCGTCAATTCTCCTTCTCCGCAGCCCAGCTTTTCCAGGGTCTCCCGCAGCAGGGATTGGATGGCCACATTCTGGCTGCGAACCCGCCCCTCCAGCCCGGATAATCCCCCGGGAGCCAGGCGCATGAGATGGGAGCGGTAGAGGGCCCCCACCCCCGACATATCCACCCGGTCTCCCATGCCGTCGTAAGAACAGCGGACAAATTCTCCCCGGGCCAGCATTCCTTCGATGTTGCGCTCGATCTGCCGGGTGGCAGGCAGCCCTTCAGTCAGTACCTGCAGGCAGGCCCGGCTATCCCCCCGGATAAACACGCCGACTTCGATGGCGCAGAAGTTCATGGAAAACTCAAACTGGGAGGCAAAATTGGAGCCGAAGTCCACCACATGGGCTCCGGTGGAGCGAATCCCCGCTGTCAGAGCATCCTTGAGCACCTCGGAGCTGCGGTGAGTACTAGAGCCTACGGCAATGCGGGCTCCGGGATTGAGGCTTCCCACCGCCGCCCCCACCCGGGCGCAGAATTCGGGGGTAAGCTCCACCCCCACCTGCCCCGAAATGCCATCGTCGCCAAAGAAAAAGCGGCTATCGCCCCCCACCTTGACATGAAGGGTCGCCCGGGAGAAATCTGCCACCTTTTTGCCCGGCCAGATTTTAATCCCGGCGGCTACGCTGGCCTGTTCTCCCACCACTGCCCCCGCCCCCACAGTAGAGCCTTCAAAGAGCATGGCCCCCGCCTTGACGGAAGCTCCGGCGCAGACAAGGCTGCCGGTGAGGGTGGCTCCCCGGGCGATGTGGGCTCCCTGCAGTACCACGCTGCCGGTGATTCGCGCTCCCCGGCCCACGGTGCAGCCGTCGTCCAGAACGCTTCCTGCTTCAATGAGAGCATCGTCCTCCAACACCACGTTTTTGCCGATGTAGACCGGCTGCTGAATTTTCACCCCTGTGGGACGGCCTGTCACCGGCCCCATTTCGGGAAGGCTGCACTTTACCCTGCCGTGGAGCATATCCCGCTGGCAGGAGATGTAGGTGTCCAAATCTCCGATGTCGCACCAGTAGCCCTGCCCCTCCCAGCAGTGAAGTGTTTCCCCTCGGCTGAGGAGGAGGGGGAACAGGTCCCGGGCAAAGTCGAAGCTTTCTCCATGGGGAATCAGCGCCAGCGCCCGTTTGGAAAGCATGTAGATGCCGGTGTTAGCCAGATCGCTCACCGCTTGGGAAAAGGCTGGCTTCTCGATGAATCCGGCCACCTTCCCCGTATCATCCACGTCAATCAACCCGTATTCCCGGGGATCCTCCACCTGTTTTCCCAGAATGGTGACGGCGGCTCCCCCTTTCTTATGGTAGGCGGCAAAGGCTGCCAGATCAAAGTCACAGAGGGCATCTCCGCTGATGATGAGGATGTTGTCGTCCTCGGGTTGGCAGGCGTTTTTTACGCCCCCCGCCGTCCCCAGAGGGGAGGTTTCCTCTACAAAATCGAGCTTGATTCCCTTGTAAGTTCCCTCGGGAAAGTGTTCCACAATCTGCCCCGGCAGGTACCGCAGGGTGAGAGCGGCTTCCCGGATACCGTGAAGCGCCAGCAAATCTAAAATATATTCCAGCATGGGGCGTCCGCACAGGCGGGCCATGGGCTTGGGCATATCACAGGTGAGGGGACGCAGGCGGCTGCCCTCTCCTCCCGCCATAATGACCGCTTTCATTGATCAACCATCCCTTCCAGCAAATTCTGTTGAGATTATTGGCATAATGGGTGGGCTTTAGTCAGCAAAGCGGGAGGCTGCCCCATCCCGACGGGATTCTTTTATAGAAAAGCAGCGCAGGAGAACACGGGGGAACGGAAGGGCCTTTCCCCTATAAAAAGGCACTCGAAACAGGTGAACATTCTCGCCAGATAGAAAAGTATGTAAAGTATGTAGGATGTAACAAAAAATCAGCTATTTTAATTGATTTCGTTTGGTATTTTTAATAGTTTTTATAGTGTTTTGGCATCGAAAAAAATAGAATTTTGGAAATATTAACCTTTTTTCTAAATTGACAAACCAATCAGCCCTGTCTATAATGACCTTGCTTTGGTAAGCATGGGTTTTGACCATTGTCCATCCCCATGCCAAAAGGAGAGTTTTATGTCAAGTAAGAGACGACACGCTCTGCGGGAAGCTCTCACCTCTCGCAGAGGACGTATCGCAATTGTGGCTCTGCTCCTCGTATTGGGAACGGCAGTAGGCGTTAGCGCCTACCGGGGTAAGCTGAACAGCACTGCCCCCTCCAAGCCGGTCACTTTGGAGGAAATGGAGCGTAGCGGTCGAATCGTTCTCGCCTACGACCACGACGAGGATGATCTGGGCACCATGCTGGACCTGCAGGCAGAGCGGTACTATACCGTCGCTGTAGTGGCAGATGGCCTGGAGCACGAGGTGCGGGTAACCCGCACCGATACGGTAGACGAAATTTTAAAGCGGGCCAAGGTAACACTGGGCCCGGAGGACGACATGAGCCACTTCCCCGGCCGGACGGTAAACCCCGGGGACCGAATCGTAGTGGAGCGCTGGTCCCGGGATACTATCACCGAGGAAAACGTGGTTCCCTTCGAAACGGAAGAAATTGCTTCTTCTCTGCTAAAGCCGGGCAAGAAGCAGGTGGTTTATGAAGGCAAGGACGGTCTGGCCCTGCAAACCTATGAGCGGGTTCTGCGAGACGGTGTGGTGGTAGAACAAACCCTGACTGAAGAAACCGTATTGCAGCCTTCCGTTCCCCAGCGGGTTCTGGTGGGAACCAACCGTGCCCCCATTTCCCCCCTCGACTTTGAGTGGGAACTGGACGAAAACGGCGTGCCTGTGGACTACCAAGCCGTGCTGGAAAAACAGCGGGCAGCAGGCTACAGTGCAAAGCCGGGAGCAGGCACTGCCTGTGGCTACCTCAAGGCGGCGGTGGGGCATGTGGCGGTCAATCCCAAAGAGATTCCCTACGGCTCCAAGCTGTACATTCGCAGCGCCGACGGCCGATTCGTCTACGGATACGCCATTGCGGCAGATACTGGTACCGGTCTGATGCAAGACATCATCGACGTAGACCTGTTTTACCAAACCTATGACGAAAGTTGCCTTAACGGTATGCGTCAGGTGGAGATCTACATCCTGGAATACCCCAAGCAAAAGTAGTTATTTCTTATCATATAGTCATAATATGTACGCCAAAGCATAAAAGAGCGCAGAACAAAGTCTGCGCTCTTTTTCTATTGGGCGGTGAGCTGCTTTACAAAAGCAACTGCAAACCCGCTATTGTTCCCCGGGATAAAACATGCTATAATGACTAAAAATTCGGGCCGGGCGGCACAAGCTCTACCAGAACATCCTCTGCCCAAGGCCCGGTTGGGACGTACTATATGTCAAAGATGAGTTCTGCCGCCCCATTTTCCAACCTGATCCGCCTGCTGTTTACCCTCGGTTTTGGGCTTTGCCTTTTGTTTGGGCTAACTCCCCCTTTGCTCTACGGCATCTGGAACAGCGGCGTGGCGGCCTTGCTGTTGACCGCACCGCTTCTGTTATTCCTTTCCCGAATGTGGAAGGTTCTGCCCTGGGGAGTCCGGCGGGGAATCGCCCTTTTTTTATTGCCGTTGGTGGTCGCTGCTACCATCCTTTCTATGGCCATGGCCCATCAGGCATGGTTTTCCCCTCCGCCACCGTCACAGTCTTTGCCGGTGGTGGTGCTGGGCGGGGGCATCCGTGGGGACCGACCCTCTCTCATGCTGGCCCGAAGGCTCCGCGCCGCCGCCCTCTATTTAGAGGAGCACCCTCAGGCCATCTGTGTGGTCAGCGGAGGGCAGGGACAGGATGAGGATTACCCCGAAGCTCAGGTGATGGCCGCCTATCTGGAGGAGCTGGGAATCCCCTCTCAACGGATTCTGCAGGAGGTCTGCTCCTCCAACACCCAGGAAAATCTGACCTTTTCCTGGGAGGTGCTGGAAGAAGTTCTGCCTCATTTGGAGGAAATATCCATTGCCACCGATGGCTTTCATCAGCTGCGGGCAGCCTTTTATGCTTCCCATATGGGGCTGAAAGCCTACTCTATCCCTTCTCCCACCCCTTGGGGGCTGCTGCCCAGCTACTGGCTACGGGAATGGATGGCCCTTCCGGTGGCGTGGGTTACCGCAAACTTTGCAAAATAACCATGGATAAGGAGAGCCTTATGAAGGGAAATACAACCTTTGTCTTCACTCTTTTGGTAGACAATGAATTTGGTGTTCTCACCCGCATTACCGCCCTGATTCGCCGGGCGGGCTGGAACATCCGCTCTCTATCGGTGGCGGAGACCAAAACAACGGAGGTTTCTCGGCTGACCATCTGTCTGGAATGCCGCCACTATACCTTGGAGCAGGTGCTGGACCGTTTGAGCCGCCTGGATTGTGTGCGGAAAATCCTCCCTTATTCCAAAGAAACACAGGTGGCCCGGGAGCTTGCGCTGCTTCACCTTGAGACAACGGATGAAGCCGTTTTGCAACAGATTTGCCGGGAGCTGAGCGCCACCCCGCTGGAGCATAAGGGCGGCCACGTCATTTTGTCGGCGGTCTGCGAGGAAGGGCTGTTGGACCAGATGCTGCCCTGGCTAAGGGAGCAGGGACTGGTGGACATTGCCCGTACCGGCGCCATTTCTTTGCGCCGCAGCTTAGATTGCAAGGAGGAAGCTTCCCGTGAAACAGCCTGTTCCCAATAAAATCTACCGCATTCTTGTCATCAATCCCGGTTCCACCTCCACCAAGCTGTCGGTGTATGAAAACGAGGAAGAGGTGGTGGGCCAAAGCTACCGCCATTCCCGCTCCGAGCTGGACGCCGCCGGAAGTGTCTCCAAACAAAAGACCATGCGCGCAAACTACGCCTACAATATGCTCAACGAGCACGGCATCTCTTTGGACAGTCTGGACGCCGTGGTGGGGCGAGGCGGTTTGGTTCAGCCCATCGATAGCGGAACCTATCTGATCAGCGAGCGGATGCTGGCGGATTTGATCAGCTCCACCGCCGAGGTTCACGCCTCCTCCCTGGGGGGAATCATCGCCTACGAAATCGCTGCTCAGGCCGGAGTGCCCGGCTACGTGGTGGACCCCATTGTAGTGGATGAGTTGGAGCAGGTGGCCAAGCTCACCGGGTTCCCCGGTATCGAGCGGAGAAGCGTCTTTCACGCCCTCAACCAAAAGGCAGTGGCCCGGTGCTGCGCCGCCGATATGGGGATGAAATACGAGGATTGCCGCTTTATTGTGGCTCATATGGGTGGCGGTATCACTGTAGGTGCCCACCGCTATGGCAGGGTCATTGACGTCAACGACGCCATTGCGGGAGAAGGCCCCTTTACTCCCGAGCGGTGTGGTCAGGTTCCCATCAGTCAGGTAATTTCCATGTGCTTTTCTGGTGCCTATACGGAAGAGGAGCTTCAGAAGATGACCAGCGGAACCGGAGGAATGTATGCCTATTTGGGCACCAACGACCTGCAAAAATGCGAACGGCTCATTCGGGAGGGGGACGAGTACGCCGCTCTGGTACTGGAATCCATGGCCTATCAGGTTGCCAAGGAGATCGGGGCCATGTCCGCCGCTTTGGAGGGCCGGGTAGACGCCATTATCCTCACCGGAGGCCTTGCCTACTCCACCCGGTTTACCGGAGTGATCAAACAGCGGGCCGGACTGATCGCCCCCATCAAGATTTACCCCGGCGAAAATGAAATGCTGGCTCTGGCTCAGGGTGCTCTGCGGGTGCTCCGGGGGGAAGAGCAGCTGCTGACCTACTGACCCTCCTGATCCGGTTCAGTCTAAAAACGGCATAACAAAAACCACAGGAGCAGTGTTCCTGTGGTTTTTTGTTGGCTCTGATTCAATATGTGTAATCCAGATATTGGATATGCCCCGGCAGATTGCTTTGGATCGAATTCTTCCTCTTCTTGCAAAGGGGCAGGGGTCCGCTGCATTGGGCAGTCACTTTTCTTCAGTTGGCAGATGCCGCCGCTTCTCCGGTTAAATCGTAGCCTTCGGCTCCGGTAATCTTGACCTGCACAAACTCGCCGAGGCGGGCGCTTCCTGTAAAGGAAACCCGGGTGTCGATATCAGGAGCATCGCCGGGACCACGGCCCCACCAGCGCTGCTCTTCCTGATTCCAGCCCTCGCAGAGGACTTCTATCTGGCGGCCCACCATTTCCATAGCCAGACTACAGGCAATCTCTGCCTGCATCCCCATGATAATCTCGGCCCGGCGGGCCTTTTGCTCCTCGTCAAGCTGATCCGGCAGGTCGTGGGCCGGGGTGTCCTCCTCCTGGGAGTAGGCAAAGCAGCCCAGCCGCTCGAAGCGGACATCTCGGATAAATTCGCAGAGGGTTTCGAAGTCCTCCTGGGTCTCCCCGGGGAATCCGGTGATAAAGGTGGTGCGCAGCACAATACCTGGCACCTTTTCCCGGATGTGGCGGCAGAGAGCCAGCAGGGATTTGTGATCCCCCTTGCGGTACATGGCCTTTAGAATCCGCCCCGATGCGTGCTGCAGGGGCAGGTCCATATAAGGGACGATTTTGGGCTGGGCTGCCATGACATCCAGCAGCTCGTCGGTGACCCGGTCGGGGTAGCAGTAGAGCACCCGCACCCAGTGAAGCCCTTCGATCTTACAAAGCTCGGTCAGCAGCTGTGGAAGCATCAGCTTGCCATAGAGGTCCTCCCCATACCGGGAGGTGTCCTGGGCCACCACATTCAGCTCCCGCACACCGTCGGCCACCAGCTGGCGGGCTTCCTCCAAAACCTTCTCCATAGGGCGGCTGCGAAAGCGCCCCCGAATATCGGGAATGGCACAGTAGCTGCACCGGTTGTCGCAGCCCTCGGCAATTTTTAAGTAGGCAAACCAGGGCTCATTGGCCAGCACCCGGCCCCCTTCCAGAGAAAGGGCTTCCTTTTCGCCAAAGGCGGAGCCACCTTTGCCCTCCAGCAGGGATTGGACCGCCGCCACAATGTCGGCGTTTTTTCCAATTCCCAAGGCAACGTCTACCTCAGGCAGCTCCCTGACAAACTCTTCCCGGTAGCGCTCGGGCATGCAGCCGGTGACTACCAGACCCTTGAGTCTGCCTTTGCCCTTTTGGGCGGCAAATTCAAAGATGGTGTCGATGCTTTCTTTTTTGGCGTCTGCTATAAAGGCGCAGGTGTTGATGATGACTACGTCGCAGTCCTCGGTATTGCCGCTCAGAGCAAAGCCTGCCTCCTGCAGGGAGTAGAGGAGCCGCTCCGCATCCACCTGATTTTTGCTGCACCCCAGAGACACCATTCCCACTGTGGGCTTTTTATTCCGTATCGTCGTAATAATCCTCGTCCTCTCGCAAATGCCGGATAACCGTCCGAATGACATCGTAAGGGTAACCCAGACGGGCCAAGGCATTCTGTGTCCGGCGCAGTCCTTTTTCATCCTCCAGACTGTTCCGGTATTTTTTTTGTATCACCTGTGCCGCCGCAGCCTCCAAATCCTGAGGCTCTTCTTCCAGAACCTCCTCGGCCAGTTCCCGGTCTATGCCTTTGGCTATCAGCTCCCGCAGGATTCTGTCTCGGGCCCGTCCCTTGCGGACCAGCTCTCTGGCGTATCGTGCGGCATAATCCCGGTCGTCTAAGTATCCCAGCTCCAACATCCGGCTCACCGAGGCGGCGGCAGCCTGTTCCCCCCAGTTGGCCGAGAGTTTTTTATACAGCTCTTGACAGCCATGGGGGCGGATGGAGAGAAGGCGCAGGGCCTGACTTTTGGCAAACAGCAGGTTGGAGCGGCTTTGCAGCTCCTCCAGACGGGTGTCTCCCACTTCATCGCCGGGCTGAAGCTCCGCCGCCACATCGGGATGCAGGGCGCAGACAAAAGAGCCTTCCAGATGCAGGCCCACTCTGCCCCGGCGCAGAGCGGTGAGAGCGGTTACCGTCACCGGTTAGTCCTCCACCTCAATGTCCACATCCACCGATTTTTTGGAGGAGGGAGCCGGTTCATCGTCGGCAGCCGCGGCCTTGGCAGCCGCCCTGCTTAGCTTTTTGCCCCCCTTGGGAGGGTCCAACAGCTGCTCTTTGTTTGCCAGAATTTGTGCGGCAATCTGCTCGGCAAACTCCGGGTTTTCCCGCAGATAGTTTTTGGCGTTATCTCTTCCCTGCCAGCGGTGGTCGGTGTCATATTGGAACCACGCGCCACTTTTCTTGATGATCTCCAGCTGGGTAGCCATATCCAAAATCTCCCCTTCCCGGGAGATTCCCTGTCCGTACATGATGTCGAAGTGTGCCTCTTTAAAGGGAGGAGCCACCTTGTTTTTAACCACCTTGACCCGGGTGCGGTTACCCACCACCTCGCTGCCCGACTTGAGCTGCTCGGAGCGGCGAATATCCAGCCGAACCGAGGAGTAGAACTTGAGGGCCCGGCCGCCAGGGGTGGTTTCGGGGTTGCCGTACATCACTCCGATTTTTTCCCGCAACTGGTTGATAAAGATGACCACGCAGTTTGATTTGGAAATGGCGCCGGTGAGCTTGCGCAGGGCCTGACTCATCAGACGGGCCTGCAACCCCACATGGCTGTCTCCCATATCCCCTTCGATTTCCGCCTTGGTGACCATGGCGGCTACCGAGTCCACCACCACCACGTCCACTGCACCGGAGCGGACCAGAGCCTCGCAAATTTCCAGAGCCTGCTCGCCGGTATCCGGCTGGGAAACCAGCAGGGTGTCAATATCCACTCCCAGAGCTTTGGCATAAACCGGGTCCAAAGCATGTTCTACGTCGATAAAGACCGCTTCACCCCCGGCCTTTTGTGCTTCCGCCACAATATGAAGGGCCACTGTGGTTTTGCCCGAGCTTTCCGGCCCAAACACCTCGATAATCCGTCCCCGGGGCACCCCCCCGATTCCCAGAGCCATATCCAATGCAAGGGAACCGGTGGAAATTGCCTCCACATTCAGCACGGAATTTTGGCCCAGCTTCATGACTGCGCCCTTGCCATAGGCCCGCTCGATGTTGGCAATGGCTGTTTCCAACGCCTTTTGCTTGTTCTGTTTATCCGCGGGCTGTACGCTTTTTTTCTCCGCCATATTACCCGTTTCCTCCGTCCCTGATGTTGTAGTTCCTACCGTTCTTTATTATATACGAAATTTCGTTCAAAGGCAATCAAACTCCAGAATATCCAGGTTGAAAAATAGCGGAAAGCCGTGCCCTGGAAAGAGTCTCTTCCCCCTCAAACATAACAAAAAGCCTCCCGGCGGGAAGGCTCTTTGGGCAAACAGCGGGATAGGATAGGGCTACGCCGCAGGCAGGGAGACGCGCAACAAGGTTCCGCCGTCCTCCTGCAGGGCCATGGAATCCTGTGTTTCCTTTCGGCTGGCTTCGAGAGCTTGCTGCAGCAGGGCCGCCCGCCGGGCCCGCTCCTGTGCTCGCTCCTGTTTGAGAAGCTCTGCGCTGGCCAGATCCTCCGCCAGCTTGGCGTCCAGCTCCGCCTGATACTCCATGATGTCCCGGCCGGAATTGCCGTAGGTGCCTTCCGGGAACAGCATCAGGTGATTGCCAAAACTGTCCTTGCAGTACCAGCCACCCAGACTGGGAAACCACACCGTATTCCTCTCGCTTACATAGAGGCTTTTGAGAAAGGTGAGGGGAATGGTGCGGGGTTCGGGCATGTTGATAAACAGAAGATGGAGCCCCGAAAGTCGCAGCCCCGCCGCACTGGCCGAAACGGGAGTGCTGTACACCAGACGGAAATTGTCCAGCATCTCCAGATTATCTGGCATGGAAATCCGCAGCATCCGCTCTATATAAGCCACCTTTTTGCCCAGAGAGGTGGTGACGGTGCCCTTTCCCTCCTTCCGGGACAGACGGTGGGAAATACCAAGGCCCGCCCGGTTGCAGACAAAGGCATGGGCAAAGGTTTCGGCAAAATCCTCGTCGTATTCGGTGGAGGCGTATTCGGTGATGAACACCCGGTCATCCACATACTCCGGGGCGAAGGAATTACCTTCCATCAGTTCCAACCAGCGCCTTTCCATAGCGGTGTAGCCGTACCGGTCGGTGAGCATGAAGTGAAAGGCGTGGGCAAACTCGTGGATGATGGTGAGGGGGTTATCCCCTGTAGCCACCCCCTGCTCCTGCATATCCGGGATGTAAAGCTGAACCCGGGAGGTATGGCGGAAAAAGCTCCCCACCTGCACTTCTTCCTGGTGGGTATCGCTGTAGGGACCCCGCATATCGGCGTTGACATATTCAAAGGTAAGTCTGCGCCCGTTCAGATCATAATAATAGCAGGAAACCTTGCGGACCAGACGGGAAGTCACCGAAGAAAGAGCTTCATCCAGTGTCCGCAGGGTTTCGGGAACAATGGTGGCCAGTTGCCGAGAGTCCTCCCACGTCATGGTGGGGTACAGGATAGTGATGCCATACTTTTCTTCCAGCTCTTGGGCCAGCTCTTCAATTTCCCGGTTGTTCTGCTCCAGGTCGCTTAGGGCATAGGTTTTGGAAGGGGCGGCCAGAGCGGTTACCGTCATGCCGCTCCATAGCAGCAAAACAGTCAAAACCAGTCCCAGAACTTTTATTAACAGTTTCATCCAGTTTACCCCGCACCGGTTGGTTTCATCACGATAATTTCTATACGATTCATTGTTTTTTCCAATAGCTTTCTAAAAAAAGTCGCCTTGTTAAGTGTAGCCCGAAAAGGGGATCAAGTCAATACAAAAGGCTAACAAATCCGCTCATCTCTTGCATTCTTATAGCAAAAGCCTTATACTGACTTCAAAATGCAAAGGAGGCTTCTTGTGAGCGTATTGTTTCTTTGTTATCCCGGCTGCTCCACCTGTGCCAAGGCCAGAAGCTGGCTGGAGGAGCATCAGATTGCCTATACCGAACGAAACATCAAAGCCCAAAACCCCACCGCCGCCGAGCTGGAAGAGTGGATTTCCAAAAGCGGACTGGACAGCGCCCGGTTCTTTAACACCAGCGGAATGCGGTACCGGGAGCTTGCTCTTAAAGATAAGCTCCCTGCTATGGGCCTGCAGGAGCGGATTTCCCTGCTGGCCACCGACGGCATGCTGGTCAGGCGCCCCTTGCTGATCGGGGACAGCTTTGTGCTGGTGGGCTTCAAGGCTCCCCAATGGGAGGAAGCACTGGCCACTCAATAAACGCAATGCCCACAAGTCCCGGCCTGCACAGTTCCCAACTGGCTTTGCTTTTAAGGCAGCCGGTTTTTTTAATTCAAAAAGCTTCCTGCCCGATTGGCGTTTAAAACCGAATAGAATCCTTCTTTCTTGCGGACAATACCGATAAGGCAATTTTTATGCCATCAATGACAGGCAGGCCCCATCGCGGGCCTTTTTGAAAGGAGGATATTTCGTGATGAATCAGATCAATCAAAATCTGCCGCCCAACATCAATCAATACACCCCCACGCCCGACGCTTCCGCTCTGGATATTGTCGGGTTGGTTAAAAAATCGGGAAAAATCTCCGGTTATCAGCTTTCCAATGGCATGAAGGTGACCAAGGCCCAAGGCGTAGAGCTGGCCAAGGAGAACAAAATCCGGGGAGTTGCCGTAGCGGTCAATCAGGGTACCGAGTACCTTCGGGCCCTTCCGGACCCGGCTCAGGGCAACAATTTGAGCAATTTACCCTCCATTTCTGAATAGCAGCTGCGTTAATAGAAAGAAGCCGCCCCAAGAGGGCGGCTTCTTTTGATGCGCTGCTATTCCAGTGCAGGCAAGATCATTTTGTGGGTTTGTAGCGGTCCGCAAGGCCGGAGCTGAGCAGGGTTTTGCCGTCTATGGTCAAAAAAACAGCCTCGGTGTCCTCCATATCCTCTACCAGCTTCATGGCTTCCTCGGGCCCCAGCAAAAAACACAGGGTGCTCAGGCCGTCGGCACGGGTAGAGGAGGAGGAAAGAATGGAAACCGACAGCAACCCGGTATGGGCGGGCATGCCGGTGGTAGCGTCGATGATGTGGTGATAGAGCACGCCGTCCTCTCCGGTGAAGCAGCGCTCGTACAGCCCGGCCGAAACCAAAGACTGATTGGTGACTTCCAAGGTACCCACGGTTTCCTGACGGTCGGCAAAGGGCTTTTGTACCCCGATGACAAAGGGCTTATTCCCCGGTTTTTTCCCTACGGCAATCACGTTTCCGCCCAGATTGACAATGGCTCCCGGAACCTTTTGCTCTCGGAGATACCAGGCCATCTCATCGGCAATAAAGCCTTTGGCTATGCTGCCCAAATCCAGCTGTACGCCCTCCAGAAGCTCCACCTTATGGTTTTCCAGCAGCCGAACGTTTTCCTGCCCCACCAGAGCAAGAGCCTGCTCCAGAGCGTTCTGCGACGGCACCTTCCTGGTATCGCCCTTAAAATCCCACAAATCCATCACCGGCGCAATGGTGATGTCGTACCGCCCTTGGGAAAGAGCACCCAACTCCAGCGCCGTTGCCAGCATATCGTACAGTCTTGGGTCGATCTCCACAGGTTCTTGGGCGCTGTTGAGCCGGGAGATCATGCTCTTGGGGTCGTGGCGGTTCAGGACGCCATCATAATACCGGCAAAGCTCTATAGCGCCGTCCAGAGCCGCCTCGTCCTTGCTGCCGTAAAGGGTAACAGTGACAAAGGTATCCAGCAAAAATTCGGTTCGGCTGATGGGCTTAGCGGGTTTTATCATGGAACATCCGGTCAGCAGCAGCAGAACTATTCCAACAATGGCAATGCTCTTTCGCAGAAGAACTCCTTCTTTCGGGATGGTTTGTTTTGTTATTATGACTCAAGTAAGAAAAAAAAGCAAGGCGGGCAATTTGAATTGAAAGAGTACTCAATCAGTGATATAATAAAAATATTAACATAAGGGGGTGCGCTTGTGCCGGTATTTGCACACCAATCAGACGAAAGCAGCAATTATGTCGTTGTCAACGCTTATGAAGAACTGGTTAAGCAAAATGTTCTGATGATGATTGATTATATGGATATGTGCGCTTGTGAAAAATGCGTTTCCGACGCCTGTGCTCTGGTCCTCAATCAACTGCCTCCCCTTTACGTCACCACCCGCAAGGGTGAGCTGATCACTCAGGTCAACCAGACCATGCGGGACCAGCACATCGACTTAACCGTCAAGGTAGTTCATGCGCTGCAAATGGTCAAGGAATCCCCCCGCCACTGATCAAACCTCAAGGCAGGGGTGTTTATTAAAAGATTGAGGGGCTTTCGGCCGTAAGACGGACAAGCTTCTGATCATAGAGCTCCCCCATTGGGAAGCTCTTTTTCTTTTCACAAGGGGGAATTTGTATGGAACGCTGGATGGCAGACCTCTGCCGTGCCATGCCAAAAGTAGAGCTGCACCTGCATCTGGACGGTGCGCTGCGTCCCAAAACCGCTCTGGACCTTAGCGCCGCCCGGCAGTGGCGGGATTTTGAAACACCTTTATCCTACCGGCAGATGCACAGCAAGCTGGTAGTTGGCCACCCTCTTGCCTCTCAAGGAGAGCTCCTCTCCTACTTTGAGATTCCGGGGCTGCTGCTCCAAACCGAGGAAGCCCTTCGGCGGATTACCCGGGAGCTTGTTTGGGAAAAGGCGGCGGACCATGTTTGCTACTGTGAAATTCGCTGGGCTCCCCAGCTGCACACCGCAGAGGGGCTGACCACCCGGCAGGTGGTGGAGGCTGTTCTGGAGGAAAGCGCATCCGCTTCCCGGCAGGCCGGAGTCATCGTCCGGCTGATTGCGGTGGGGATGCGCACCCATTCCCTGGGACAAAACCTAAAGATGTTGGAGGAAATCGCACCTTTTAGGGGAAAAGGACTGGCGGGAGTGGATTTTGCCGGCCCCGAAGCCAAGGCTCCCGACGCCTTAGAGCAGGAGGCCTTCTTTCTACGGGCCCGGGAGCTGGGCTTTGCCATCACCCTTCACTGTGGGGAGATGCCCGGCAGTGCCCCCCGACTGGCAGAGCAAATTCGGCAGCTTCGCCCCGCCCGGGTGGCCCACGGCCCCGGTTCGGCAGAGGATCCCGTACTCTGCGCTTTTTTGCGGGAACAGGACGCGATGCTGGACCTCTGCCCTACCAGTAATCTTCAGGCGGGACTGTACCCGGATTACGAGAGCTATCCCCTGCGCCAGCTGGTGGAAGCCGGTGTGCCGGTCAGCATCAGCACCGACGACAGCGTCCTCTCCAACCTTACCCTCTCCGACGAATACATCAACCTGCTGCAGGTGGGGCAAGTGGATCTGTCCACCCTGTGGCGGCTGAATCTGAATGCCTTGGGTCACGCCTTTTTAGAGCCGGAGGAAAAGGCCCGGCTTCTCTTCCGGCTCAATAGCTGGGCTTCCAACATCCCCGAGCTGCAAAGCCCTCCGGCAGAGCTCCAATGATAAAACGTCAAAACGGCCCCGCCTTCCATGGAAGGCGGGGCCGTTTTTCTCCCTCACAAGGCTTGATGCCGCCTTGTTCTACACCACTTTAATGGCCCAGGCCGGGCAGGTGGAGGAACAGTAGCCGCAGAGAATACAGCGGCTATCGTCGCAGACGGCCTGCCCATTCTGCAGGGAAAGCGCCTTTTGGCCGCAACGTTCCACACAGATGCCGCAGCCTTCGCACCAGTCGTCGATGTGTAGGCGGCGCACCTTGCCCTCCAGCTCGGCTTTGGCTTGGGGGGAAAAGGCCCCCGTCTCATAAAACTCCAGATTGGCCTTAAGCTCCCCCACGCTTTGCATCCCCAGAGCCACGCTGTCCACGCCGGGCAGGGAGAAAGCATACTGAAGGCAGTCCTGAGCGGAGCGGAACAGGTTGCCGCCCCCCAGCGGCTTCATGGAAAAGATGCCCACCCCCCTGCTGTGAGCCCTTTGGATGGCCTGCTCCATGTCGGCACGGGTTCCATCCATGATTCCAAGCCCTGCTTGGTTGATCAGGGGGTGAATCACATCCAGCCCCATTTGCAGAGCACCTTCCACCGCCGCCACCCGATGCATGGAGGCTCCCACTGCCCGGATGACCCCCCGCTGCTTTTGTTCCAGCAGATATTCTAAGGCATCCCGATGACCCCGCAACGTGTGGATGCTCTCCTGCTCGTGGAGCATAAAAACATCAATGACGTCCCGGTTTAGTTCCCGGCGAGCCTGCTCCAGAGCCTCCCGGGCCAATTCCCGAGAATAAGCATAGGTTTTGGTGGAGATCACCAAATCCCTTCGGCCGGCCAGCTCCATGGCCCGGCGCAGATAGGGGTAGGTATCGTAAAGCTGGGCGGTATCAAAAAAATTAATGCCCCGCTCCACCGCTTCCGCCATCAAAGCGGCCCCCTGCTCCAAGGGAAGGTTGGCCTGCATAGGCCCTGCCGTCAGGGTACCGAAGCAGATTCGGCTTACCTTGATCTGTGTATTGCCCAACAATGTGTACTCCATAAGCTGCCTCACAATCGAAGCGCCGGATACCAAATAGGTATCCGGCGCAGAGTATCTTGGTTGTATCAGTCCTTGCCCTCGTTCAAATAGCTTTTGACCAGAGCGTGGAGCAACTCGTCCCGATCGATACGGCGAATCAGGCTCCGGGCATTGCTGTGGGTGGTAATATAGGTGGGGTCCTCCGATAGGATATACCCCACAATCTGATTGATAGGGTTGTAGCCTTTTTCCCGCAGTGCATCATAGACCTGAGTGAGCAGGTCCTTCATCTGCCGCTCTTTATCCTCGTGGATAGAAAAACTAATGGTCGGTTCCTGTTGCATCCAATCACCCCCAAAACTATCTTTTTTTATATCATACAACAGATTTTACCTCTTTGCAAGTCCTGCGGCAATGCCTCTTTTTTCATTATAGGTCTGTTCCCATAAAACTATTCCCGCCCAAGGCTTGACATAGGTTGCATTGTGTGTTAATATAAATAAGCGCTTTCGAGAAACACATATCGCGGGATGGAGCAGTTCGGTAGCTCGTCGGGCTCATAACCCGAAGGTCGGGGGTTCAAATCCCTCTCCCGCAACCAACAAAGAGTGGTTTAAACCTTAGGTTTAAACCACTCTTTTTATATGTTCGGTGCAAATTTTTTCTAGCTTTTGGGATGAGCTTTTAGCTTTCCCCTAGTAAGGCAGTAAAACGGCAGGAGGATTCTCGATCATCCCCCTGCCATTTGATGACACGTTATGATTGTGCAAACTCTTTCAGCGTATCGCCGGAAAGCCGGTAGACTGTCCAGTCGCTCATGGGCTGGGCCGACAGGGACAGGTAAAAGTCAATGCTGGGCTGGTTCCAATCAAGGCAGGACCATTCCAGCCTGTCGCAGCCCCGCTCCACGGCAATTTGGGCCAGCTTGCGCATCATCCCTTTGCCAAACCCTCGGCCCCTGTATTGAGGCTTTACGTACAAATCTTCCAGATAAAGGCCTGCCCGTCCCAAAAAGGTGGAAAAATTGTGAAAAAACAGGGCAAAGCCCACCTCTGCGCCATCTATCATTCCAAAAATGACCTCTGCCTTTTTCCGCTGGAACAGCCATTCCTCCAGCAATGCTTCCGTTGCCACCACTTGATCCGCCATTTTTTCATAGTCCGCCAAGCTTTTGATCATTTGCAGAATCAGCGGTACATCTTTTGGCTGTGCATATCGAAAGGTTAGATTCTCTTTCATTCCGCTCTCCTTGTCTCTTGATTGAACTATGATACCACAATCACTCCCAGAAGCAAAGCTCCCATGAACACCAAGGTTCACGGGAGCTTTGCTGCGTTTTACTGCTCATCCGCCCTGTGCTTTCCGGTGAGGGAAAACTCTACCCATTCGGCGATGTTGGTGGCGTGATCCCCAATCCGTTCAAAATATTTTGCAATCATCAACAGGTCGAGAGCCTGCTCCCCATGCTCGGGATTATTGGCAATCAGGGCAATCAACTCCCCCCGTACCTTATCGAAAAGGGCGTCCACCACATCGTCGTGGTCGATGGCGGCATAGGCCTGCTCCAAGTCCCGGTTGACATAGGCGCTGATACTTTCCGTCACCATTTTGATGGTGTGCTGGGCCATTTCCTTGATAGAAAGGGCGGGCTCCACATGCTGCAAGTTCACATACCGGGTGATCTCGGCAATATCCCGGGCCTGATCCCCGATCCGCTCCATGTCGGTAATCATTTTCAGGGCGGAGGAAATCTGCCTAAGGTCCCTGGCCACCGGCTGCTGCCGAAGAAGCAGCTTAAGGCAAAGAGCCTCGATCTTCCGCTCCCGGTTGTCGATTTCGTCGTCGGCCCGAACCGCCTCCTGAGCAAATTTGCCATCCCCTTCAAAAAGGGCCTGAGCGGCGTTTGCAATGGCAGTTTCGCACAGGGCACCCATTTCGGTCAACTCGTCCCCCAGCTCTCGCAGCTGTTCGTCAAAACTTTTGCGCATCATCCAAACCTCCCAGTAATGTAATCCTCCGTCCGCGGGTCGGCAGGAACGGAAAAGAGGGTTTCCGTATCGGTGTACTCCACGATTTCCCCCATGAGGAAGAAGGCGGTCTGATCGGAAATTCTGGCTGCCTGTTGCATATTATGAGTCACCATCACAATGGTATACTCCTTTTTGAGCTCCGCCACCAAATCTTCGATCTTCAGGGTGGAGATAGGGTCCAGAGCACTGGTGGGCTCGTCCATCAGCAGCACCTCGGGACCTGCCGCCAGAGCCCGGGCAATGCAAAGCCTCTGCTGCTGCCCTCCCGAAAGCCCCAGTGCGCTCTTTTTCAGCCGGTCCTTTACCTCATTCCACAAGGCGGCGGAAATCAGCGACTGCTCCACCAGCTCATCCAGTTTGGCCCGGCTTTTGATTCCATGGGTGCGGGGGCCATAGGCGATGTTGTCGTAAATGCTCATGGGAAAGGGGTTGGGCTTCTGAAACACCATGCCCACCCGCTTGCGCAGCAGGTTGACGTCCATGTTGCCGTAGATGTCCTCCCCATCCAGCAGAATCTGCCCTGCAATCCGGCAGCCCTCCACCAGATCGTTCATCCGGTTGATGCTCTTGAGGAGGGTGGACTTCCCGCAGCCGGAAGGTCCAATAAAGGCCACGATCTGCTTTTCCTCAATGGCGATGGAAATATCCTTGAGGGCGTGAAATTCCCCGTAATATAAATCTAAATTCTTGACCTGAATCTGCTCCATTACCCTCTGCCTCCCCGGCCGATAAACTTTGCGATCAGTGAGGCGGCGCAGTTGATCAGCACCACCAGAAAAATCAGCACCACACCGGTGGCGTAGCCCTTATCCATGTGCAGGCCCTCGCTGTAAAGGGCGTACATATGAACCGCCAGAGTCCGCCCTGAGGAAAACATCCCCTCGGGAATGGCCGCCACCGTACCGGCGGTGTAAATCAGAGCCGCCGTCTCCCCCACAATCCGGCCAATAGCCAGAATCACGCCCGAGACGATGCCGGGCATGGCGGCAGGTACCACAATGCGAAAGACGGTGCGCAGTTTGCCTGCACCCAGCCCAAAGCTGCCCTCCCGGTAGCTGTCCGGCACCGAGCGCAGTGCCTCCTCGGTGGTGCGCATAATGAGGGGCAAAATCATAATCCCCAGTGTAAAGGCTCCCGCAATCAGGGAATAGCCCCACTTCAGGGTGGTGACAAAGAACAGCATCCCAAAGAGGCCGTAGACGATGGAGGGAATCCCCGAAAGAGTTTCGGCTGCAATCCCCACCGCCTTGACCAGCTTGTTCCCCCGCTTGGCGTACTCCACCAGATAGACGGCGGAGAGAATCCCCACCGGCACGGCCAGCAGCAGCGAAAACAGCGTCATGGTTACGGTGTTGATGAGAGCGGGAAACAAAGAGACGTTCTCCGATGTATAGAGGGGGGAAAATAAATCCCAGGAAAGATGGGGCAGACCCTTGATCAACATATAGCCTAAAAGGCAACAAAATATACCCAGAGTAATCATCCCGGCGGCCCAAACCAGAATCCGTAGCAGCAGAGAAAGGCCATAGCCTCCCCGGGATTTGCGGGACGCCATTGTTTTCATTCTCTACGCCCCCTTTTCAGCAGGGAAAAGAGCAGGTTGGTCAGCAGGATAAACACAAACAGCACCACTCCGGTGGCAATTAGAGCCTCCCGGTGGAGGTCGGCGGCATAGCCCATTTCCAGCACAATGTTGGCAGTCAGGGTCCGCACTCCCCGCAGAAGTCCTGCCGGCAGTCTGGCCTGATTGCCCGCCACCATCACCACCGCCATAGTCTCTCCCACGGCCCGGCCAATGCCCAGCACCACGGCGGACAAAATCCCCGATTTGGCGGCGGGAACCACCGCCCGAAATACGCTTTCCTCGTGGGTGGCTCCCATGGCAAGGCTGCCCTCGTAGTAGGACTGGGGCACCGCCCGCAGAGAAGCTTCGCTCACCGAGATGATGGTGGGCAATATCATGATCCCCAGCAGCAGGGAGGCAGTGAGAATGCTGCTGCCATTGCCTCCAAAAAGATTCCGGGTGAGGGGCACCAGCACCATCAGGCCAAAGAATCCGTAGACCACCGAAGGAATCCCCGCCAACAAGCTGACGGCAGGGTATAAAATCCGGTAGAGGGCAGGAGGACAAAACCGGGCCATGTAGATGGCGGTGAGCACCCCTATGGGCACTCCTACCAAAATGGCCCCTGCCGTGACGTATAGGCTGCCTAAAATCATGGGCAGAATGCCAAAAATCTCGCCATCGGGTCGCCAAATCGTCCCTGCAAAAAACCGGAAGGGCCCAATCTTTGCAATGGCAGGCACACCGCTGATCAGCAAAAACAGGCAGATCAGCAGCACCGCTACAATACATACGCAGGTGGAAATTAAAATTACCACCTGCATGATGGCTTCTTTCTTTTTTTCCAAGCTTTGTCCTCCCTACGATGACACAATCCCTCTATGCCGTTGTGTGACGATTGCTATCGGTTTAACTCAAGAGCACCCTCTGCCTTCACCCCTGCACCTGACTCCAAAACAGAGTGCTACCCCGGAACAAATCGCCAGCCTGCCGGGCGGTAATCCCTGTTAGGGGATTGTCGTTGTGAACAATGATAGCAATGCCGTCCAAGGCAATAACGGTGGATTTCAGTCCCTTTTGGCTTTCGCTTTCTTTGAGACTGCGGGAGGCCATTCCAATATGGCTAATCCCCTCGGCCACGGTGTTGACGCCGGTGGTAGAGTCGCTCTGTTGAATTTCAATGGCTGCCCCGTGGTTTTGCTTCCCATAGGCTTCCGCCAGCTTTTCCATCACCGGGGTGACGGAGGAGGAGCCGGATACCGCCAATCTACCCTGAGGTTGGGGGGCCGCCGGAGCAAAAGCTTGTCCTTCCAGAGCGGACACGTAGCCGTTTGCTTCCACCACCGCCTGCCCCTGGTCGCTGAGGATAAAGCGGATAAAATCCTGAGCCAAGGGGGTGAGAGCGTCGCCAGTGACGATGTTGAAGGGCCGCGCTACCGGATAGGTTCCCTCTTTGACGCTTTGTATGGTGGGGGATACGCCGTCTATGGCAAGAGCCTTGACGTTCTCGGACAAGGAGCCCAAAGAAACGTACCCCACTGCGTTTGGATCCCCCGACACCAGAGTGAGCATCACCGAGGTGCTGTTGGTGATCACCGCTTCCAGTGTGGTTTGGTCTATCTTTTCCCCGTTTTCATCCGGACCCTGAATGCCCAGCAGTTCCACAAAGGCCCCCCGGGTTCCCGAGCCGTCCTCCCGGGAGATGACGTTGACAAGATCCTTCGGTTCCCGGTCGCATCCTGTTATCCCTACCAGCAGCAGCACCGCTGCCGTCAAAATCCATAGCCTTTGTTTCATGAAACCTCCCCTATGCTGATTCAATTGCTGTTAAAGCCGTCGCCAAAGATTTGATGGCCTTCGGTGACGATTAAAAAGGCGTTGGGGTCGATGCTTTCGATAATGCCCCGCAAGGCGCTCACCTGCCCCCGCTTGACAGCACAGACCACTACTTTTTTGGGACTCAGGGTGTAGCCGCCCTGTGCCTCCAAATAGGTGATGCCCCGGCCCAGCTGTTCCTGCAGAGCGTCCCCGATTTCCCGATATCGGTCGGAGATGATATAGGTAAGGGTGGCGATATCAAAGCCGTAGAGGATAGCATTCATCACCTTGCCGCAAAGGGTGAGCCCGATGAGGGCGTAGACCACAAGGGAAAAGTCCCGGAACACAATGGAGGACAGGCAGACAATGGCTCCGTCCACCACCATGACAATCTGCCCCATTTTCAGGTGAGGGCGGGCCACCTGCAACAGCTTGCTGACAATATCGGTGCCGCCGGTGGTGGCCCCCATCCGCAGGATAAAGCCAAGGCCTGCACCAATTAGCACCCCTCCACAGACTGCCGCCAACATCGGGTCCCCCACCGGTGTGGGCATCCACGCCGTCAGGTCGATGAGCAGGGAGGACAAAACGGTGGCGATAGCCGTGCCGATGATAAAATTGGCCCCCAGTTTGAGGAAGGCCAGGATCAGCAGGGGAACGTTCATGAGGATGATGGAGATACCTGCCGGGAATCCGGTGAGGTGGCCGATGACCATGGCAAGACCGCTAACTCCGCCGGGAGATATTTTAAAGGGGTCCAGAAACAGATTGTAGGCCAGAGCATACAACAAACAGCCCACGGCAATCAGTCCAACCTGCCGGATTATTTTCCTTCTTGCAGCGGTAGCCATCTTCGGGAACCTCCTTCTTTTCCAAAACATCCCATTATAGCCTACACTCCAATGACTCTCCTGTCAATATCTTGTCCCATAATGTTCCGGTCTTGCAAAACAGAACTACCCATCCTTTTTTATTATTTCTGAGAGAATGTACCGATTGTATTCCTAACTAGAATTTAGATTTGATTATAAAAGCCGACCAAAGGCATCCGGCTACCGAATTTCCAAAAATTACTATACCCATTCACACTCACGGCCGGAGAAGGTAAAGGAGTAGCAGCAGAGTCTTGGGCAACGCCCCCGGCAAGGGCGGGTCCTTGTGGAGCTTTGCCAGAAATTCAGCAGGGTTTTGTTGCTGCAGCAACCCCGCTCCATAGGCTACTATAGCGGAAGTTTTTGCTCCATTCTGAGCCAGATGGCGGTTGAGATAGTGGCTTGCGTTTTCCAGAGCGGCTTTGCGGCCTGTGGGCCCATCGGGGGAAGTGTAGATGGCGTCCAGCATCAGCGCCATCAGCTCCTTGCGCAGGGGCAGCGGCAGCGTAAGCAGCATGTCGGTCAGCCCATGGACCAGATGGCAGAGGGGGCTTTTGTTCCCGTCGGCATCGAGAACCATCTCTCCGGCTTCGTCGGTCTCAAACATAAAGTTGGAGTGGGGATACATCACATCTGCGATGGTTGGGTTCTCCTGGGCGGTGGGATCGAACCGGGAGGCGACAATCTGAGCCTCGGCCGGGTGGTCCAGCAGGGAGGAAACAATGTCGTACCGATTTTGAAAGAGGATCAGCCGCTCCCCCAGCTCCCCGATGGGAGTTTGGTATTGCTTTAAAAACTCCTTGCAAAATCCGGGAGCGTTAAAGGTAACGGCGCTCTGAACTCTTGAGCGTACCGAGTCGGGGGCGGCCATGGCTGCATAGGCCGCCAGATTCCCACCCAGTGAGTGTCCGGTTACCCAAATTTGTCCCGGCCGGTGGCCGTACAGGCTCCAGTAGCGGTCCACCATGGCCTGCTGGGGTGTCTTGCCGCAGAGGATCAGGGAAAAATCGGTGACGTAATCGTTTTTAAAGTTAGGGTTACCCAGCATTTCACTAC
This sequence comes from Oscillospiraceae bacterium, assembly GCA_018434245.1. Lineage (GTDB taxonomy): Bacteria > Bacillota > Clostridia > Oscillospirales > Ruminococcaceae > WRAV01. Next base: position 45,576 of record JAHDPQ010000003.1, read on the forward strand.
CCCGAAAGGCCACCACCCGCTCCCCTTGGGGGGAGAGATAGGTGCAGCCATAGAATCCTGTTTGCTGGGGAGCGTTGTCGTCCAGCACATCGGTGATCTGCCAGTCCAGCAGCTCCTTTGGTGCCGACTCCAGCATCCCCTTCCACAGCTCGTATTCCCTTGGGGTGTTGCCAAAGCGCTTTTCCAGCAGCCGCTGCCCCGCCTGAGTGTGAAGGTAAAAGTTTACAGTATCTCCCACCGTTGTGATTTTGCCCTGCCGTGGCGGCAGGTTGAGATACACAAGCTGCGAAAAAAAATGAATGGCATCGGTTGTCACTCTCATCCCTCCTTTGTATCTATGCCAGTTTATGCAAAGATGCAAAAAAGGGGATTCATCTTGTGGGGAAAAGAAGAAAAGCCGCCCTAAAGCAGCTTTTCGTAAATTTACTCTGTCAGCGGGTGCCTACTGCCGGGCAGGACTGCAACCTCCACCGTTAAATCTGCTTTTTGATGCGGGTGAGGGCCGCCTTTTCCAGACGGGAAACCTGCGCCTGAGAAATCCCTACCTCTTTGGCTACCTCCATCTGGGTTTTTCCCACAAAAAACCGCAGGGAAAGAATCTTCTTTTCCCTTTCCCCCAGATTTTCGATGGCTTCCTTGAGGGCGATTTCGTCCAGCCAGTCCTTGTCGCTCTGCTTATCCCCCACCTGATCCATGACGAAGATAGTGTCGCCGCCGTCGTTATAGGCGGGCTCGTAAAGGGAGATGGGCTCTACAATGGCTTCCAGAGCCATCACCACATCCTCTTTTTTCATCCCCATCTCTTTGGCGATTTCCTCCACGGTGGGCTCCCGATCACTTTGGGCCGTCAACCACTCCTTGATCTGCATGGCTTTGTACGCCGTATCCCGCAGGGAACGGGACACCCGGATGGAGTTGTTGTCCCGCAGATAGCGTCGAATCTCCCCGATGATCATGGGAACGGCATAGGTGGAAAACCGAACGTTGAGTCCGGTATCGAAGTTATCGATGGACTTAATCAGTCCAATGCAGCCAACCTGAAACAAATCGTCTAGGTTTTCTCCCCGGTTGGTAAACTTCTGCACCACCGAAAGCACCAGTCTCAGGTTGCCGTTTACTAGCTGCGTGCGGGCCTCCATGTCTCCTTGTTTGATTCTGTGGAGCAGCTCCAGTTTCTCGCTTTCTTTGAGCACTTTGAGCTTGGACGTATTCACGCCGCATATCTCAACCTTGTTGATCATGCAAACTCCTCCCATTGGCCAATCTATTCGATCAAAGTATTGGCCCGGGAGAATTGACTGATTCATTACTGGGACTGGGAATTTTTTACGGTTCCCTTTTTTGCGAATGCGAAGCTCATTAATACGATAAAAAAACAGCGGAAACCGGATTGAAATCCGATTTCCGCCTGTTTTATCAGCCAACCGAAATATCGATGAAAAATTCTTGGGTGCTTTGAGGTGCCAGAGCTGTCATGGCGTGCTTATTTTCCAGAGCACCGATACCGCCCTCCCTCCCGGGAGTGCTGCTCCATGGTTCGATGCAGACAAAGGGCGCCCCGGCAAAGGGCCTCCACAAAACGCAGTAGTCAAAGCCGCGAAAGGCCACGGCGGTTCTGCTCCCGGTTTTGAGGTTCCCAAGGGATACCTCATGTCCCTCAGGCCGGTGATGGCACTGGAGCAGCAAAGAGCTGGAATCCAGCCCATCCAGAGATATGCCCTTTTTGTGGTCAAAGGGAGCCGTCTGTCCGCTGAGCATCCCATCTTTTAGAAAAAGCTGGGTAAAGGATGATTCCAGCGAAAATCTAAGACGGACATCCTGCTCCGATTCCTCCTCCAACACCGGCACCCGGTAGGTGTAGTGGCTGCCCACCCCAAAGAGCATGGACTCATAGGCAGAAAGGTTTTCCACCCGATAAGTAACATGGAGCCCCCCCTCCCCCAGCCGGTAACGAATCTGAAAAGAGTAGAAAAAGGGATACATCACTAGAGTTTCGGGAGTGTAGCGGTGCTCCAGCCAAACCTCCTGAGGCGTTTGCAGAGTCACCTCAAAGAGCTGATCCCGCAAAAAGCCGTGCATGGGCATCTGGTAAGTTATTCCCTCATAGGTGTAGGTCTGCCCCGGAATCCCTCCACAGATAGGAAAGCAAACGGAGGTTCGGCGAGACCAGACCGCCGGGTCGTAGGGCCAGTAATGACTGCCGCCTCTTCTTTTATCAGCGATTTCTTCAATATGCCCTCCGGCGGTGCTGATCACCACCCGGAGGGCAACGTTTTCCATTACAATCTCCATCTAAGCTCCCTTGGCCTGCCCCACAGGACTGTGGGCAACGACCAAACTAAATCGCAAACAAGCCGGAGGCAGATGCGTCATCCAGGAACAGGTTCCAGTTGGGATGGGTTTTGAGGATGGTGGCAGGGATCATGGGATCCACCGCGGTAGTCAGGGTACTCCGCACCGCCTCGGCCTTGGCTGCATGAGGCACCGAGGAGACAATGTGCTCGCAGGCAAGAATCTGCTTAACGCACATGGTAATGGCCTGCTTGGGCACGTCGTCGATGGTGGCGAACCAACCTTCGCCTACCTGCTGCTGCTTGCAGCGGTCGTCCAGATTCACCACCATGTAGGCAGCGTCGGTGTCAAAGTTAGCGGGGGGATCGTTAAAGGCGATGTGGGCATTTTCGCCAATGCCAATGACGCCTACATCCACAGGTGCGCGGCGCAGCTCCTCTGTGAGAGCGCGGATGTTGGCTTCCACATCCCCTTCACCGTCTACAAAGTGAGCGGCCTTGAGGGAAAGCTTGGAGACAAAGCGCTCCTTGAGGTACTTGCGGAAGCTGGCAATATGGCTTTCCGGCAGGTCCACATACTCGTCCAGATGGAACATCTCCACCTTATCCCAGGGTACATCAGCCTTGAGCAGGGCATCGATGGTCTCAAACTGGGAAGCACCGGTGGAGAGAATGATTCTGGCGGAACCCTTTTTCTCCACAGCGCCGCGCAGAAGCTCTGCAATTTTGTCGGCCGCTGTTTGTCCCAGCTGCTGGGGAGTCGGGGATACAGAAATGGTAAAGTTCATAAAGTACACACTCCTAATGGGTTATTTGATTGCCCTTCACGTAGACAGACTGAATGGCAATCATATCATCAAACAAAACAAGGTCGGCATCCTTGCCTGCCTCCAGAGAGCCTTTGATGTCCCCGAATCCAACCAGCTTGGCGGGATTGAGGGTCATCATCTTCACGGCTTCCCAAACGGGCAGGCCGGCTTCATACACCATCACCCGCACCAGCCGGTCGGTGGTGGCCACACTGCCGGCAAAGCAGGAACGGTCGGGCATCAGGGCGATGCCGCCCTCTGAGACAACTTCCTGTCCGCCGCTGCGGGACCCAAGAATGGAAGGGCCGTCCGGCAATCCCGCCGCCCGCATGCTGTCGGTGCAGAGGATGATCTTATCGTGATCCTTGCACTTGACAATCAGCTTGAGGAGATCGGGGGGCAGGTGCATGCCGTCTGCAATAATCTCGATATACATATCGTCCAGCAGATAGCCGCTTTCCACCGCTCCCAGTACCCGGAAGCCGTTTTTCCGCACAATGGTGGACATGGCGGAATAGAAGTGGGTCAGCAGGCGAACACCGTGACGGAAGGCTTCCTTCATCTCATCCAAAGTGGCAGTGGTATGAGCCGCCGAAACCAGAATGCCCTTTTGAGTCAGCCAGTCGGCCATCTCCAGAGCGCCGGGCAGTTCGGGAGCCAAGGACCAGCGCTTAATCGCACCATCGGCATACTCCACAATCTTCCGGTAGTGTTCCGGCCTGGGTGAAGAAATGTACCGGGCGTCCTGTGCCCCTTTTTCGGCAGGGGCAAAGTACGGGCCTTCCAGATGCAGTCCCAGCAGATGGGGCATGTCCCCCGTCATCTTCTGAGCCTCTTTGAAAACATCAATCACCCTGAAAAGTTCATCGTCGCTGCTGGTCAAAGTGGTGGGCATCAGGCTGGTGGCGCCATGGGACAAATGCATTTTGGCAGCACCGGTGATGTCCTCCAGTCCGCCGTCCATATAGTCGTGTCCCCCGCCGCCATGACTGTGCAGGTCCACAAATCCCGGGGAGAGATACATCCCCTTACAGTCGATGATTTCACCCTGCAGGCTTTGGCCTTCCGCCATGGAACCCACCGCTGTGATGACTCCGTCTTCCTCGGTGAGATAACCTTGACGAATCACGCCATCCGGCAACAGAACCCGGGCGTTTACAAATGTTTTCATTAATCAAACACCCCCTAACTAAAGTATACTGCATTCAATATACCTTAAAAATCTAATGAATACAAGTTGACCTTTAGATATACCCCAGCACTTTGGGCAAAAACAGGCTGACGGCAGGGACAAAGATGATGATGGCCAACACCGCCAAATAGGTAAAGTAAAAAGGCAAGAAGCCTTTGAGAGACTTTTCGATAGGAATATTGGCGATGGCGCATCCGGCCCACAAGGAGGTTCCTACAGGAGGGGTGAGAAGCCCCAGTCCCAGAGTCAGAACCATAATCAGGCCAAAGTGGTAGGGGTTGTAGCCGATGGACATGGCAACGGGATACAGAATGGGAGTCAGCAGGATAATGAGGATACCCATGTCCATAAAGCAGCCCAGCGCAACCATCATCAGCACCATCATCAGCATAACCACAATGGGGTTATCGGAAACGGCGGTCAGAGCCGTCGCCACCCGGATGGGCACCTTGAGGTAGGAAAGCACATAGCTAAAGGCACTGGAGGTGGCGATAATGGCCATAATGGTGCTCAGAGTTTTCAGGGATTTTAGCAGACAGCTCACAAACTTTTTAAAATTCATGGTCTTGTAGAAGAAGGTGGTGATAATCAAAGCATAGACGGCGGCAATGGCTCCCGCCTCGGTGGCGGTAAACACGCCTGCCGTAATACCCACCGCCACAATCAGAATGGTGACGAGACCCAAGATAGCTTCCCGCACAATCTGAATGTTCTCACGCCAGGAGCGTTTTTCGGAGATGGGGTACTTCTTTTTCACCGCAATCACATAGGAGCAGATGGAAAGGGCCAAGGTCAGCAGCACGCCGGGGATGTAGCCGCACATAAACATGGTGCTGATGGAAAGGCCGCTGCTGGCCGCCACGATGTAAAAGATCATGTTCTGGCTGGGTGGGATGATGACTCCCTCCACCGAGCTGGTACAGGTGACTGCCACGCTGTAGTCGGCGTCGTAGCCTTCCTTGACCATGGCGGGAATCAGAAATGCACCGATGGAGGAGACGTCGGCGATGGAAGAGCCGGAGATTCCGCCAAAGAACATAGAAACCACGCAGTTCACAATGGCGGTGCCTCCCCGCATTCTGCCCACCAGAACGTTGCAGAAGCGGGTCAGGCGGTCCGAAATGCCGCCATCGGTCATAATCTGTGCCATGATGATGAAGAAGGGCACACACATAAAGGTAAAGCTGGTAATACCGGTGGACATCTTCTGGAACAGGTTGAGGAAGGGGATGTCCAGATAGATGGCGGTAAACAGCGCAGAAATTCCAAGGCTGAAGGAAATAGGCACCCGCAAGCACATCAAAATAATCAAAGAGGCAAAGAGGATGGTGGTTCCAACGGCGATGTTCATACGGTCCCTCCCCTTTCCACATTTAAGTCGTCGATGGTTTTTTCTTTAGAAGCTTCTTCCTCGTACTCGGAAAGAGGCTTAATGAGGGCAGCGATAAAATTAAAGGCTGCGTACAGCACCATAAAGATTCCCCCTACCACCAGCGGAGCGAACAGCCAGCCCTGAGAAAACCGGGTGGCGGGCTGAGGCTTGGGAATATTCATCTTTGTGATGGTAGAACCGTAGATGGTCATTTGCACAAACAGCCAGCCCAGCAGTCCGTGGCGGAGCAAATCTGCCCCTTTGCGTAAGGCGGGAGGCATCTTGTTGTACAAAAAGTAAAGAGCCGCGTGACCGTCGGTGTAAATATCAATGGACATACAAATATAGCCAAACCATACCAAAAACATCAGGGTAGCTTCTTCCGACCAGCTAAAGGGCGCCCGGAATACAAAGCGCATCACCACCTGAACGAATGTAATGGCAAGCATAATGGTCAGCAACAGGGCACAGATATGGCGTTTGAACTCTACCAGCTTATCAAGAGCATGTCGGATTTTATTAACAGCATTGCTCACCAGCTTACTCCTCCTTTGCGAAAACGAAATCACCGTATTCCCATATGGCAGCGAAATACGGTGATTTCGTCAGTCTATGCTAGATTTTTTCCCTTAAGCAACAGCTTGAATCTTTGCAATGACGTCGGTGTATTGAGGGTACATGGCATAGATGTCGGAAACACTGTTCTGGAACTCTTTTGCATCTACTTCATAAACAGTGCAGCCAGCTTCTTCTACCTTGGCGCGGGCTTCGTCCTGATAATCCTGCATGGCTTTTCTCTGCCAGGCGCAGGCTTCCTTTGCGGCTTCCCGCACAGCTTCCTGCTGGCTGGGGCTCATTTTGTCCCAAGAGGTTTTGCTCATCAGCACCATGGCAGGCGGAGCCATGTGGCCGTCCAGCGTGTAGTAGGGAGCAACCTCGTAGTGGCCGGAGGTGTAGTAGGAGACAAAGTCGTTCTCGGCGCCGTCGATCACGCCGGTCTGCAGGCCCTGATAAACCTCACCGTAAGCCATGGGAGTGGCAGCGCCGCCCAGCAGCTCTACCATCTTGATAGCCACGTCGGACTGCTGCACCCGCAGCTGCATGCCCTTCAGGTCGGCTACGCTCTGCACAGGCTTCTTCACGGTGTAGAAGTTGCGGGAACCGGCCTCCCAGTACTCCAGGCCGATCATGTTGTACTCTACTAGGCTATCGCTGACTTCCTGTCCAATTTCGCCATCCAGAACCTTGTACTTGTGCTCGGTGCTGGTGAAGATGTAGGGCAGGGTGAAGACACCAACCGCATCAGCGGTGGAAGCAAGAGCAGAGGTATTGATGCGGGCAAAGTCAAGGGTTCCGGCCTGAACCTGATCGATGGTCTCGTTTTCGTTGCCCAGCTGTGCATCCAGATACACTTCGATGGTAATGTTGCCATTCGTCTTTTCCTTCACCAGTTCGGCGAACATTTCAACACCCTGAGAAACAGGGTTGTCCTTGCCCTGGTTTTCGGCAAGCTTAAAGCTGAGAACGGGTTCGTCCGCTGCGGGGGTGCTTTCGCTGGCGGCGCCTTCACTTCCGCTGGCAGCAGGGGCTGCCGGGGATTGATTGCCGGAGTTGCCACAGGCAGTCAGGGGCAACGCCATCATGAAAATAGTTAAGATAAGAGCAATAGATTTTTTCATAACATTTCCTTTCACTTTCTCAATATGTTTTATTGATCTCTGAAGCCGAAGGCCCCAAAGATGAATACGGTGTTGGTAGGTGGCCAGTTGCGCTGCAGATTTCTATCCCTGACTAGATAAAGTCTTGGAAAAAGTGCAGGTTATTTTTCATGATAACGCTGATGGGTACGGTCATTTTGTCGTTTTCCGGCAGGATATTCTTAATCACGTAGGAAAACAGCACTTCAAAACCCAGATGTCCCTTATCATAGGCATTTTTATAAATCAGCGCCTGCAAAATGCCCTGCTTTAAAAACACGGCATTCTGTGGGAACAGGTCGCTGCCCACTCCCCGCAACTTGCCCGCCAGCCCGCAGTCGATCACCGCTTGAGTGAGGGGGACAGTGTCACGGGCAGTCACCGAATAGAACGCCACAATGTCGGGATTGGTTTGCAGTAGCGCCATGGATTCTTCGTAACACTTTTGGTAATCGCCGTAGTTTTGCATCACCAGCAGCTCAAAATCCCCTGCCGATTCCTCCAGATACTCGGTAAAGCCCTGCAGGTTGTGCATGTGGGCCGCATGGGCCGCGCTGCCGCTGGCGATAAGAATTTTACCCGGCTTATGAGTGATGGACGTTAGAATTTCGGCTCCCAAACGCCCTGTCAGCTGGTCGTGAGGAGCAATGCAGCACAAACGGCCGCTGTCCTTCAGGTCGCTGTCGATCAGCACAACGGGAACGCTTTTATAGGAAAAGCGCTCCACCGCCTGCCGCAGGTCCTCATCGTTCTGAATCGGCATGGTCAGCAGACCGTCGTACTCAGTGTTGCCGTTATCAAACAGCTTATCCAAAATTTGAATCTGATGATTTTTATCTTCTTCAAAGGGAAAATACTCAATCTGAACATTCAGACTGCTGGCTTCGGCTTGATAGGTCTCGATGGCATCCCAAAAATACTTGTGATAATATCGCCCGTTCCCTTCCCTTTGAGGCAAAACCACTGCCAGCCGCTTGGTTTTGCGCTTTAAGGAAGAGGCGATGTAGTTGGTAGTGTACCCCAAGGCATCGGCACGGGCCAAGACGGCCTGCCGCAGCTCTTCGCTGATGCCCTCCTTACCGTGAAGGGCGCGGTGTACCGTGGTGCGCGAAACATTCATATCTGCCGCTATTTCTTTTAGCGTCACCCGATTACTCCCCATAAACCTTCTTCTTAATCCTCTCTTTATCGGTTACGTTACCGATTCCGTAATCGTTATCTTTAATCTATCACATCAATTATTAGGATTCAATAGTCAGATTCCTTAAAATACGAAAGATCAAATTTTCTATTTTTGTAGGTATTAGATTTTTCTACAAGAAACTTCCACGGACTATGGTCAACATCCACGATTGTTTTGTAACTGAAATAACATAATTGATACAGAGCTGTCTCCAGCATCATTTTCTCTGCCTGCCGATAAAATGCACTCTCCCTTGAATTTAAGTGCCATATTTTAAATCATTAATCTGACATATCTGTGCAATCCGCTTTAAATTTGCCCGGAAACATGCTATACTGGGTGCAACAAAAACGGCAGCGGCAGCCAAGACACACAGTCCGCTGCCGGCAGGGAGACGTCTATGAATCAGAACACCAAACGGTTCTTGGGAATTGCTTTTGGATGGAGTTACCTCTGCTTTGGCATTGTAATTGCCTCCCGCCAGCCCTTTTCAGCCCTGAGCACGCCTATGTTTGCTTTGTTTTTGCTGGGCTGCCTCGGCCCCTTGGTGGGGGCGGCGGGGGTGTACCTTCTCGACCGCAAGAATTTTGGGGGCCTTGGCGGGATATGGCAGGATGCTCTCCAGACGGAAAACGGCTGGCGCAGCCTACTGCTTGCCCTGCTCTTTCTGCTGCTCCATTACGGGCTTGCCATTCTATTGGGGGCCGTCGGTGCTTTTGGCCCAGTGCAAAAACTGCTGGTCTATCTGCCCACGATGCTGGTGCTGTTTGGCACCGGAGAAATTGGCTGGCGGGGCATCGTTCAGCCCAGCATCGAGGCGGTACGGGGCGGATTCTGGCGCTCCTCCATCATCACCGGACTGCTGTGGTCCCTGTGGTTTCTTCCCATGCTATTCATTCCGGGATTTGTCATCCGCAGCGATTTTTACATGCAGTTTACTGCCTATCTGATCGCAGTCGGCCTGCTGCTGACCACTCTGTTTAAAAAGTCCGGTCTGCCCGGCTGCATTTTGTTTTCCACCCTTTTCTTTTCCCTGTCTGCCGTGGTAATCCTGCGGCAAAGCAACTACCTTCTTGCGGTGGCGGCTGTGGACCTTGTGATTGCCATGGTCTACAACAGCAGGCTGTTCCAATCATAATCCCTGTACCTGTGAAAAAGCCACCTTTGGTTGCAGTGTTCCGCTACAACCAAAGGTGGCTATATTTTGTTAGGGGAAGGTTCTACGCAATCTTGCCGCTTTTGTCCTTTTCCTGCCGGGCCAGCTGCTTGATAGCCCATTCCCGGAGTTTGTACTTCTGGATTTTTCCGCTGGCGGTCATGGGGAACTCCTCCATAAACTCCACGTAGCTGGGCACCTTGTGACGGGCCATGTTATCCCGTACAAAATCTTTGATTTCCTCGCCGGTACACTCCTTGACAAAGTCCCGCAGCTTGATGCAGGCCATAATTTCCTCGCCGTAAATCTTGCTGGGAATCCCAATCACCTGAACATCCTTGACCTTGGGATGGCGGTAGAGCAGCTCTTCGATCTCCTTGGGGTAGATGTTCTCGCCCCCCCGGATGATCATATCCTTGATGCGTCCGGTGATGCGGTAGTTTCCGTTTTCGTCCACGGTGGCCAAATCTCCGGTGTGGAGCCAACCGTCCTCGTCAATGGCCTGACGGGTGGCCTCTTCCATCTTGTAGTAGCCCTTCATGATGTTGTAGCCCCGTGCGCAGAATTCACCCTGACCCTCTCCCGGGCCGATCTCCTCTCCGGTTTCGGTGTTGATGATTTTGCACTCCACTCCCGGCAAAGCTCGGCCAACGGTGTTAACTTTGGTTTCGAAGTCATCGTCGCAGGTGGTCTGGGTGCAACCGGGGGAAGATTCCGTCTGGCCAAATACAATGGTGATGTCCTTCATCCCCATCTTTTCGATGACCAGCTCCATAGCCTTAGCAGGGCAGGGAGACCCGGCCATAATGCCAGTGCGCAGCTTGGGGAACTTGTACTTTGGGAATTCCGGGTGTTCAAAGACGGCGATAAACATGGTGGGAACCCCGTGAACAGCGGTGCACTCCTCATCCTGGCAGGCCTGCATAAACTTGATGGGGTTGTAGTATTCCAAAGGGACCATGGCGCTTGCGTGGGTGACGCAGGCTGTGATGGACAACACCATGCCGAAGCAGTGGAAGAAGGGAACGGGGATGCAGAGCTTATCCTCCTCGGTGAACTTCATCCGGTCCCCGATGGACATGCCGTTGTTAATGATGTTGTAGTGGGTGAGCATGACTCCCTTGGGGAACCCTGTGGTGCCGGAGGTGTACTGCATGTTGATAATATCGTGGTGATGGAGGCTGTCCCCCACCATATGGAGCTGACGGTCGGGGATGACCCGGCCCATTTCCTCCACCTGCTCCCAGGCAAACATCCCCTTAGGGGTCTTGTGGTCGCCTACATAGACAACAGACTGGAGGCAAGGGAACTCGTTGTTGTGATAGGTGCCGGGGTAGTATTCCCCCAGATCGGGCAGAAGCTTGTAAATGGTCTCCACATAGTCCACGTCTTTAAAGCCCTGGGTCATCACCAGCACCTTGCTATCGCTCTGTTTGAGCAGATACTGGAGCTCAAACACCTTGTAATTGGTGTTGACGGTGACCAGCACCGCCCCGATCTTGGCGGTGGCAAAGAAGGTGATAAGCCACTCGGGAACGTTGGTAGCCCAGATGGCTACCTTGTCGCCTTTTTTGACGCCCATTTTGATAAAGCCCTTGGCCACCTTGTCACATTCCTCGTTAAACTCTTGCCAGGTGCGCTCATAGTCCCGGTCAATATACTTGACAGCCTGCCGGTCGGGAAAGCGGGAGGCGATATCATCCAGCAGCTTGCCAAAGGTAATCTCCATAAACGGCTTGGTAATCGGTGTGGTAGTCATAGCGCTCCTCCTTGATACAAATAGATTTATTTGCATTTTAGGGGAAAACAAAACAGCCTTCGTCTTCCCAAAAGGAAGACGAAAGCTGCAAATACACTTCCGCGGTACCACTTCCATTGACATGTTACCATGCCCGCTCTGTCACGTCTTATGGCAAAAGCCTTTTCAACGCGCTCCCCTTGTATCGGTGGGGAAATCCGTCCTCGCCTACTTTGTTCAGCTTGGCTGCTCAGGGGTGAGTTCTTCCGCCGCGGACCTGCCGCATCTCAGCTACCGCGGCTCTCTGAAAGGTCCTTGGACAGGGTACTATTCCCCATCAACGCATTGACACTATTAATATCTTGCCATTCATCATAGCATGGCAAAAAGCCTTTGTCAACTGCAAAAAAGCTTCCGCTTGCTTTTAATTGAATCTGCCCAAAAAAACCCTGCCCGGGCAGGCTTTGGCCTGTGGAAATTTATGGGAGCATGTCGCCGTAGTCGGCCATTTCCTGCCCTACCAGCAACTTGGAATCCAGTAGCAGCACAATCTTGGGGCCGATTTTTCCGATGCCATTGATATAGCTGGCACTTTGAGCTCCCATGGCGGGACGGGGAGAAATATCTGCGGGGGGGATTTCCAGAACCTCCTTCACCGCATCCACAATAATGCCCACCTGCCCCTGCTCGGTTTCCAGGATGATGATGCAGGTGCGCTCGTTGTAGACTTGCTCCGCTTTGCCAAACCGCAGGTTGACGTCGATGATGGGTACCACCATCCCCCGCATGTTGATGATTCCCTTGACATGAGCGGGCAGCTCGGGTACAGGGGTAATCTCCTGCATTTGGATGATGCCGTTGACATTGCGGATGGAAAGCCCAAAGGTTTGGTTTTCCACCAAAAAGGTCAGGTATTTGTTGGCGAGGTCGGCATTGGAATCCTCTGTCTGCAGCAGTTGTGCGATTCCGGTAAAATCGTTGCTCATAGTAGCCTCCTTGATGAATTTAAGTTCTGTTTGTATCGGCTTATAACTTTTGATTCCAACGATTACAGGGGGGGCTTTACGCTTTGGGAGGCGGTGAGGATGGCCAGATAGACATCCACCACCATTTGGTACAGCTCGGGGGGAACCTCCTGCCCCAGCCTAAGCCCCGCAAGAAGGGTGGCGGCGGTATCGTCGTGGTAGACGGAAATCCCGGCCTCGTCGGCGATTTCTACAATCTTCTGGGCCACATAGCCGCTTCCAGCGGCCACCACCACCGGGGCGGCGTTGTGATCCGCGTTGTATTTCAGGGCGGCAACCTTCATGCTGCGAATGTTGTCCTGCTCTTTTTTGCCTCGATTAGATTCGGACATCGATGCCTACCTTTCTGTCCAGCAGCTTGGGAAACACCTGGACGATACTGTGATGGCTGACCAACTCATCCACCTCAAAGCCGGTGAGGGTGTAGCCATGAACCAGCATTAAATCTGCCAGAGAGCGCTTAATCCGGCGCAAGGGTTCCACCAACCCTTCGGCACACCACATGGAAAACTCCACCTTGTGACCGCTTTCCAAAAACTGCAGCTCCATAGATCCCACCGATTCCGCTTCCACCGAAAGGAAGATCTTTCTCGCCCGCTCCTCCTCGCTGCCGCCCCGGGGACGCTCGCCGCTGTCGGGGTCCACATACATTTCAGAATAAATCCGGCCGTCGGGGGTTTCCATAGGCAGGATAAAGTGGAGCACGTTCATCATGGAGCTTTGATTTTGCAGTAGGGACAAAAGAAGGCTCTCGGCCTGACGCAGAGCCACTGGAGTGGCCTCGGAGTTGTGCAGGGTCTGAGAGACCACAGAGGCCAACTTTCCCAGCACCTCGTTTTCGGAGAATCTGGCCTTGTTGGCTCCCCGCACCAGAGATTCGTGGAGGTTGGCTTCAAAGTGTTCCCCCAGATTGGCCACCCGGGACAGGGTATCGATCAGGCGGCCCACCGCATCCTCCAAGGATTCGGGTGTGCCCTTATCCACCCGGACAATGTTGTGAACCACCACCATCACTAAATCCCGGATACCCTCGCTCTGGTGGTACTTGACCACCACCTCCCCCAACAGGGGAAGAAGATTGTTCTTAAGCACCTTGGCGGCTTCGGAGGGCTCTACTCCCAAGCGGTTGTCGGAGTAGGCGGAAAGTCCCGGGTCCCGGCGCAGCTGGTCCAGCAGAGCCAGCTCCTCCTCGGTGAGGGGCTGGCCCGTAGCCGGATGAAGGCCTGGTCTGTCGGGGTGGGGAAGCAGCAGGTTGCCCTCTCGGTCCAGCAGTCCGGCAGTTGCCAAAGCGTGACTAGTGGGGCTGTGATTCGGCATCAGCATATCTGCCAGTTTCTCCAGATATTCCCCGAACTGGGCCCGATCTCCAGAAAACATATAGTCCAGCAGGTTTTCGCACTGGTAGAGTATAGTCTTGACGGAGTGATCTAGATTGACGTTGTACTCAAACACCTTGAGCAGATTGGTCACCGCATCCCGAATGGCGGGATTGTCGGGGAACTTGCCCAAAATATCCCGCAGCACATCAAAGGCTTCTCCCTGAAAGAGAATGCCGGTTTCGTCCTGTTGCAGCAGCAAATCCAGCAGGCGGTCGGGGGAGACAAACAGAGCGTTAAGCAGCTCCCGCATGGGATTGGTGGCGATAATATCGGAGGTAGCAAGGCCCATCTCCAGCATGGCCACCATCTTCTGAATCTGCGCAATGCCGTCGTTGGTCCCCCGCAGCAGTGGAGCCACTGCGGTTCGGCCCAGGGTTTCCCGCAGAGCCTGACCTCCCGCCTCCCGATCCCGCACATCCCGATCCTGCTCCGCCTTGTTGACCTTGCCCGGATGGTGCAGGTGAAAGGCCTGCTCGGTCACAGGACGATTGGACCCCAGGTTTTCCTTTGGAATCATGGGGGTTGTTATTTTGGTGATTTCTGCCATGAGGCATCCCGCTCTTTCTCCCGGATGGCCACCGTGTCGCCGTCAAATTGCTTGCAGCAAATTACGGCTGTCCCCACACTATATTGGTATGAGATAAAGGGCCGATGGGTACTGTATTCATATTACTTCATAATCTACAAAAAAGTCAACGCAGCACAGCCACAGGTTTTACCAGATAGATTTTTGTCGAAAAAAATGTTACACTGTAAAGGTATCATAATATATATCGGTAGGACTCCATACAATCTTTATGGGAAGGAGGAGCTAACATGAACGAATTATTCGGCAACCGCATTCAGCCTGCCTGCCGCCACTGCGAAAGCGCCTATCCCACCGAAAGTGAAGGATTTCGCCACTGCTACAAAAAAGGAATCGTCAAGGAAGATTTTTCCTGCCGCTCCTTCCGGTACGATCCCCTTTCACGGGTTCCCCGCCGCCCCTTGGAGTTGGAGCGGCTGGAAGCGGAAGATTTTTCCCTGTAACCTGCAGGCCATTCATACATACGCTTGAAATAACCTAGGAGAATGCCATGATGAAAGTTCCATACACTAAATTAATATCCGCCTTTTGTTTGCTGCTGGCCGTCCTTCTGATGGTGAGCGCCTGTGCTCCCCGCACCCAGCCCAGCCCCTCTGCTGAGGCGTCCCAGGCTGTCAGCGCATCAGAAGAGCCGGTGGAGCCGAAGCAGTCCCCTGGAGGAGAACACGAGCCTTCAGAACCGGAATCTTTGGAGCCTGAGTCTGAATGGGCCTTCTCTGAGGAAGAGCCCTTTCCCGGGGACTTGCCGGAAACCGCCGATACTCCAGCGATCCAGCCTTCTTCCACCCAAGAGGGAGCTGGTGTCTACTCCCCGGCGGCACAGTCGGTTGTTCCCCTCTCCCTCAATGGAGGGGCGGTCACGCCGCAGTTGAACCTGACCATCCCCCAGACCTTTTCCGTCAGCCGTCCCCAAAAGGCTATCACCACCACCTTAGCCGCCTATTATATCATGGGGACCTCCAATCCCTCCGCCCCCCTCTACTTTGACGGGCAGGAGGTGGAGCGACTGGGAACCAAAGGCGTCTGGGGTGTCTACGTTCAGCTGGCTCTGGGAACCAACAACTTTTCCGTCCGTCAGGGGGATCAGACCGTCACCGTATCCATCACTCGCCGGGCCGTGCCGGGAGTTCAGCCCATCAGCATCATCACCGCCGGCTCCATGTACCCTGCCGTACAGGGCGGCGTCAAAGTAGGAGAAAATCTGGCGGTGGAGTGTGTGGCTCCCTCCGGAGCAACGGTAACCGCCACCTTTGAAGGCAAAACTGTCACCCTGCAGCAGGTCGCCAACGCAAATTCCGGCGTTCCCGCCACCTTTAAGGGAGAAATCCCCGTGGGAACTGATTATCCCGCAGGAGTCACCACCAAGGTGGGCAAGGTGAGCTATCAGTTGACCTGGGGCGGCAAAACAACCAAGTACCAGTCTCAGGGAGATGTGTTTGTGGCGGGATCGGGAAGCTACATCGCCGTTCGGGTGACAGCCTATCAGGGCCTTGTCTACGATGACCCCAAAATGCCCGGCGTCTTCCGGGAAAAGCTGCGCACCGGAGCCGCCGATTACGTCTACTCGGAGGATAACGCCTATTACCGCCTTTACTCGGGAGGCTATATCCCCAAAAGCCTGTGCGAAATCGTGGAGGGTGAGGTGCGGATCGGCAACAAGATCACCTCTGTCTCCACCTCCATCCACGAGGACGGAGAACGCTACACCTTCCACGGCATTGCCACCCCCGCCTACCGGGTGGGCCGGGGAGAGGGCCACACCTTTGTCCTCACCACCTACAACACCAACGGCACCCAGCCGGTGAACGTGTCCTCCTCCCGCCTGTTTTCGGGAGTGCGGTCCACCGCCAACCAGAACAACAGCGTCAGCTATGTGTTCGATTTTAAAGACACCGGACGCTATTGGGGCTATCTGGTGCAGTTTGACGGGAACGACCTGGTGCTGAGCTTCCAGTATAAGCCCACACTTTCCGGCGGTTCCACCCCCTTAAAGGGAGTAAAGATCATGCTGGACCCCGGTCACGGGGGACATGACCCGGGTGCGTTGGGCTTTTCCGGTACCAAGGGCCCCGACGAAAACACCCTGAATCTGGCCAATGCCTATGCGGTGCGGAACAAGCTGACCGCTTTGGGGGCGGAGGTTGTTTTTACCCGCAGCCGACTGGATGAGTACCTCTCTCTGGACGAACGGCTTCAGTCCTTTGAAGAAAGCGGCGCTCACCTATTCCTGTCCCTGCACCACAACTCTTTAGGCGAAAGCAGCGACGGAAACAAGACTACGGGAACCGAAATCTACTACCACACCAACCAGTCCGCCACGGCTGCCGCCCGCCTAGTCGAGGCCTATACCACACAGGTGAACCGCATTAACCGAGGGGCTAAAAATGGATACTACCGGGTGACACTGCTGCCCCAGTCCCCCTCCATGCTGTTGGAAATGGGCTTTATTTGCCATCCGGTGGAGTACGAGAATCTCACCAACCCCGCCGTCATTGAGCAGTCGGCTCAGGGAATCGCCAACGGCATTCTGGCGGCGCTGCGGTAACCCTTGTTTTTCACGATGAATACAGAAAAGCCCGGAATCTTCTTTGAAGATTCCGGGCTTTGTGTTGCGGTAAAATGGTTTGGCGATTAATACATGCCGCCCATGCCGCCGGCAGGAGGTGCGGGAGGCACTTCCTCCTTGATGTCGGTGACAAGGGCCTCGGTGGTGAGAACCATGGCAGCCACAGAAGAAGCGTTCTGCAGAGCGGAACGGGTCACCTTGGCAGGGTCCACAATACCCAACTTAATCATGTCACCGTAGGTCTCGCTGTAGGCGTCAAAGCCGTAGCCCACAGTGGCCTTGGAAAGGATCTTATCCAGAATGACGGAACCTTCCAGTCCAGCGTTGGAAGCGATCTGGCGCAGGGGCTCTTCCAGGGCGCGGCGGACAATCTTAACGCCGGTCTTGATATCGCCTTCGGCCTGCTCCACAGCCTTTTCCACAGCGGGAATGGTGTCGATGAGAGCGGAGCCGCCGCCGGCAACGATGCCCTCTTCCACAGCAGCCTTGGTGGCGGAAAGAGCGTCCTCGATGCGCAGCTTTTTCTCCTTCATTTCCACTTCGGTGGCGGCGCCAACCTTGATGACGGCTACGCCGCCGCTCAGTTTGGCCAAACGCTCCTGCAGCTTCTCCTTGTCAAATTCGGAGGTGGAAATTTCAATCTCGCTGCGAATCTGCTTAATGCGGTCGGCAATGGCATCCTTGTCTCCGGAGCCGTCCACAATGATGGTGTTTTCCTTCTGCACCTTGACCATCCGGGCACGGCCCAGATCTTCTATGGTGGCTTCCTTCAGCTCAAGGCCCAGCTCCTCGCTGATGACCTGACCGCCGGTGAGAATGGCGATATCCTTGAGCATTTCCTTGCGGCGATCACCAAAGCCGGGAGCCTTGACAGCCACGCAGGTAAAGGTGCCCCGCAGGCGGTTGACGATGAGGGTGGACAGAGCCTCGCCCTCGACATCTTCGGCGATGATGACCAGCTTCTTGCCGCTCTGGACAATCTGCTCCAGCAGAGGCAGAATCTCCTGAACAGAAGAGATCTTCTTGTCGGTGATGAGGATGTAAGCATCGTCGATGATAGCTTCC
Source organism: Oscillospiraceae bacterium (assembly GCA_018434245.1). Classification (GTDB taxonomy): domain Bacteria; phylum Bacillota; class Clostridia; order Oscillospirales; family Ruminococcaceae; genus WRAV01. Next base: position 63,635 of record JAHDPQ010000003.1, read on the forward strand.
ATCTTCTCGGTATCGGTGACCATGTAGGGAGTGATATAGCCACGGTCAAACTGCATGCCTTCCACAACATCGGTGTAGGTTTCGGCAGTTTTGCTCTCCTCAATGGTGATGACACCGTCGGAAGTCACTTTATCCATGGCTTCGGCAATCAGTTCGCCAATGACCTCGTCGCCGGAAGAAACGGTAGCAACCCGGGCAATGTCGTCGTTGCCGGAAACTTTCTTGGCGTTGTCGCCGATGGCGTCAACGGCTGCGTTCACGGCGATCTGGATACCCTTCTTAATGTCCAGAGGGTTAGCGCCGGCCGCAACGTTCTTCATACCTTCGCGGATCAGAGCCTGAGCCAACAGAATGGCGGTGGTGGTACCGTCGCCGGCAGCATCGTTGGTCTTGACGGCAACTTCCTTTACCAGCTGGGCGCCCATGTTTTCGTAGGCTTCTTCCAGCTCGATTTCCTTGGCAATGGTAACACCGTCATTGGTGATGAGGGGAGAACCGAACTTCTTGTCCAGAACTACGTTGCGGCCCTTGGGTCCCAAGGTAATTTTAACGGTATCGGCCAGCTTGTCGATACCGACCTGCAAGGTTTTTCTGGCGTCTTCGCTATAAGTGATTTGCTTGGCCATTTATACAACCTCCATATCGTTAGTAAAGTAAAGAGCAGTGGGAAGATTATTCCACAATGGCAAGGATGTCGCTCTGGCGGACGATGGTGTACTCTTCACCATCCAGCTTAACTTCGGTGCCCGCGTATTTGCTGATCAGAACCTTGTCGCCTTTATCCACGTACATCTCGACGTCTTTGCCGTCTACGATGCCGCCCGGGCCAACCTCGATCACTTCGGCAATGGAGGGCTTTTCCTTGGCGGAACCTGCCAGGATAATACCGCTCTTGGTGGTCTCTTCCGCTTCCATCATCTTGATGACGACTCTGTCAGCCAACGGTTTAATTGTCATTTCTGATTTCCTCCCTTAAAAATTAATATGGGCCGCGAATGCATCCTTTTTAGCAAAATGCCGCCCGGCCTGCTAGCACTCGCAGCCTTTGAGTGCCAAATACTATTTTATCCATTTTTAGAGAAAAATCAAGGGGGTATCCAAAAAATTTAATATCTTTATAAATTATTCACAATTTATCCATGATTCTTTGTAAACCCTTGATGGAATGCGGGTTTGGTAAGGATGTATTCCATCTCGAACCGAAACCCTCTGGCCCGGCTCCGAAAAATCGCCGAAAAATAAAGTGTCTGCCGTAAATTTTTAAAGTCAGGTTTCGGCTTGCCTCATCCAAGATGGACACCAACAAGGAACCATGCTCTTTTGCAGAAAAGAGCATGGTTCCTATTGCAAATCTACCGACAATAGAATATAGTAGGGAGCGCAGTCATTAGTTTCTGCGCAAAGCCATCCCCAGCACGGTGATATCGTCCTCATGACCGTCGGTACGGCGCATTTTGGCAGTGACGGCCAGTTTTTCGCACAGCTGCTGCACATCATCGTTTTTGAGGGCGGCAAGCTCCGACTTAATCCAATCGGTTCCGGTTCCCGTCACTCCATCGGACACCATCACCACCATATCCCCTTCGTGAAGGGTGACGCCGCTTTTTTCAAAGCTGACCCCGTGCAGAATTCCCGCGGGCAGGGAGGCGGATTCCACATAGCCCGCCTTCCCCGCCTTGATGAGAAAGGTGGGAGCAGCCCCTGCCTTGTAAAAGCTGGCCCGCCCGGTGAAGAGATCTAAGGTACAGACATCCACCGTGGCCAGGGATTCATCCCCCGACTTGACCAGCAGGGCTGAGTTGACCAGCTTGAGAGCCGCCTCGTACCCCACCCCCACCGAAATCAGCCGTGCCAGAAGGTTACAGGTCATGGTAGAGTCCACGGCGGCGCTGCCACCACTGCCCATGCCATCGGACAGGATAAAGTGGGCGCAGCCTCCCCGGTTGGGAAGGAACTCGTAGGCGTCGCCGCAAAGACGGCTGCCGCTATGGGATAGCTGATAGGCTCCAAATTCCACCGAGTAGGTGGCCTTTTCGCAGAAGGAAAAAGTGGTGAGCTTGTCCCTAGGGATGATCTCCGGGGCATCAAATTCCGCCTCTAGCAGAGCACAGAGGTCCAGGGTGGTTTTGTTGCCCATAATTCGGGCCACCTGATAGCTGGGAACCACCAGCACCACTCCCAGCCGCCCAAAGCGGTCCACGGTACAGCTCAACCGGTGAGGAGTGATGTTCTGCCGGGTAAAGTAGTCCCGCACCCGCTCACTTTTCTGAAAGTCAATGGGTTTGGCGGAACAAAGCTCCTCCCCCAGCTCTTCCAACATCATGGACATCCCCTCAAACTGATCCCCCAGCACTGCTCTTACCTTGGCCACCTTCCGCTGGACCCCATCCCGGGCTAGGTAGGAGCTAAACTGGGTGTTGAGCTCCGATGTGAGGGCGTCCATGCGGCAACAGTGCTGCTGAAAGTGGCGGGGCAGCTGATCTTGAGAAAGGCTTCCGTCCCGGCGCAACCGGGCAATACACTCCTGAAAGGCTTCGGTCACCACGGAGTGGCGCAGCTGCCAGCAGTTGGTTTTCATGCCGCAACCCGAGCAGACCCGCTCGGCTACGCGGTCGGCAATCTGGGCCGGGCTAAGGTCCTCCCGGGCGCCGAGCTTTTCGCTGACTGCGCGGGTGGTGGAGCCGATCTCCCGTAGGGCGGCGGACATATCCCCCAGCCGTTCCGACAGAGCCGCCTGAGGGGAGGCATCGCAGTGAGGCGCTCCTCCCAAGTCGTGAAGCCGCAGCTTGATGGCCACACTTCCCGGAATGGCCACAAAGCAAAGACTTGCCACAAATACTTCAAAGATCGCGGTGTTCACCTGCTGAAACTCCATGGTCAGCAAGGCGGTGACGGTGTTGATCACAATAAAGGCGGCGGCGGTGGCAATTCGCCCCACCTGCCCCAACAGCCCGGCAGTCAGACCGCCAAAGGCGTAGGCTGTGATGACATAGGCGAAGTCCCCTCCGGCCAGCCCCACCGATATTCCGGCAGCCACACCGCAGATAGCGCCTCCCGCCTCCCGTCCATATCGGGCGCAGAGGAGAATGCAGAGCACCGCCAGAATGCGCCCCACAGAAAGTCCCCCCACCTCAATAGAGGTCAAGCCGATGAGAAGGACACAGGCAGAGATGGCAACGCAGCTCAGGTCGCTCCGCCCCACCCCGTGAATCCCCATGGGAAGCACTTCCAGAGAGCGGGCTAAAAAATAGGTGGTTCCGCATCCCAGAAACAGCTCGGCAAAGGTGAGGATGGCATCGTAAGGGGTTCTGTCCCCCAGAAAAAAGGAAGCCGCGCCGCAGATACCTAGGCAGGCCAGACAGGTGAGCACCGCTGCCGCCGGCTTCCACCCCTCCTGAAAGCGGTCCCCAAAGAGCCACTTGACACAGACGACAAGACCCGCCGCTAGTATGTATTTAAAGTTTGCCAGCAAATTTCCGCTCAAAAGGTATCCAATCACCGCCCCAGCTGCCGCCCCCATGGCATCTGTCCCACCTAGGGCAGAGGCAAGGGCCACGGCAAAGGGAGAGACCCCCCCAAACAAAAAGCAGTTGGCCATGACAAATCCCGCGGCGGCAGCGCCCAGCATCCGCAGCCACTTTGCATAAACATCCGCCATCTGCCGCACCCACCGAAGAATCGAGATCTTTGCTACGTCCGTTCTGTTTTGCATTCCACTCACTCCAAGCCCAGATCAGTTTTTATAGCGCCGAAATGATTGATAAAGCATCTTCTTTCCATTGCTATTTACAACTAATCCCATGATACTCGGGAGCGGGCCTGTAATTTGTCGAAGCGTTGCGCCTTTGGACGCAGCTGGTCAAAGAGGTTAAATATTTCCTTTTATGCATAACGGGAGCCCAAACGGCTCAACATTATAGTGTTAAGTCCAAGAACAAGGGGGACTATGTCTTGCAGTATCCTAAGCTTTTATCGGCTCTGCTGATTTTCGCGATTTTGTTGGCCGGCTGTATGGGACAGGATCGCCTGAAGAAAGAGTTCTCATCCATTGCGGAAGCATGGGAGGAAGAATCATCTTCAGAGGCTGAGCCTTCTCGCATCACTTTGTCCCAGCCCTCTTTTCCGGAAGAGAGAGAGCTTTCCGACCAGCCGCCGGAGTCTTCCTCCATTGTGATACCGGAAAAGCGGGAGCCCCCAGGCCCAAGTACCTCCCGGCCGCCAGGCCCTCAGACGCCGACGAATTCCAGGGAAAGCGCCCCTACTTCCCAAGCTCCATCGACTTTACAGGATACTCCCCCTGCCGATTCCCGGTCCGGCGGCGGCTCCGGTGCCGTCATCTGGCCGTCGCCTCAGGCCGAGACTCCAAAGGCACCGGAAACAGCCACGGCGGCGGAGGGAATCGACACCCAGCAATTTGAAACTGAGCTGATTCGTCTGATCAATGCCGAGCGGGAAGAACACGGCAGGCAAGCTTTGTCTTTGGAGGACAACATGCGCTGGGCCGCCCGCATCCGGGCTGCCGAAGTGCTGGTCAACCTTTCCCACACCCGGCCCGACGGCACCTCCTACTACACCGCCTTTGACGAAGCTGGATTTGTGTATGCCGGCAAATGGCACGGGGAAAACATCAGCTATATGGAATTTTCGGGGATGTCCTACGACACCGCTTCCGCTGCCCGCTACATGTTCGATGAGCTGCGGAGCAGCCCCGGACACTACACCAACATGCTCAACGAAAACTTTGCTCAGATCGGCGTGGGAGTAGAGATGGAGTCTATCAATGGCCGGGTAAGAATCGGTTCGGCTCAGATGTTCGCCGGGCTGTAACCAAGGGCAAGGCCCACCGCCGGTACCCAATGGACAAACGTTTTCCATTTGCATCGCAGCGAAAAGCCGGAGCGCAATCAGTCGCGCTCCGGCTTTTCGTTTATTCCGATGCCTTTGTGGCCACCGAAGCCCCCTTATCCCCTGCCTTGGGAAAAAGTATCCGGCGGTATTGCGTCCTCTCCCAAGATGGTCTATAATGTAGAAAGTTCTGGCAAATGGATGGGTGCAAACTCACTTTCATTCCGATGAACCGGGATCGGAAGCACCCCCGGGCCTCTGCCCCCAAAGCAGTTGCGGTGGACGGGGACATGGCCCTAAAAAGCATGCAGGAGGAAGAAATATGAAGAAGTTTTTGCAAGAGTTCCAGACGTTTGCCCTCAAGGGCAACGTGATGAATCTGGCGGTAGGCGTCATCATCGGCGCAGCGTTTCAGGGAGTGGTCACCTCCCTTACCGACAACATCCTCTCCCCCCTTATTGGTTTGTTCGCCCGCCAAAACTTTGACGACAAAGCGGTGGAGTTTTTGGGAGTTACCCTGCGGTACGGAGCATTTCTCACCTCGGTGATCAACTTTTTGATTATGGCCTTTGTGGTGTTTTTGTTGGTGCGGGCCATGAACCGACTGATGCCGGAAAAAAAGCCCGAGCCTACCGCCCTCAAGCCCAAGTGCCCTTACTGCCTCACCGAGATTCAGGAGGGAGCCACCCGCTGCCCCGCCTGCACCTCCAGCTTGGAAGTAGTACAGGCGTAGCAGTACATCTTAAAATCGCAACATCCACCGCTGACGGCAGGGCACACTGCAGCCGGCGGTGGATGCTTTTTTATGCCAAAACAGACCGGGCGAAGCCGGCTATGCAGCTTCGCCCGGTTTATCGAATGCCCGGGAAAGGGTTCTCTCCCGTCGGCAGGCGTCCATTAGAAAGCAATCTGCTTAAACAGAGCGATGAGACAGAGGATAATGGCCAGGGGCACGTAGACAAAGCGCCCCACGTTATACCAAAGAGCCCCATGCTTTTTCTCTACACCCTTGTTGACTTCCTCCATCAGATCCTCTTTCTTCATCACCCAGAACCAGGAGATGGCCCCCAGAGTAGCGCCAATGGGAATGATGTAGATAGAGATCAGGTCCATCCAGGGTCCCCAACGGAAGATAGGCTCCATGTGGAGGCCGATCCCCAGACAGATGACGCACAAAACCACCAGCATCACTTTGCGGTTGAGCTTTTTAAATTTGTGCAAAAGGGATTCGCCCACTGCCTCAAACATGTTTTGCAGAGAGCTGACTCCCGCAAAGACCATGGCCGTATAGAGAATAATGGCAAATACGCGACCCAAAGGAATGTCCTGCAGGATTTTAGGCAGGGTGACAAACAAAAGTCCCGGGCCAGCATTTACGTCTACATTATAGGCAAAGCAGGCGGGGATAATCACCATAGCCGCCACCATCGCCGCAATGGTGTCGAAGAGCGCCGTCTTTTTGGCAACGCCCACTACATCCTCGTTGTCGTCCAGATAGGCGCCGTAAACAATCATACCGCTACCTGTGACGGACAGAGAGAAGAAGGCCTGACCCATGGCCCAGATCCACACCATGGGGTCCCGGAGCATCGACCAATCGGGAGTAAACATAAACTTGTAACCCTCGACGGAGCCGGGAAGCATGGCCACACGAATGGCCAGAATAATGAAAATCCCAAAGAAGACGGGCATCATCACTTTGTTGGATTTTTCAATGCTGTCCGCTCCCAGAAGCAGAGTCAGCAGGGTTCCCACCACCACAATAATATGGTAGGGAATCACCGAGTAGTTGGTCAAAGCAAAGCTCTCGAACCAGGCGCCGGTATCCACCGTCATCAGCGCACCGGTCATGGAGTTGGTAAAGGCTTTGAGCACATAGGCAATGATGACCGCATAGCCCAGGGCAATACACATGGAGCCCGCCAGAGGCAGCCAGCCCACATACTTGCCGACGCCTCCCTGCCCCCTGCTTTCCCACGCCTTTTGGTAAGCGCCTAATGTTCCGGTTTTGGCCCGGCGTCCCACGGCATATTCCGCCGAGAGGCCCACAAACCCAAAGATTACAATAAAAATCAGGTACGCTACAATAAATGCCGCTCCGCCATATTGCCCTACCTTGTACGGGAACCCCCATACGTTGGCCATACCCACTGCTGATCCTACCGCCGCAAGAATGAACCCCCACTTTGACTTAAACTGCGATGTGCTGTTAACTGTTGTCTTTTGCGAACTACTCATAATAAAGTCTCCCTCCTCAGTAAATAATGTTTCAACGAATACCACCTTAAGCTATCGTGTTGTAAGGAGTGCGGGAAGGGATGGAATGAGTGCGGGGGAGAAAAGTATCGAGTGGTCCGATATGGCTTTTCTCCCCCATGGGTATTACAACGATATTATCAGAATGCCGGTTGACTGTCAAGGTCAAAGCCGTTTACACTTATATATGCTCGAAACGACCGGTAAAGAAGCGCAGTTGCTTGGGCTCGTAAACCCATTTTAGTCCCCGGATTTCATCCCGATTCTTGTATAGATTGATGACAGCTTCCGCCACAATGTCCATGTGCTTGTAGGTGTACACCCGGCGAGGAATGGTCAGACGCACCGTCTCCAGTTTGGGATAATGGTTTTTTCCAGTGGCTTTATCTCGTCCGGCGGAGATGATACCCCGCTCCATGGAGCGCACACTGGAATCGATATAGAGCTGGGCCGCCAATGCCTGAGCAGGAAATTCGTCCTGCGTCAGGTGAGGACAGAAGCGGCGGGCATCCAAAAAGACTGCGTGGCCGCCCACAGGTTCCACAATGGGAACACCGGCTTCCAGCAGGCGGTCACCCAGATAGCGGACCTGCTTGACGCGGTATTCGATGTATTCATCCTGAACGGACTCTTTGAGGCCACGGGCCATGGCTTCCATATCCCGTCCGGCCATGCCGCCGTAGGAAGGCATGCCTTCAAATACAACTACCATCTCTTTGGCTGCTAGGAACAACTCCTCGTCATTGAGGCACAAAAAGCCGCCGATATTGGTCAGGCAGTCCTTCTTACCGGACATGGTGCAGCCGTCGGCGTAGGAGAATTCTTCCAGCACAATTTCCTTGATAGATTTGTTGGCGTAGCCCTCTTCCCGCTCTTTGATAAAGTAGGCGTTTTCTACGCAGCGGGTGGCATCCATAAACATCTTGATGCCGTACTTGTGGCACAGCTCCGAGGTTTCCCGGATGTTCTGGATGGAGACAGGCTGACCGCCGGCCAGGTTTACGGTAATGGCGCAGCAGACATAGGCGATGTTCTCGGCGCCCTGCTCGTCGATGACCTTTTGCAGCTTATTCAGATCAATGTTGCCCTTAAAGGGAATATCGATGGTGGAGTCGTGGGCTTCGTCCCGGATGATGTCCACAAAGATGCCACCGTTGGCTTCCTGGTGATACCGGGTGGTGGTAAAGTACATGTTGCCGGGCACATATTGGCCGGGCTTGATGGCGATTTTGGACAGAAGGTTCTCGGCTCCGCGGCCTTGGTGAGTGGGCACCACATGTTTAAAGCCAAAGAGCTCTTTGACGGTTTCTTCCAGATGGTACCAGTTGCGGCTTCCGGCATAGGCCTCGTCGCCCAGCATCATACCGGCCCACTGATTGTCACTCATGGCATTGGTTCCGGAGTCGGTCAGCAGATCTATGTACACATCCTCGGAGTTGATGAGAAACGTGTTATAGCCTGCCTCTTTTGCAATGCGCTCCCGCTCCTCGCGGGTATTCATCTTGACGAACTCTACGGACTTGATGCGAAACGGTTCTGCTGGATACAACTCGCTGCTCATGAAAAACTACCTCCTATAATTTCTGCTGATTGGTTGTTTGTCATCTTAGTGATGCATGATGCATTACCTTTTAATGCCATAATATCATATGTGTTTTAAATAATCAATGGTATTGTTCACTAAATTATATAATTTTGTTTTATGATTGTGTGCATTATATTGTAATGGAAATTACGTTTCACAAGTGTTATAATAAATCTGATTGTTCAAAATACTACAAAAGCAGAAGAGGTTCCCTTCATGATAAAGCGCATCAGTCTCAACGAGCAGATTTATCAAGCCTTAAAAGCCGATATTCTGGATCAGCGAATTGGGTTTGGCGAAAAGTTAACCAACCGGGAGCTACAGGAACGTTTTGGCGTCAGCTCCACGCCGGTGAGGGACGCCATCAATCGTTTGTGCAGCGACGGGCTGCTGGAGAACATCACCAACGTAGGCGCGCGGGTTATCCCCTTTGACGCTCATATGGCCCTGGATATCAACGAGATCATTGCCGCTCTCCACCGGGAAGCCGTTGCTCTTTCCCTCAAAAAGGGGCGGCAAAACGAGTTGATTCCCGTGCTGCGGCTCTGTGTCTACCGCCAAACCCAGACCATGGGAACCCCCGATTACTTTGTCCACGACCGCTCCTTTCATCAGGCGTTTTTCGACTATTGTGACAACGAATACCTGAAGAAAATCTATTTTCAGCACAGCGTGTTGTGGGAACTGCTGGTTTTGTATTACCATAAGGATCAGGGTAGCGACCGCGCCCACGCCATCATCGACCACCAGAATATTTTGACCGCCTATGAGGAGGGCAACGTCTCCACCGTGCAAATGTATGTGGAAGCCCATTTTCAGGGAGCCATCAAGCCTTTGGCCAAAATGGCGGGGCAAAAGCTCTGATTACAACCCCATGGCCGCCAAATTGGCCCAAAGGTATAAGCTTTACCAGAAGGTGTATTCTATCATGGAACACACCTTCTTTTTATGCAAAAAAGCAAGCTCTTATCCCCTTTTGTTTCTTTTTGAAACAAATTCACTGGTTTGAGTGGTGAATCCTACCATGATCCAAATGAATATTTGGTAAAATTAAATAATATTTCCTTTCTAAAAAAATGACCATTAGTCATTTTTGGGATTGACTAATAGTCATTTTCGTATATAATTAGATATCGAAGCGAAAAATGACCGATAGTCATAATGGAGGCGAACATGGCATCTGAAAAGAAAGAAGCAAAGTCATCCTCTATGTTGGAAGCAGCTCACGAGCTGTTTACCAGCAAAGGCGTAAACGAAACATCCATCGATGATATTGTCAAAAAAGCCAAGGTGGCCAAGGGTACCTTTTATCTGTACTTTAAGGACAAATACGATCTGGTGGACCGCATTGCATCCAAAAAGAGCACCGCAGTGATTCTGGAAGCCCTCAACGAGCTGGATCGTGCCTGCCAGCAGAACCCCATGCCCTTTACCGACAGAATCATCTTTTTTGTCGACTACATCATCGAATACCTGCAGGACAATAAGCAGTTGTTCCGCATTCTCTACAAGAATCTTTCCAAGGGGCTGTTTGCCACCGAGGAGGCCAAAGCAGCCGCTTCCAGATTCTGCGACGGCTATGTGGCCGAGGGCGGGGACCCGGCTACCGCCAAGCAGATGCTGTTTTTGCTGGTGGAAATGGTAGGCGCTACTTGCTACAGCGCCATTGCCGAAGAGCGGCCCTACACCATGGATGAAATACGGCCTGCTCTTTACACTGCGCTAAAACAGATCGTCAGCTGACCACTTGAATTTTCACAAAGAAGGTGTTGCCTATGCTACAGCGTGTAGCAAGATTTCTAACCCGCAAACCGGCAATCATTGTTGCGGTGGCGGTGTTGCTGTTGATTCCATCTGCCATTGGAGCGGTGGCTACCCGCATCAACTACGATACCCTCTCCTACCTGCCACAGGAGTTTGAATCTGCTCAGGGGGAACGGGTGTTGGAGGAAGTGTTTCAAAGTGCCGCCACCACTATGCTCATGATAGAAGATATGCCGCTGCGCTACGCCGAAGAGCTGTACACCGCCATCGAAGAGGTTCCGGGGGTAAGCAGCGTTACATGGCTGCCCAACATGACAGATATCAGCATCCCCAAGGAGATTTATCCTTCCGGCATGCAGGATATGTTTTTTTCGGAGCGATCTACCCTGATGATTGTCCAGTACGATCAGCCCGGTGCCTCTGATGAAACCATGCAAGCCATCGAAGAAATCAGAAAGATTTGTAATAAACAGTGCTTTCTGGCCGGTTTTTCCGTCATCATCAAAGACACCCGGGATCTGGTAGACCGGGAAATGCCTTTGTATGTGGGCATTGCCGTCCTGCTCTCCCTGCTGGCCATGTGGTTTGCCATCGAGCAGTGGCTGCTCCCCCTCACCTTTATCGTCAACATCGGATTCGCCATAGCCTATAACTTCGGCAGCAATATTTTTCTGGGGGAAATCTCCTACATCACCAAAGCCATTGCCGCCATTCTGCAGCTGGGCGTATCCATGGACTACTCCATCTTTCTGGTGCACCGCTATCAAGAAGAAAAAGAAAACTACTCGGATAAGCGGGACGCCATGGCTCAGGCGATACAGTCTGCCTTTGTCTCCCTGTCTGGCAGCTCCCTGACCACCGTTGCGGGCTTCCTTGCCCTGTGCTTCATGCAGCTGTTGCTGGGCCGGGATATCGGACTGGTCATGGCAAAGGGCGTCATCTTTAGTGTATTGTCAGTGATTCTGATACTTCCGGCGCTGGTGCTTCTGTTGGATGGCCCCATCGAACGCTACCGTCACCGGAACCTGATCCCAGATTTCACCCGGGTCAACACCTTTATCATACGCCACAGCAAGGGACTATCCATCCTCTTTTTGGTTCTGCTTTTCCCAGCGTATTATGCGCAAAAGCATACGGTGATGTACTATAATCTGGACCGCACCCTTCCCGATGACCTGCCGGCCATTGTTGCAACCAACAAACTTAAGGACGATTACGACATGTCCTGCACTCACTTTGTCATTGTAGACGACACCCTTTCGGCCGACACCCTTCACCACATGGTAAAGGAGCTGGAACATCTGGACGGAATCCAATCGGTGGTTGCCTACAACAAATTCTTGGGCCCCGCTATCCCCGACTCCTTTATTTCCGAGGATGTTAAGGATGTCTTTAAAAAAGACGGCCTTCAAATGATGATGATAACCTCTAAATACCAGACGGCAACCGATGAGCTCAACGCGCAGGTGGATCAGATGAACGACATCCTCAAGCGCTACGACCCCAATGCCCTGATCACGGGAGAAGGTGCTCTGACCAAAGACCTGATCGAAACGTCGGATGTCGACTTTAGGGTGACCAACTACATATCCGTCGCCGCCATCATCCTGATCATCGGCATTGTCTTCCAGTCCTTTTCCATCCCCGTGTTGCTGGTGGCGGTCATCAAGCTGGCCATCTTCATCAACGAGGGAATCCCCATGCTGATGGGAGTGGAAATCCCCTTTATCTCCCCCACCGTCATCGGCGCTATCCAGTTGGGAGCCACGGTAGACTACGCCATCCTCATGGCCACCCGGTTCCGGGAGGAACTGCAAAACGGCCACGACCGAGATCAGGCCATGCTGATCGCCGCCAATACATCCGACCCTTCCATTGTCACCAGTTCTCTGGTGCTGTTTTGCGCCACTCTGGGCGTGGGTATCATATCGGACATTGAAATCATCAGCAGTATCTGTACCATGCTGGCAAGAGGAGCGGTGATTTCTTCCTTGATCAGTATCTTTATCCTTCCTGCCATTCTCCATGTCTGTGAGCCTGTAATCGCCCGGACATCCCGCTACTGGCGCACTGCAAGGCCTGCCAAAAAGGAGCAGGTTGCAGAAGTGATTTTACAATAAGCAATATTGTACGGAGGAAACTGTATGAAAAAACAAATTAAAAAATTTATGCAGTGCAGCAAAAAAGGGGCCGCCAACCTTGGAATCATCGCCCTTTGCTGCGCGCTTGTCATCACCGGCTGCTCCCCCATTCCCCTGCAGGGCGATAAGCAGGTGGAGCTCACCCAATACGGCCAGCCGGAAATCGCCCTAGCATCTACCGGAACGTCTTCCTCCCCGGTGGGAGGAGGCAAAAAACACGAGACTGTGTTTGTTACCTTAGATGCCTCCGGTAAACCCACGGAAGTCATCGTCACCGACCGCCTGACCATCAATCAAAACGGCGGCAGTGTAACGGATGTCACCTCCCTGACCGATCTGGTCCCGGTCAAGGGCGGCAATCTTGTCTCACAAGCGGGAGGCTCCGTTGTGTGGGAGCTGGAGGACACCGACCTGTATTATCAGGGAAAGAGCGACCAAGACCTGCCCCTGGAAGTGGATATCCGCTACCGTCTGGACGGCAAAGAGTACAACCCGGAAGATTTGGCCGGGCGCTCGGGACAGTTGGAGATTCAAATTGACCTACGCAACAATCTGCGCCACAAGGTAGAGATCGACAACAAGCTAGTGGACATGACCGCCCCCCTGACTGTGGTGCTGGGAATGGTGCTCCCCGACGATGTGTTCCGGGATGTGGAGCTCAGCGACGGCACCCTCACCGCAGACGGCAACAACCAGATCGTCACCATCTCCTCCATGCCGGGGCTGGAGGAAAGCCTAAACCTCAAAAACTTCGACCTTCCCGGGCTGGATGATCTGGATTTCCCCAGCAGCTTTACCATCACCGCCACCGTCACCGACTTTGAGCTGGGCCCTGTCTATATCGGCATCACCACCGACTTCCCGGAGCTGGAAATGGACACGGAAGAAATCGAAGACATGCGCACCGATCTGGGAGAGCTGAAGGATATTCAGGACGATCTGGCCGCAGCCGACCCCGACCGGCAAATCCGCTCCATTTTTATGGACCCTTGGATGACCAGGGGTGCTCAGATTATGGTGGACGACATCTTTGACTTCTACGATATGGATAAGCGGCTTCTGGATATTTTGCCGGACCATGTTACCGACGAAAACATAAAGCTCTACGACCGCTTAAAGGAGCATACCGATGGTCTGGATATTGATGAAGCTGTTTTTGGTGATACCGCCGATGCCCTGTTTGACTTTTTGGAGGGGTTTTCCCGCCACGATGCCGAGCGGCTGTTGAACAGCAAGGATATGATGGACCGCATGACCTACGACTACAGCAATCTGCTGGACAGCGACATCACTGAGGACCTGATGGCCCAGTCCATTGAGCTGTTGATGCTCGCCAAGAGCAGCAAGCAGGAGCTGGCGGCACTGGGTGCTCTGTCCAAAACCGTCACCCCCCAGCAAATCGACGGACTCATTGCCCTCTACCGGCAGAGCGGGCTTGCTTCTCTGGATATGCAGACACTGGACCAAATGCTGGCCCTGTACGACATCGCCCAGCAGGCCGGGCTCACTCAGGTAAAACCGGAGGAGCTTTCCAAGCTGCTCACCTTCTATCAGATGTCCGGCCTTGCCCAGTGCAGCGATCAGCTGCCTGCTCTCATGGGCCAAATCCAAGGCATGGGCGGCCTGACTCCCGACCAGTGGCAAACCTTCTTTACTGCCGGATTGGAAGCAGTAGCCACCGACGGGGAGGGCAGCCGTGGCCTTACAGAGTCCCTCGAACAAGAACCCACTGTGGAACCTCCCGCAGAGGCCCCGCAGCCGGATACCTCTGAAGCAGAAGACAGCACCCCCAAGCAGGAAGAACCTATTGATAAAGAGGTTTCCCATCCGGACAGCGGTGACCCCGTTGCCGAGGAAGGAGCCCAGCCGGATTCCGGGGAAGAAACCCTCGAAGACACCCTTGAGTCCGAAGGTGTAGCGGAACCGGAAGATTCCGCCGAAGCAGGGACGACACAGGAAGTAGAACCTGCTGCTGCAGTGGAGGAATTCGCCGGAGCAGAGGCCTCAAGCATTGCCAAGCCGTCTCTGATGGTGCGGGCCATCGCCCTCACCGAAGCGGAGAAGAACAGCAGCACACAGGCTGTTCCCGTCAGTCTTTCCGCAGCAGACGAAAGCGCCATTGATCCGGCGGCGTTGCGCCAGCTGATGACAGGGTTGCAAAGCGTAGCCTCCAACAGTACCCAGGCGCTGCAGCCTTACGGATACGATTTGACCAACTCCACCCACCGGGCCCAGCTCATCGGGGCCGTCAGAGGGCTCGCGGGAGACGCCCAGAGCATCGTTGGACTGATTGACGAGTTGCAGGACGATAAAAAGACCAACCGGGAACTGGAAAAGTTCATCGACAATCTGGACGACGGCAAAACCCCCGCCAGACTCCGCCGCCTAGCCAAGGATTTAAAGCGGAATCAGAAAAACCTAAATCTGGCGGAGGAGCTTCTCCGCAATCCCTATATTGATTTGGATGTTTACACAGGGTTTAAGGACCGCTCCAAGGAACTGCGCAAGCTGCTCAAGGACAGTCAGGACCTCTACACCTCCCTGCGGGATGATCTGGACAGCGATGAAATGCAGGAGAGCTTGCACAACTCCCCCGAAACCGTCCGGGTTCTGATGAATATGAAGGACGATCTGGAATACTACCGCAAGGTCTCGGAGGCGCTGCGCATTACGGTGCGGCAGGAGAACGCCGACATGTTTGCCAGAATGTTCAGCACCCTGGACCGCCTGGAGGCGGAAGGCGCCATTGATCGCTATGTGGGTCAGGTGGACGACCTGCTGGAGCTGATCGCCCGCAAGGACGCCTATGTAGACCTTTCCGACAAGCATCAAACATTCGCCGGTGCTCCCCATGGATTTGAAACGGAAGTCAGGTTTGTTATGAAAACCGACTCCATTAAAATCCCCGAGGAGCCCGAAGAAGAAACACCGGACAATTGAGGAAGGGTTTTAAGCCTCTCCCCCGCCCTGTGAGGAAACAATAAAGATTTATTAGAATATGCACCAAGACACTGCAAAGCCCGGGGAAGATTCCCCGGGCTTTTGGTATACCTCGATGTTTTGATGTTCCTCCACCGGACCTGTATCCGGACGTGAGGGTTCCCCTACAGCGTAATGGCCTCCCCCACCCAAGAGTACCGGCTCTGAAGGTTCTCGATAAAGGGCTTGTCAATCATGCAGGAGGAGAGGTGGTTTTCCATGGCTGGAATGGCTTTTTCCACATCTCGGCTTTTGATCAGTTTCCACAGATCAAGGTGTTGCCCAAAGGCTACCTGCATCTTCTTGGCCTCCAACCCCAGAATCCGGATGCGATCAAAGTGAATGAGCATGCTTTCCATATAATCGTAGATGCGGCCCTTGCCGCACCCCTGAAACAACAGCCTGTGGAAGGCGTTATCCAGGGCAAACCACTTCTTCATATCATTGCGCTCTACATGGTACCGGCTAAGAAGCAGGTTTTCCTCCAGCAGAGCCATATGCCGGCCCGACATGTTGGAACAGGCCTCCGCCAGAATGGCTTTTTCCAAGGTCAGACGTAAAAACAGCGCATCGTGAACCAGATCAAAGTCAATGCTGGCCACAAAGGTGCCTTTTTGAGGTAGCACCTCAATAATATGAGTTTTTTCCAAATCTTTAAAGGCTTCTCGGATGGGAGTGCGGCTCAGGCCCAGCAGCTCGCCGATCTCGCTTTCGCTAATAGGCTGGCCCGGCTTTAAATTCAGGTAGAGAATGTTGTGCCGCAACACCCGAATAGCATATTGCCGGGCTGTTTCGTTGCGCTGCTTTTCCAGCACCTCAAACACAGGTCAACCGCCTCCCCTCGCATCCCTCAAGCTCTGCCGACCGGTCCAAATTTCTCAATGCTACTATACTAACATGCCAGTTTTCAAAAGTCAACAAAATAGTATAAGGTGTATAAATTATTATTACTTTTTAAATACAATATGTTAAAATCCTATTGTTTGTGATTGACAAACCTATGATAACCAGTATACTAGTTACTGTAGTATATTAAAAAAATTGATTGGGATACCCCGTTCTCGTTGCATTTTGCGTGACCCGTAGCACTTGCATCACGAGGCCGAACGATACTTACGGAGAAAACCCTTGCCTTATTGCTTTCCACCCCGGCTTGCATCACAGAGTTTTTCCCTTGGGAAGGACATCGACAACATGGAATAAAGGCTGCCGGTTTCGGCCGCTTTTAGGAATAACGGTAGAATTCATACCTTTACCGGAAAGAGGTGCATTATGAAACAGTTTTCCCGTATGACGGCTCTTCTTCTCACCCTTGCATTGGTGCTTTCCGCCTGTGCCGGCGGCGGAAAAGCTCCCGCTCCATCGACCGCCCCCCCTGCCAGCAGCGGCGAAACAGCCCCGGCCCCCGCTCCGGACACCGCGGCCTTTGCAGGCCAAACCATCACCGCCCTCTTTATGTCCGGCAGCTACGCCGACATGGCACGAGAGGTTGTGGTTCCCAAGTTTGAAGCTGCAACCGGCGCAAAGGTAGAAATTGTGGACTTCCCTTACGCTTCTCT
Source organism: Oscillospiraceae bacterium (assembly GCA_018434245.1). Classification (GTDB taxonomy): domain Bacteria; phylum Bacillota; class Clostridia; order Oscillospirales; family Ruminococcaceae; genus WRAV01. Next base: position 80,764 of record JAHDPQ010000003.1, read on the forward strand.
CCACGAAAAAATGCTGCTGGACCTGACCAGCAACACCGCTTCCTACGATCTGGTGGACATCACCTGCCAGTGGGATGGCGAGATGGCCCCTTTCCTTGAGCCACTGGACCCTTACATTGCAAGAGACGGCTTTGATATCGACGATTTTGACTCCAACATTCTGGATAACTCCGGGCGCTGGCAGGGCACCATCTACGGTATCCCCCACGTCAATACCCCCTACACCTTAGCCTACCGCACCGATCTGGTGGAAAAGCCCCCTGAAACTCTGGATGAGTACATCGCTCTGGCCGAAAAATACCATGATCCTTCCAAAGGCATGTACGGCGTAGCTCCTGCCATGGCCAAAAACCAATATGGATCCATCTTCTTTGGCCGTCTCTGGTCTCTGGGCGGCGAGTGGGCCGATGAAAACTGGAATGCCACCATGAACACCCCTGAGGTGCGCCGCGCTCTGGAAGTTACCATGCGCCTCAAGGAACTTTCCGACCCTGCCTGCCTGTCCTGGGGACTGCCCGAGTCCGCCGCGGCCTTTGCCAACGGCAACGCAGTCTTTTTAGAAGGCTGGCCCACCCTGAACTTCCTGGGCATTGCCGATGACCCCCAGCAGTGCAAAATCGTGGGCAAATGGGCTCTCTGCCCCTTCCCGGCGGAAAAAACCGGCCTGACCGCTCTTTCCTCCTGGGATATTGCCATCAACAAGAATTCCGAGAAGAAAGACCTTGCCTGGGAATTCATCAAAACGCTGGTGGAGCTGGAAAATCAGAACACCGGATTCAAAGAGTACAATATCCTCCCCACCCGGATCAGCTTCTGGGAGCAGGAAGAAATCAAACAGTCCCCTCTCTTTCCCCTCAAGGATGCTCTGAGCAACGCATTGATCTGGTGGAGAATCCCCGCCTCCGAAGAAGCCAAGACCGAGATTTCCAACGGCTTTGGGGCCTATCTGGCCGGGGAAAAGAACATTGAAGAAGCCATGGATTACATGCAGAACTGCGTGGAAATCGCCCTGATGAACAACCCGCCCCCCGAAGGGCTGCTCAACGTAACAGCCCAAACGGTTCAGGCGCGCATCAAATAACCACTTGCAGATAAAGGGGGCGGGGAATCGTGCGTTGCGCTTCCCCGCCCTGCTTAAAAAATTGCTGATATAGCAACCATTGTAAACATTTAGTGTTTTAAAATAGCGAGCAATGCTTGCTGGTACGTCATAGACGTGGGATTGACTATGAAACTCGGTTCTAGCTACCTGTAGGGCAGTTGCGGCAAATTCCGTGTCTTGAAAACGCTAAGTGTAATGAACCGATGATGATAGGAGGGCGGGAATTGAACCCAATAAAATCAGCCAAAAAACGTTCAGGCAGCGGAAGGTTGCGCTCCCGCAGCGATACGATTACAACCTGGGCGTTTTTAACGCCCACCTTTCTCATTCTCTGTATCACGGCGTTTATTCCTCTTCTGTATTCTTTTTACCTGAGCTTTCACAGCCTCAAGATCAACATGCCCAACGCCCAACCCGTGTTTATCGGACTGAACAACTTTAAGATGATGTTTGGGGACGAACGGTTTGCCACCGCCTGTAAAAACACGGTGTTTTTTGTGGTGGTGTCGGTGGCCTTTGAGGTGGTGCTGGGCACCATGCTGGCCATGATGCTCTCTTCCGATACCAAAGCCACCCGCCTGATTGTCTCCCTGTGCCTCATCCCCATGATTATGGCGCCGGTAGCCAGCGGTACTCTGTGGCGGATGATGCTGGACCGCAGTACTGGCGTCATCAACTACTTTATTACCCTGCTGGGCGTGGAGCCCATCGCCTTTTTAGCCGATATCAAATATGCCATGGGCTCCATCATCTTTGTGGATGTCTGGCGACAAACGCCGTGGGTCACCATCCTGATGGCCTCCGCGCTCAAAGGCATCTCCAGCTCCAGCATTGAAGCGGCGGTGGTGGACGGTGCCACCCGGCTGGGCGTATTCTTCCGGGTAATCTTGCCCCTGCTCCGCCCGGTGATGATCATCGTGCTGATGATCCGTATTGTGGACGGCTTTAAGGTGTTCGACACCGTGTTTGTCATGACCGGAGGCGGTCCGGGCATGGCCACCGAAATGCTCCCCAACTTCATCTACAATCAGGGTCTGAAGTATTTCAATACCGGTTATTCTTCCGCCATGGCCTTTGTGTTTATCTTTTTTATGTCCCTTGTTTCCGGCGGCTTTATTATGCTGCGGAACAAAGTGGACCGGGATATGGGTTAGGAGGGGTGCAATCATGAAAAAGAACTATTCCTTTTCCATTTCCGATACCATTACAAACTTTTTGTCCCGGCCGGTGCGGTATATATCTCTTGGAATATTGCTGATTTCTGTGCTGTTCCCCCTTTACTGGCTGGCCGTCAGTTCGGTAAAGGTGCAGCTGGATTATCTAAAATTCCCACCGGTGTTCATCCCCACCCGGGTGACAAGCCAAAACTACGCCGACATCTTTCAGAAATACGGCGCTTTTAGCGGGCTGGTCAACACCTTTGTCATTGCCATGGTAACCGCCGTCATCTGCGTATTTTTTGGCAGCATGGCCGCTTACGCCATCGCCAAGGGAGCCTTATCCCGCAAGCTGCGCAATGTGTTTGGCCTGTGGTTTATGATTCAGAAGATGTACCCGGCGATTTCCACCGCCATTCCTGTTTATGTGGTGATGCGCCATCTGGGCCTGATGGATACCAAAGCAGCGCTGATTATTATGAACGTCAGCTTTAATCTGCCTCTTGTCGTGTGGCTGATGATCGGGTTCTTTCAAGAAGTGCCCAAGGAGATTGAACAGTCGGGAGAAATTGATGGCTGCAATATGTGGCAGCGGTTCTTTTTGCTGGCGGTGCCCATCACCAAACCGGGACTGATTGCCTCCGCCATTCTGACTCTGGTGGCTGCTTGGAACGAGTTCCTGTTTGCCACCATCCTCAGCGTCAACCGGGCAAAAACCCTTTCTGTTGCCATTGCCGGTTTTATCTCCGACCGGGGGCTGGAGTGGGGCCCCATGGCCGCCATGGCGGTGCTGCTCATCATCCCCCCCACCATTATAGTCTGGATGCTGCAAAAGAACTTTGTGGCGGGACTGGCCATGGGCTCGGTAAAGGAGTAAAAAAGGGCTGCATGGGATCAAGGAACACCCTTCCCCAACGCATCCCGAAAGATGGAGGTCTGGGCTATGACCCAACGTGAACAGATGCAGGCTTTGCTGGCAGGAGAGTCCCTGCCGGTTACCCCCCAGTGGGTGATGGCGGTTCCCATGGCACTGGCCCGGGAACTGGTAGCCCCCGCTCCCCTGTTTCAGGGCTTTCTGGAATCGCCGGAAGATGGCGCCTATCCCTTTTCCTCTTTGGGGGAGCCCCTCCTTACCAAAGCACGGGAGTTTATGGAGCTGATCGACCGCTGTGCCTTTCCGGTGGGATGGGGTGCGGCTCAGGCTTTTGGTCACGGAGGCCCCGGGGAATTTAACAAGACGGTTATCCAACAGGAAGCCAATCGGTTTGTGGTGGAGTACGAGACCGGCGCGCGCAAGGAAGTGCGGATCAAGCCTTGGAACGTACATACCTTTTACCTGCCGGTGGACTCCCCCGAAAATCTGGAAGCTCTGTCCCTGCCGAATGCCGCTGAACCCAAGCGGTATGCCGGTTTTCGACAGGATGTAGCATGGGCCAAAGCAAAGGGATTGTGGACGGTGGGGTGGGTCAACGGATTCTTTTCCGGCGTGCATTATTTCCTGCGGGACTACGCGGAGTTTCTAATGGATTTGCTGGCCGAACCGGAGTTTGCCGCCGCCCTTGTGGACCGGCTGGGGCAATGGAATTTAGAAGCTGTCCGGCAGATGTGTGAAGCCGGAGTCGATTGCATCGGCCTTTGCGACGACCTGGGCAGCGAGCAGTCTCTGCTGTTCAGTCCGGAGCTTTACCGGGAGTTCTTCCTGCCTTGGCATCAAAAGCTCTGTCATCTGGTTCACAGCTACGGTGCGGTGGTCCATCTGCACAGCCACGGATGCATTCTGCCCCTTCTGCCCGATCTTGCTAAAGCCGGCTTTGATATCCTCAATCCTCTGGATCCCAACGAGAATATGCCCTTTGATCAGGTGCGGGAGTTGCTGGGGCCTAAAACAGTGCTCTGCGGTGGAATCAACAAATACTTCTTTGAGTGGCCGCAGCAAGAGCAGCGGGAGCATCTCAGGCAGGTGGTGGCTCAGGGCCGCAGGCATGGCCCCCACATTCTAATGGATTCCGGGGGGATTCCCGACAACGTATCCTTAGAACAGTTCCGCACCTTTTTGGAAATGAGTCGGGAAATCCGTGGGCAGTAAGCGGAACCCCAATGATTCCCGGCTGCTTCTATAAACTAATTGCAAAACCCTTGAAGGGGGGCATCCACAAAAGCCGTGGAGGCCTCCTTTCTTCCTGCTTGCGGGCGTATCGTTCCATAGCAATTCAGGTGATCGGAAGATGGCTGAACTAAAAATGCCGGAATTCACCTGCCCCTGTTTTGCAAAAAGACGCCGGCTATAAATTCAATCGCCGGCGTCTTTCCAATCATATTCACTGATGCAAAAACCTACAGGGCCGCTTCTGTTCCGATCAGCTGGTCCTTTCGTGCAAAAAAGTACCAAATGCCCACTGTATCCGCCAGCAGCCAGCCGATGGGAATGGCCCACCAGATGCCTACCAGTCCAATTTGCGGAATAGCGGACAGGACATAGGCCAGCAGAACACGGCTGCCCAGAGAGATCACCGTCAGGACGATGGACATGGTGGAGCGGCCGATTCCCCGATAGAAGCCGTACAGCAGGAACAAAATGCCGATGCCCAGATAGCAGGCTCCCTCAATGTGCAGGTAGCGTATTCCTATTTGGATGATTTCCGTTTCCGATGCATTGACAAACAGCATCATCAGCGGACGGGCAAATACGTAAACGCAAGCAGAGGCAATCACGCAAAAAAGCGCCGATATGGCTACCGCCGCCTTGGAACCCTTCTGAATGCGGTCGGGTTTCCTCGCTCCAAAGTTCTGGGCTATAAAGGTAGAGTAGGCATTGCCGAAATCCTGCGCCGGTATGTAGGCAAAAGCGTCAATCTTCACGACGGCAGCAAAGGCGGCGCTGACATAGAACCCAAAGCTGTTCACCAGCCCCTGCACCATCAAAATGCCAAAGTTCATGATGGACTGCTGAAACGCCGTCAGAGAAGAGTTGACCATCACAAAGCTCAGCAGATTTTTGTCATACCGCATATGCTCTTGGGAAGGGCAGAAGTGTCTTGCTTGGGTAAAAAAGTAGATGGTGATGCAAACGGCGGAAAGCACCTGTGCAATGACGGTGGCCCAAGCGGCTCCGGCCACTCCCATACGAAAGCGGACGATAAAAACAATATCCAGAACAATGTTTGTGATGGCCGAC
>JAHDPQ010000168.1 GCA_018434245.1 Oscillospiraceae bacterium
AAATCTGGGTGGAGATATCCTCTTTTGCCTCATAGACTTCCAATTTAACTCCCAGCTCTTCTGCCTTTTTGGTGGCAGCCATTTCCAAAGAGGTCAGAAACTGGTCGCGAACTGCGATGGAAAAGCCGATTTGATACTGCTTTGTTTCAGCAGAAGGAGTTGCCGGTGCTGCTGCTTTTTCAGGGGATTTCTGCTGGGGGGCGCTTTGTTGGCAGCCGGTCATTGCAAATACCAATACCAGAACCAGGAATACCGATAGAAGCTTTTTCATGTTTTCTAACACCCTTTCTCTTTGGTATCAAAATCGGTTTTTTAAGAGAACCTTAACTCTTATGACTTGCAGCAAGGAGGCCAATACAGTAATGGAAGCGTATTTTCCCTTTAAGGGCGAGGCCGGAGCATCCATCGCGGTGGAGCTCTTTCATAGCGAGCAGTCGGTTCCCAAGCACTTTCACGAGTTTAACGAGTTTGTTCTGGTGCTCAAGGGTACCTGCAAACACCATTTTGGCTCTCAGGAAAGCATTCTGATTCCCGGGGATATCTTCCTGGTTCCGGCTCACAAATCCCATGAATATATTATTGAATCCCCGCTGACCATCTACAACGTACAGTTTTATCCCCGCCGTTTGGAAAAGCTCTGGGGCGGAGTGTGGCCCTCCAGCTTATGTCAAACCGGTACAGATGTGGACAACGTCAAGCTGGACGATCAATGGGCCTCTCTGTTTCCGCCTCCCCTGCACGAAGAAACGGATGACCCTGAATCCATCGACGATTTCCGCATACTCAGGCTGAATTCCAGTGAAAGGGAATATGTATCCACCCTGTTGGGATTTATGTATCGGGAACAACAACAACACGGCTCTGACTACGAAAGAGTGCTGCGATCCTATCTGGAAATTGTGCTAGTGGAACTGAACCGGGTCCACTCTAGGCAAATTAGCATGAATTATAATCAAAACCATCCAACTTTAACTGGTAATACTATGCAATATGTAATCCAGTATATTGAAGATCATTTGGCGGAGGAGATCGATTTTCATGCTCTGGCCGCAGAGGCATATATGAGCATCAACTACTTTCGCACCGTCTTTAAGCAGGCTACCGGGCTCTCTCCCATCGACTACTTAAACCGCAAGAGAATCATAAAATCTCTGCATTTGCTCCAAACAGAAGAGCTCCCCATTCGTGAAGTAGCCACTCTTGTCGGAATACAAGATGCCAACTACTTCTCCAGGATATTTAAAAAAATTATAGGTTATCCACCAAAGTATTTCAAGGGAATCGGTGAATAATGCTATTTTATCTGTGTATCCTACTAATATTAGGAAATTTTTACCTGTAATGTAATGCATTGTTATATTATTTTTAATTCCTTGGAATAATTTCAAGGCGTTTCTTTCATACTTTTTCATGCTTTTTACACTTATCTAACCCCTATGTTCCTTCGCGGTTTCCGATCGCTGCTTCCAGCTGGCAGCAGGGCAATAACAAAAAGGGCTGGCAGCTTAACGCTGCCAGCCCTTGATCTATAAGAGCCTGCTTTCTGTTTAACACAGAAAGCAGGCTCTTTGCAAATCTTTATTTAGAAAAAAATCCTCTGGCGGAGCACTTATGCCACAAGCTGCGGCACCACAAAGAGCAGCAGCGCCACCACCACCGCAATGGCCACTACAATGCTCCAGATCTTGAACTCCCGGTCCATTTTGGCCTTTTCCTCGGCGGAAGGCTCCTGAATTTCCAGAATCCGCTGAGCCAGCTCTGCGTCGCCCTCCTTACCGTAGCGGGCCTGACAGATGTAAAAGATAATAAGGCCCAGTACACACCAGATAATCCCGGACCACAGAGCTGCCATATCCAACTGGGTCATCATAATCAGGTAGATGATCACCGAGATAGGCGCTCCAATCATGATAAAGGGAGCTTTATAGGGCCGCTTGAGGTCGGGCAGCTTTTTGCGCAGGCCGTAGGAGGCCGCAATGCCGATGACATAGTAGAGCAGATCGGCAAACAGGCTCAAGGAAGCGATGTAGATCATGGAGTTGGTGGCGATCAGGAAGATGGTGAGGATACCCAGTGTCAGAATCGAAACATAGGGTGTCTGGAATTTGGGGTGAATTTTGGCAAACACCCGGGGCATAGAGCCGTCCCGAGCCATGGTAAACAAGTAGCGGGGCGGGACTGCAATGCTGGCATTGAGGGTAGAAAAGTCACCGCCAAAGGCAATTCCCGCAGCCAGCAGAATCAGGGGCAGGCCCACAATGCCAGCAGTGATCATGGCGTCGGCGTAGGGGGCATCGGCTACGGCAATGGCACTCAGATGCTCAAAGGGGGTAATACCTACCAGATACCACTGGAAGAGGGAGTTGACCGCAAATACAATAAAGGGGGCCAAAAACAGTGCCCGGGGAATGTTGATGTGAGGGTACTTGATTTCCTCTCCCATGGCACAGCAGGTTTCAAAACCGGCAAAACACCACCAGATCATGGCCACGTTGGCGATAAAAGAGCCGCCGGAAAAATCAAGGAAATCGGGCAGCTGGACAAAATGAGGCATCTGCACCTGAGGAATCATCAGTAGGAACCAGATGATGGCAACACCCCAGAAGAAGAACATAAAACCGTTCTGCAGCTTGCCGGTCATCTCCACGCCCCGCACATTGGTGATCATAAATACGATAACGGCAATGCAGGCTATCACCGTATCGCTGACCGGTAAGTGGATGCCCAAGGCACCAAACAGGGTCTTAAAGTAAAAGCTGAAGGCCAGAGCCTCTCCGCTGGTGACCGCCACCAGAGAGATGATAAAGTTCCAGCCGGCCAGCATGCCAAGGGGCTTGCCCAGTCCCATGGACGCATATTTGTATGTACCTCCCGCATAGGGCAGAGCCGCGCCCATCTCGGCGTAGAGCAGGGCCGGATAGATGCTGACAATCAGAGCAACCAGAGTGGCCCAGATCACCGCCGCACCCATCAGTCCCACCACCTGCGCACCTACGGTGAACAGCCCCACACCAATGACTGTTCCCACCGTAATGGTGACCGCTTCCCGCATACCAAAACTGCGCTTGAGAACCTGACTTTGTTCCTGCATGGAAAAACCTCCTTTTTAATCACTAATCTAAACTCCGGAACCCTTCCGGAAATCTACAGCTTTTCGGCCCGGATTTCCGCCGCTCTGGCGTGGGCAATCAGGCCTTCCCCTCTGGCCATTCGGGAGGTCAGGGGCGCCAGCGCCTTGACGGCATCGGTCGTCATGCGCTGGTGGGTGCACACCTTAAGGAAGGTTCCCACCCAGACGCCGCCGGTATATCTTGCCGCCCGCAGAGTGGGCAGAGTGTGGTTGGTGCCGGAAACATAGTCGCCGAACACTTCTGCCGTGGCCTGCCCGATAAACAGGGAGCCATAGTTGACCAGCCGGGGGATTACCCCATCCTCTTCCCGGACAATCACTTCCAGATGCTCGGGGGCGTGGCCGTTGGCGATCCGGATGGCTTCCTCCAGATCCTCGGCCAAAATCACCTCGCCGTAATCCTCCCAGGATTTGCGGGCGATCCCGGCGGTTTCCAGAGTGGCCAGCTGAGCCTCTACCGCCCCGATAGTCTGCTCCGCCAGCTTCCGGCTGGTGGTGACCAAAATTCCTTTGGCCAAAAGATCGTGCTCCGACTGGGCTAGCAAATCCGCCGCCAGAATCTCGGGATCGGCAGTATCATCGGCGATGACCAGCACCTCACTGGGCCCCGCGACAAAATCGATCCCCACCTGACCGTAGCACTGGCGCTTGGCCTCGGTGACATACTGGTTGCCGGGCCCGACAATGATGTCCACCGCCGGAATCTGCTCGGTACCGTAGGCAAAGGCCGCAATGCCGTGAGCACCGCCTACTCGATAGATTTCGTCGGCCCCCGCAATGTCCAGAGCCGCCAGAATGTTGGGGTGAATCGTTCCGCTGCCCTTCATGGTGGGGGAACAGGCCACCACCTTGCCCACTCCCGCTACCCGAGCCGGAATCACCAGCATTAGGGCCGTGGAGTAGAGGGGGTAGCTTCCCCCCGGCACATAGCAGCAGCAGGACTGCACCGGAATCACCCGGTGACCCAGAGTGGCACCCGGCGTGGGCGAAATATCCTCCAGAGCCTTCATGCTGCCCAACTGGGCCTGAGCAAAGGCCCGGATGTTGGCCGCAGCTGCCTTTAAATCGTCGATCTCCTGCTGGGAAAGCTGTGCGTACGCCTCGTCAATTTCCTGCCTGGTCACCTGCAAGTCCTTACGGCTGTTGCCATCAAAGCGTGTGTTGTAGTCCACAAGGGCGGCGTCCCCCTCCCTGCGCACCCGGGCAATGATGTCGGCGACATTGGCAGTCAGTTGGGGATTGTCGTCGTTGGCTCGGGTGATGGCGGATTTGATGATTTCCATGACATTCCTCCTAATCTTGACAATCTAAAATGAAAACACAGGTGAGCATTGATCTTCTTTATCGAATGGCATCCAGAGTTTTTTGGGTTCCCATCAGTGCTTCTTCGGGGGAGATTTCCCCCTTGATGCAGCGCAGGATGTGCAGGCCCAGATTGTACTCAAAATCCCGCTGGTTGTAGTCGATCTCCACCGGGGAGAGAATGGGCTTGCGAATCCCCAGCCGAATGTTATTTTGTAAGGCGTCCAGCCAAGGGTAAACATCCAGAATTTCCCGGTGCTCGTAGACGCTGCGGCAGGCGGAGGTTCCCCCCATCATCACAAGCTCGGGGGCGATTTCCTCGCCGGTGGCCCAGCGGATAAACTGGTAGGCCGCTTCCGGCTGGGTGGAGTTGAGACAGACCCCCAAGGAGCCTCCCGCCAGCAGAGGGTGCCCCCCCGGAATAGGGGCAAAGCCGATTTCTACCCCTACATTGGCGCTTTGGGCCCGAACAAAACTGGAGGCGTGGTTGACATACAAAATAGAAGTGGCAGTCTGACCGTCTACAAAGTTAGCGGCAATTTCGCTCCAGCTCTGCACCGTATCCAAGCTGGTGCAGGAGGCATAGGCCAGATAGTCCCGCAAGGCGGAAAGGGCAGCGGGGGTGGTCAGGTCCAGACAGCCGTTGCTGCTATAGGAAAGGCCTCCCGCAGCCAGAAGCCGGGGCAGATAGTCGCTGGAAATGGAGGTAGGGCTGGTGGGAGCCAGGCTGGCTCCGTAGCGGATGGGGGAATCGGGGCGGTAGGATTTGGTAAAGAAGCGGCAGATCCGATCCAGCTCCGGAAAGGTGGTGGGAACCTCCAATGTTTCGCCGGTCTCTTCGTAAAAGGCCCGAATCTGGCCGATATCCTCAAAGAGTGATCTCTGGTAAAAGAGCATCTGCACACTGATGTCAAAAGGCAGGGCAAACAGCTTGCCTCCCATCACCGAAAAGTCGTTTTGCAGGTTGGGAAAAAACTGGTTGAGGGTGCTGGGGGCCGATTTGTCCACCTCGTCCAGCTGGCGCAAAAACCGTGGGCCCAGATAGGTCAGGTTGGAAGGGTCCAGGCGGACGGCATCCCAGGTTTCGTCGGGGGAGACCACCCGCTCCAACACCTCGGACAAAGAACAGGAGTAAAGCTCCACCGGAATCCCATAGCGCTGGGTAAAGCGGGGCAGCAGATACTCCAGCGCTGTGATGGAAGGGGTGGTGTGGGCCAGCACCCGCAGTGGCTTCCGCCGCAGGGGGGTGGGGGCGGAAAAAGGGGTGGTGCAGCCGGAAATGGCAAGGACTCGGGAGGATGCCGGCAGGTTGTTTTCCACCTGATCCACCATGGCGCCGGCGGCCTCGTGACCCAACCGGCGATAGTTCAGGGTGATGTTGTGGTACCTTGGGTTTTGAGAGGTGCGCAGAGCCGCCAAAGTGACGATACGGGGAACGGGAAGTCCGCTTTCAATATAGACCCGGTCCACCTTGTCGGCCAAAAACTCGTCGGCGCAGATCACCCAGTCCAGACTGCGGCGGCGGAGGACAGCGTGAACCGACGGGGACTGCTCCTCCCTGGCGTTTTGAAACACATCCTCCTCGGTCAGGGGCAGATGCTGGCTCAGCCCATGGTAAAAGGCAGCCTGATCTCCAAACTGCAGCACACCGGATAGCAGACAGGCCTCCTGCCCTTTATCAAGATAGGAAGCCGCTTTGCGGGCGGCCTGCTCCAAATCAAAGGTGTAGGAAGCAAATTCGCCGGCAGCCGGCGGCCGCTCCAAAAACAAAAGGGGAATCTTTCGGGTAAGAATCGATTGGTATTCCTTTTTGTGGTTTTCCAGACAGGACACGGTGAACATCCCGCACACTTTTAAAGCCAAGGCATCGGAAATGGCTCTGCGTTCCAGATAGGGAAGATCATCGGTCAAAAACAGGCGCACCGAATAACCGGCTCCCTCCGCCCGGCGCAGAATACCCGTAAAAAGATCTGCGTGGCCTCGTCTGGAAAGAGACGGCAAAATCAAAGCCAGGGTTTTGGTGGTACCCCGCCGCAGCAGGCTGGCTTTTTCGTCAATGGAATAGCCCATCGCCTTGGCGGTCTGCTCCACCAGGCGGATTTTTTCGTAGCTCACCCCTCCCCGCTTGTTGAGCACGTTGGAAACGGTTCCGTGGGAAACTCCCGCGGCTTTGGCAATGTCTTTGATGGTGGCCATGACCTAACCTCTTTATCACCCGGACTCTTTCGACTCAACCGTCGTCAGCCCATATTTTATATAAGTTTTGTGGGAAGAATCGCCTCCCATTCTACCCGCCCAGCTTTGAAAGGCGCTCTCATCCGGTTACAAATCTATGGCATTTGCACCTTGTCCACAGAGCATAATATCTATAAACAAAATACTACATTTCGAGCGGCAATGCAAGGCGAGATGTCTTACACAAGCTTTGCAAGGGAAGAAAAAATAATGACAGGATTATGACACGTTCCAAAAAAGTATTGACACGTTCCGAAATTCTAGATATTATAGAAGTGTTAATTGTGATCATACAGCTTTAAGGAGTGCCATAGATGAAAATTCGTGCAATACTGCTGGACTTCGACGGGACGGCCTTGCAACAGGATCAGGTCTACATATCCTACCGCAACAAGCAGGCGCTGGAAGCGGCCATGGAAAAGGGAATTCAGATTATCCCTTCCACCGGACGGGTCGAGGACATGTTTCCCCCCCAGATCGAAGCCGATAAGCGCATCCGCTATTGGGTGACCGCCAACGGCGCCCGGGTGGTAGACCGCCAAACCGGCGAGGTTATCTACCAGTCCCTGTTTACCCCGGAAGAGTCGGCTCAGCTTTGCCGCCTGTACGAAGGCCAGAAGATTTACTCGGAAATCTCGGCAAATGGCCTGATCTACATGGAAAAAGAAGTCTGCCAGAATCTTGGCGCTTATCCTGTTCCCCCCCACCACGTCTGGTTCTTGGAAGAGGGCCGACAGGTAGAACTGGAAAAGCCCTCCGATTTCTTCCTCAAAGAACAGATCGGCATTGAAAAAATCAACATCTATGGCGTGCCCGAGGACAAGCAGCAGCCTTTGATGAATGCTTTGGATGCCACCGGCATTGTGGAGATTACACCGGGCGCCGGCAAGGACATTCAGTTCTTCCCCAAGCATCTGGACCGGACCAAGGCTCTGGACGCCCTCTTTGAGCGTCTGGGCATCGGCTACGAAAACGTTATGGCTCTGGGGGACAGCGTTCTGGACGCTCCCGCCATCCAGCGTGCCGCCCTTGGAGTAGCCATGGACAACGCTCCCGACAGTGTAAAGAAGGTTGCAGACTTTGTCACCGCTCCCTTTGATCAAGACGGCGTAGCGGTGGCCATCGAAAAATATCTTCTGTGAGGTTTTCATGAAAAAGAATCTATTTCCCGATTATCAACCCAAACATAACCGGCTTATTTGTGTGGATTCGGACGGCTGTGTCTTTGACACCATGGAGCTCAAACACAAGGAGTGCTTCTGCCCCGCCACCATTCACGCCTGGGGACTTCAGCCCATTTCTAAGTATGTCAGAGACGCATGGGAGTATTCCAACCTCTATTCCAAGGATCGGGGGCGTTCCCGCTTCCACGAGATCCTGCTGGTGTTCGACCTGTTGGCCCGCCGGGAAGAGCTTAGGGAGTACGACTTTCAGCTTCCCGACATTGCCCCCCTGCGCAAGTGGGTGGAATCCGCTCCCCTGCTCAACAACGAGGAACTGGCAAAGCAGGAAGGCCCTGTCATGGAACAGGCCCTGCGCTGGTCTTTAGAGATGAACAGCCGAGCCGCTGATATGGTGGAGGGAGTCCCCCCCTTCCCCGGTGTTCGAAAGAGTTTTGAGCGGCTTTCCCAGCAGGCGGACATCGTCATTGTCTCCGCCACCCCTCGGGAAGCTCTGGACCGGGAATGGAACGAGCACGGTCTGATGGAGTACATCACCCTGCTTTGCGCTCAGGAAGACGGCTCCAAAAAGGAATGTATCGCCTCCATCAAGGCACACTATGACCAAGATAATATTCTGATGATGGGGGACGCTCCCGGAGATCAGGAAGCGGCAGAGGCCAACGGGATTCTGTTCTTCCCCATTCTGCCGGGGCAGGAGATCAAATCCTGGAAGGAGTTCTGTGAAGTGGGCGCCGACCGCTTTCTGGAAAACCGCTTTGCCGGCGAGTACCAGCAGGAGTTGATCCGCCGCTTTGACAAGAGCCTGCCCGACACCCCTCCCTGGGAATCCAAGTAGGTTTTTACGCGGCTTGCCGTGTGAGACAAATAACGCTACAACATCAAGTAACGACTATCTAGGAGGAAAATTATGAAAAAGCTCTTAAGCATCTTGCTGACAGCCGTTTTGGTACTGGGACTTACTGCCTGCGGCGGCGGTCAATCTTCCCAAAGCGCTGCTCCTTCCCAGTCTGCTGCACCTGCATCTTCTCAGGCGGCTCCCGCCGAATCCGAAAGCGCCGAGCCTGCTGCTGAAGAACCCACCGACTCTTTGGTACTGTACACATCCGCCAGCGCCGGCGAGTACGAGCTGATTGTCAACCTGTTCACCGAGAAGTACCCGGAAATCAATGTAGAAGTGGTCAGTGCCGGTACCGGCGAGCTTACCAGCCGCATCAACGCTGAAAAGAGCGCCCCCTACGGCGACGTGCTGATGGGCGGCGGCGCCACCACCTATGTGGGCATCGCCGATCTGTTGGAGACCTATGTCACCCCCAACACCCCCGAACTTTTTGAAGACTTTACTTCCGCATACGGCCTGTTTACCCCCTGCTATATCAATGTCAACTCCATCATCGTCAACAAAAAGCTGATCGATGAGCTGGGTGTGACCGTGGATGGCTGGGAATCCCTCACCAACGAGAAGCTCAAGGGCAACATTTCCTTTGCCAGCCCTGCCGACTCTTCTTCCGCTCTGGAAGTGCTGATCAACATGATGGCCGCTATGCCTGACTCCAGTGACGGGTGGGAGTTTGCTGAAAAGTTCCTGGCCAACCTGGACGGCAAGCTGGCCTCCGGTTCTTCTGCCGCTTATAAAAACGTGGTGGAAGGCGAGTACGCAGTGGGCCTTTGCAACGAGGACAAGACCATCTCCTACATGAAGGCCGGCGCTGACGTTTACGCTGTCTACGCCAAGGAAGGCATCACCCTGCGGACCTCCAATATCGGCATTATCAAGGGCAGCAACAACCTGTACAACGCCAAGCTCTTTGTGGACTTTGTCACCTCTCAGGAGTGCCAGACCGCCATGGAATCCGAGCTGAACGTTCGCCCTTCCCGCAAGGATGTTCCCATGACCACCGAGGGCCGGGTTGCCACCGCCGATCTGGTGTCCATCCCCTATCCTCAGGACGTTTCCGCTTCCGACGTCAAGACCCAGTTCCAGGATGTTTGGACTACCCTTTCCTAGTTTAAAAACCTACAAAGCAATGTAATATGTTTCAGGCGCCCGCCGCCGTAACAAGCTGCGGGCGCTACCATTATATTCCATACTTGTGCCCGCCCAAGGGCGGTCATGTCATTACGGAGGAATGGAGCAATACTTTATGGCAGTATCAATTTATATTAAAAACGTAATGAAGCAATACGAAGATAACGTGGTCATCCGCGATCTTTCGGCCGACATTGTCCATGGGGAGCTGTTTACCCTGCTGGGACCTTCCGGCTGCGGCAAAACCACTCTTCTGCGGATGATCGCCGGCTTCAACTCGGTGGAAAAAGGCACCATCGCCTTTGACGACAAGGTGATTAACAACATCCCGGTTCATAAGCGGAACTTCGGCATGGTGTTCCAAAACTATGCCATCTTTCCCAACATGACAGTTTACCGCAACATTGAGTACGGACTCAAAAATAAAAAGCTCCCCCCCGATGAAATTAAAAAGCGTGTAGCGGAAATTATGGACGTGGTTCAGATCACCCCCTTTAAGGACCGCTATCCCGACAAGCTTTCCGGTGGCCAGCAGCAGCGTGTAGCCCTGGCCCGCGCCATTGTGGTGCAACCTCAGGTTCTGCTCATGGACGAACCCCTCTCCAACCTGGACGCCAAGCTGCGGCTGGAAATGCGAGAGGCCATCCGGGAGATTCAAAAGCGAATCGGCATCACCACGGTGTATGTCACTCACGACCAGGAGGAGGCTCTTGCCATCTCCGACCGCATCGCTGTTATGAACAAAGGGGATATTCAGCAGATCGACACCCCCGAGCGCATCTACTCCCGCCCCTACAACACCTTTGTGGCGGATTTCATCGGTCATTCCTGCCACTTCCGGGGCACGGTTCTCTCCCAGGAGGGCGGCAAAACCACTATTCGCATGGAAAGTGGCCTGACGATTGAGGTGGATCATCTGGTCCCCCTGAAAAAAGATCAGGAGATTCTGGTCTATGTCCGCCCCGAGGAGTTTAACTTTACCACACAGGATCAGGGCATGAAGGGCGTTGTCACCATCAAGCGCTTTTTGGGCAAGTATATCAATTACCACATTGATTTTGGCACCCAGGAGCCGGTAGAGGTCACCGCCGATACCAGCAGCGCCGAGCGGATTTACGAGCCCGGCGAAACTGTTTATATGAACGTGAACACCCGTCGGATTAACTTCTTTGACAAAGACACGCAGACGACCTTGGTTGCGGGGGTGGAGAGCAATGTTTAAGAAAGGCGTCCGGTTCGACTTCTGGAGCTTTGTGGGCATTGTTTCCATTGCGTTTTTTGGAATGTTCCTCATCATTCCCGTTGGGCGGATGCTTATCTTTTCCTTCCAGACCACCGAAGGCACCGGCTTTAGCCTTGACAACTTTGTCAAGTTTTTTTCCCGCCCCTACTACAGCACGGCCCTGAAAAACAGCGTGGTTGTGGTATTGTCTGCCACCATACTGGTCACCCTCATTGGAGTTCCTCTGGCTTATATTACCACCAACTTTAAGATCAAAGGCAGAAGAGTCGTCGATATTCTCATCATCATCTCCATGTTGTCGCCTCCCTTTTTGGGCGCCTACTCCTGGATTTTGATGCTGGGCCGCAACGGTGTGATCACCAACTTTTTTAAGACTCTGTTCGGCATAAAGATGCCCAGTATCTATGGGTTTGGCGGCATCCTTCTGGTCTTTACCCTCAAGCTCTTCCCCTATATCTACATGTACACCAAGGGCGCACTCAAAAAAGTGGACGCCTCTCTGGGAGAAGCGGCCGAAAGCCTTGGCTACCACGGATTCCGCAAGGTGTTTAAGGTTAGCCTGCCTCTTGTGCTGCCCACCATTTTGGCCGGTGGAACCATCGTTTTCCTCCGTGCTTTTGCCGACTACGGTACCCCCCGTTTGATTGGAGAAGGATACAGCACTCTACCTGTCATCATCTATCAGGAGTGGGTAAGCGAGACGGGAACCAATGCTTACTTTGCCTCCTCTGTAGCCATGATTATGATGGCCGTGGCAGCTATTGTGTTCTCCGTACAGAAGTATATTTCCAACCGCAAAAACTACACCATGAGCATGCTCAATCCCCCCAAAGCCAAGCAGCTGACGGGTCTTTCCAACCTACTGGCCCATGGATATGTGTATCTCATCGTGTTTTTGGCCACCCTGCCCCAGGTGTATATCATCGCCATTTCCTTCCGCAACACCAACGGTATCATGTGGACGGAAGGCTATGGGTTGGGCAACTA
>JAHDPQ010000167.1 GCA_018434245.1 Oscillospiraceae bacterium
AAGGAGTGTAAAGCCAAGAGAAGTGCACAGTGGTATGAAGTACGTTGCAAAGACTGTGGCACTGGAATCATGGTCAATGTGAACTGGACCAATCCTCCTACACTATGTAAGGAGTGTAAAGCCAAGAGAGATGCACAGTGGTATAAAACATCTTGCGAAGTCTGCCATACGACAATTTATGCTCACCGCTCTTGGGAAAAACCGCCAACACTATGTGAGAAGTGCTTAAAAGATTTTGCTCCTAAAGATATCAGATGTAGTCAATGTGGGAATATATTTACTGTCTCCACAAAGTTACAGTTAAAGTGTAGAGAGAAAGGCTGGAATCTGCCGACTCGGTGCTTCCAGTGCAAACATGACGATCTCTTAATTAAGGGTGCAATTGGCGCCTTACGAGATCAGTTTGATTTTCCGCTTGAAACTAAAATTGAACAGAGGGGGATTATTCTCACTGACAAGGTTGCTGTAGTTAGGAACAAAAAAACCGGCGAGATCGTTGCAACAGTGACAATGGATAACCAAGGAATAATTCTCCCAAAACGAGTAGCCATTGCCACAGAACCTAAGTCTAATAAATTAATCTCGAAGACCACAGAGGGCACTAAAGGGATAGTTCTCCAACAGAGAACTGCAGAGACATACGATATGGATAAACGGAAACACACACATGTAACGACAATCGAGGAAACGGGAATCGTTTTCAAAAAGCACTACGCAAGAACAGTTTCTAAAGATACGCCTTCATCAGAAGATAATATTACACGTATACTGAAAAAAGGTAACATCTTTTCTCCAAAATACGTTGCTGAAACAGACAAAGAAAAACGATAACAATTCAATCCTTTTGTAATGGACTTTTAAAATTCTCCAAATGAAACCTGCCACCACAGCAGGACGCCATTCATAACAATTAGACAAGAAAGTCATTCTAATTGTCACCGAGGTATCCCATTAAAACACGGCAGTCCCGACTTGGAGTTACTTTTCGCCGATCTCCACGTGCTTCATGAGTGCAGGTGCGATCCATCAGCCGCGAGCATGCCCGGCGCCAGCCGGTGATGCGAGCGGCGGTCCGAGAGCAGCCGTCACGCTGCGAGGCCGTGCCGAGCGAGTGAGGGCGCCGGCGGTCCCGGACGCCGCGAAGAACCCGGGCGACATTCTGCAGCGACCACCGGGAGCAAAGACGCTCGCCCGGCGACGCTGCCCGAAAAAGAAGGACCCTCCTCACCACCTCCGGTGAGGAAGTCCGCGGCCCGCTGGGCATCCGCGGCCGCCCGGATCACATCCGCCGCTGACCCGTCGCGGATGTGCCGGAGCCACCCGGCGATGTAAGCCGCCTGGTTCTCGGCCACCGGCACGTCAGTGCCGGTCATGGCGCAGAGGAACGCGGCGCCCATCTCCGCCGTCAACTCCTCCCGGCTGTACCGCTCGCTCCCGAACCGGATCGGCTCCGTGATCCCCGGCCGGGCGAGCCGGGAGACGTGCCCGGTCCAGTGGGTCAAC
>JAHDPQ010000085.1 GCA_018434245.1 Oscillospiraceae bacterium
CAGCCCGGATATTGACGTCTTATGCCTGTGCACGCCGAGTGGCCTGCATACGCCGCACGCTATTTTGGCGGTAGAGCACGGCAAGCATGTGGTGGTTGAAAAACCTATGAGTCTTACCCTACAAGAGGCGGATATACTGATCGATGCGGTCGACAAGCACCAGGCAATTGTGTCTGTGATTTCTCAAATCCGGCTTGCTCCAGCGGTTGTGGAAATACGCCGCGCTTTGGACGAAGGCGCTTTCGGGAAACTCACAATGGCGGAGCTTTCCATGAAGTATTATCGTTCTGCTGAGTATTACGCTTCGGCGGGCTGGCGTGGCACCTGGGCACAAGACGGCGGCGGCGCCTTGATGAATCAGGGTATTCATGGCATTGATGTGTTCCGTCACTTGATGGGGCCAGTAAAATCCATTAGCGCTCAGGTTCGCACCTTGATCCATGACATTGAGGTGGAAGACAGTGCAGTGGCAGCCGTAGAGTTCTCGAACGGCGCCTTAGGCGTAATTACAGGCTCGACCAGCAGCTACCCGGGTTGTCCCCGCCGCATTGAAATCTGTGGGGATCAAGGCAGCATCGTGTTAGAAGAAGATAGCATCTTAAAGTGGAACCTTCCTATTGCGTGTAAGTTGCCGGTCGGCAAAGGGGCGGAAAATGTGCCCTCTTCTACTCCAGGTGCAATTAGCAACGAGGCACATGTTCAACATTTTGTGAATATGGTTGAGGCAATCAATTATGGTACACCACTCTTAAATGATGTGCGTGGCGGACGGTTGCCCTTAGAGATCATCCTGGGCATCTATGAATCTTCCAAAACTGGGCAAACGATCTTTCTAGATTAGAGTGCATGCCCCCGGTGCAGTTTAGGCGCGCCGGGGGCATAATAACGGCAACAAAGCAATTTTCAGTATGAAAGGGCGTAATCGTCAAACGTACCGGAGGAAGGTTGTCAGATTGTGGAATGTATGTCCGTCAAGATGGTCGCAGAGCACAGTGGTACCTTCCGTCCGATCCAGGCATCGCCCTGTGTGCTGAAATCGTGAATTCCACATACAGGGATCAATTTTAGTTTTTATAGTTAAATCCATATGATGCCTTACATTACTGTTTCAATTCAGTTTAACTATATCATTTTAAAGTTCTTCACGGAGATCACACGGTCATCCACCTAGCTCCTCGGTGATGGAAACGGCGCAGGTGTTTCAAGCGGTTCCTCGTCTATGTCTCGCAATGCTGCCTCGCCCTCATGGGCCAGCGCTGCCGCTTTATCGGTGATCAGTTTTAGGGGATAAGGTACAATAAGTTTCGCAAATAGAAAAGGACAAGGTTTTAAGCCTCTGATAAAATGGGAGTAACCACACAACCATTCGAAAGGAGACAGCAAACCATGTCCGAAAAAATTGTACAACTAAATGAGGGAATCATCAAGAGCGAATGAAAGGAGCTGGTGCGTAGCAGTGTGGAGGAAACCCTCAATGGCCTGTTAGAGCAGGAGGCACAGCAACTGACGGGCGCTGCGAAATATGAGCGCAGTGCGGAGCGTCAGGGCTACCGCAGCGGTCACTACAGCCGGAATCTGACGACAACATCGGGCGATGTGGAGCTGAAGATGCCCAAGCTCAAGGGTGTAACCTTTGAGACGGCCATCATCGAGCGATATCGCCGGCGTGAGAGCAGCGTAGAAGAAGCACTGATAGAGATGTATCTGGCCGGGGTTTCGGTTCGGCGCGTAGAGGACATCACCGAAGCTCTGTGGGGCAGCAAGGTATCGCCATCCACGATCAGCGAGCTGAACAAGAAAGCGTATGTCCACATTGAAGACTGGCGCAATCGCCCCTTGCAGGGCGGGAAATACCCGTATGTCTATGTGGACGGCATCTACCTTCGCCGCAACTGGGGTGGAGAATACGAAAACGTGGCAATCCTCGTGGCCATCGCGGTTAATGAAGATGGCTACCGGGAAGTCATTGGTGCCGCTGAAGGGATGAAAGAGGATAAGCAGAGCTGGGTCTGCTTCTTCCAGTGGCTGAAAGGCCGTGGCCTGGATGGGGTTAAGCTCATCGTTGGCGACAAATGCATGGGGATGTTAGAAGCTGTTTACGAGGTCTTCCCCGATGCCAAGTATCAACGTTGCACGGTTCACTTCTACCGGAATGTGTTCTCCGTTACCCCTCGCTCCAAGGTAAAGCTGGTAGCGAAAATGCTAGGCGCCATCCATGCTCAGGGGAGCAAAAAGGCAGCTCGGGAGAAAGCAAAAACAGTCATTGCAGAGCTGCGGGACATGAAACTGCCTGAAGCCGCAAAGAAGATTGAGGACAGCGTCGAAGAAACCCTTACTTATGCAGATTTCCCATTTGAGCATTGGACACGAATTTCGCACAAACAATGTCATCGAAAGGCTCAACCGCGAGATTCGCCGCCGGACAAGGGTGGTTGGCGCTTTTCCCGATGGCAATTCCGCGCTTATGCTGGTTTGCGCACGTTTGCGCCACGTTGCGGGCACCCAATGGGGTAACAAGAAATACATGAACATGAAGCATCTAGAGATGACAGCCGATGATGCTTTGATTGCCGGTTAACTCATTTGTTTCGGGGACCAAAAACCAATTTGCGAAATTTTATTGACACTACCTTTTAGGGCCTTATTTTTCTTGTTTTCCAATTTGCATTTTACCTCCTATTCGTAGATTTTAGGGATAAAAAAAGGGCCTTTGCTTACAAGCCGCCCAGTAATCGTTGTAAGATATATGGTTTTATGTGTATCTTGATAAGTTGAACGAAAGCGCCTAATCTCTGAACCACAGTTATGAAAGGACGATAATGCCTTTTTTGTATCATCAAAAACAGGTAAATCAACTTTGTTTTTTACAATAGCCACATTAATTTCATTAAGAGATTTTTCAACCCAATTTGCTTGATATTGAACTAGAAGGTGCAATTATTAATTAAGCTTTCTGTAAGTCAACAGATGTTTTTAATGCATCAATACAAATTATAATCACGATTTTCTTATCCTCAAGATAATAAACATCTTGTCCTAAACTATATTGCTCACTTTCTACCCCCATGTTACTTTTCCATTTGGATTTGCACTTTTTGTATACAGAAATAGTCCATTAGGCAGAAAGATGGGGCAGCAACTGAAAATTTATGGAGTTGATGTAAAGATTGTGCTGGTATAGAGTATTCTGGGAAAACAAGACATTTGATACCTCGCCCGGACAAAGAAAGATCTAGTTTATTTGAAAAAACACTATAATACTGCGCTTCAATTTTTCTGCAAATATCTTCTATAGGCGTTTCTTTTGTCCCAAAATACAACCATCTGAATCAACAAACGCTTCTTTACAGTATATTCCAGATATTCCAATATAGGCAGGATGAGCACTTATTTAACCATAAGCAATTCTCATGATAACTCCTCCATTAAAAATATAGCTATATTTATATTGGTAAGGACAAACAGGCATTTTGTGCTATTAGCCCAAATTCGCACTCATCCGAACTTCGTCTAATTGCTATAACACGTAATTGCCTGACATATCATATGCAAAATATACCATTTATTTCTACATATTTCAACAATACTAAAAAGAACGCTGTCCGAAAAGCCTCAAAAACAGCGTGGTTGACAACAATCCCCTTGCAACTTACCAACAGAAAAGCGCAGGGGGGCGTACTTTTTAGCAATTTTCTTGCCGACAAAATCCCTAAAAGCCATTTGAAGCCTGCCTTTTCGGCAAAGGGTACCACAGTTGGGGGCGCAGGGGGCATGCTTTTTAAAAACTTTTTTGGAAACGCGCGCTTGGTCGGACGGTTGGACATGCACCGGACACAACATGTCAACTAGCCCTTGCATCACCAGCAACTTGTGTTGTTGAATTCCGGGCATCATGCCTTGACAGTTCCAGCGAACACACCACCTGCAATCATTCCCGGAGCATTCCTAGGCCGAAATCCGCCTCAAAACCACCGTTCGGCAATCATCCCTTCAAAGAATATTAAAGTGGTATCACTATCTACCAAGACATACAAAAACCCTCACACCTAAAACAAGTGTGAGGGTTTGTTGTGGACACCATGGAAAAAAGATTTCTTATCTTTCCCCAAAGAGAGCGCCAAGTCCTCAAAATAAATCAGATTCTCCGCAACCACTTACCAATTTTATGATACCATAAATCCTCAAGCTTTTCATGCTCGTGTTCAAATATTTATGCGACTGTTTGCGCTTGGTGTACTTGCCATTGATAATTCCTGTCCTGCTTTCTGCTGAAAGGCGGCGGGAACTTCTTCGGTTGAACCATATCGGGCGGTGGCTTCAAATAGATGATTTGTTTC
>JAHDPQ010000157.1 GCA_018434245.1 Oscillospiraceae bacterium
AATGATGATTGCCTTCATACAAATACCCCCATAACAGTCGAAGGGTTTTGGATCAATTCTTTTCCCGCAGCCGCTGGAGCACCGCCTGAGTGATCCGCTGGATGTCCTCCTCCCCTACATCGACCGTCTGGAGAGAGAGCCCCTCCGCCTTGGGTTGATTGGGCCGATAGGTGTGGAGTTGAGGCTGCGGGCTCTCACAAGAACAGGGAGACAGGGGCGTGTGGGTGGCCACCACATCCTTGAGGTTGGAGGCTCTGGGGGCACAGGCGGGAACTCCACCGCCTGTAATGCCCATATTGCTGCGAATTTCCAGCAGCTCCTCCACCTGTTCGCAGCTGAGCACGTTGGCCTTTCCCAAAATGTTGCCGGTATACATCAGCACCATGGCGTAATGCTCCATGGCCTCCAGCCGGTAGAAGGCCTCCATCAGGGATTTGCCCCAGGACACGGCTCCGTGATTGCCCAGCAGCAGGGCGTTGTAGTCCCGACAGTAGGGAGCGATGGAATCGGGGATGTCCTGAGAGCCGGGGGTGGCATAGTGAACACAAGGGACTACCCCCAGATTGACCAGTGCCTCGGGATAAATGGCCCGGTCCAGACTCAGGCCGGCAATGGCAAAGGAGGTGCAGAGGGGGGGATGAGCGTGGGTGACTCCCATCACCTCTGGGTTTTCTAAATAGATACGGATATGCATCTTTACCTCAGAGGAGGGTTTGCGGGAACCGGAAGAGAGCACCGTTCCGTCCAGCTTCATCTTGACCAGCATATCCTCCGTCATAAATCCCTTAGAAACACCGGTGGGGGTGGTCCAGATGATGTCGGGAGCCACCTTGCAGCTGATGTTGCCGTCGTTTGCGGCCACAAAGTTCTTCATGTACATCCTGCGGCCTATATCCAATATGGTCTGTTTTGCGGTGTGATCGGTTGGAAAGTGAGTGCCGGACACTTTTTATCACCTCTGTTGCAGCTATTTAATGTTGTTTACTTAATGTTTTATTAAATATCATTTAGTGTATTTAAGTCATTTTTCTTTTTGTACCGTCATTATAAACAATATAAATTCCAATGTCAATTAAAATTCATTGTGTTTAGTAAAATTGTTGCATAAAAATTTCCAATATAGTTTTACGTTTTAACTATATTGGAAATTATGTCATCATTTAGCTGCCAAAAGTATCTAAACTATTAATTATTTTTAGTTGTGTTTATCAAATTAGTTTAGTAAATGTTTTGTTAGACCCTCCAATTGGCTTATCCGCCTTGTAAAAAGGACGAATTTCGGCAGAATCGTTACAAAAATCCGCAACGCTTCCCCCTTACATGCAATAAAACTGCCCCGCCGACTTTTGTCAGCGGGGCGGTTGCAAAGAAAGCCATTCCGTATTGCCAAAGCACAGGCCGGGCGCATTTGATATCCCTTTCATCTGACGGCAGCGGCTCCACAACAACCTCTACGTCAACTTCAGCGAAAAGAAGGCGGAGAAAATTATTCGCACAAGTCAAAAATGCCATGTTCGGGCTCTTTTCCCCTAGGAGGGCTTTGCAAAGAGCCGGGCGGGAAAGCGACGAGACGTTTCTTCCCGGAAGGTATCATACTCTGTTTTGTCCGAACGAAAAGCCCGGCCCTTCCCCAAAAAGGAGAAAGAGCCGGGCTTTTACACATCCCGATATTATGAAACGTCTAGCTGCAGAGCCTCGTTCATTTGGCCCGAAGCCTGTTCCAGATTAATGTCCTTGGCCAGAGCAATGACAGAGAGCAACTTCTTCTGTGCGTTTTGCAGCAGAATCCTGTCGCCCTGATTGAGGGATACTCGCTGAGCCTGCAGCATCAGCTCCTTAATCATCCGGGCAACATCGTTAAAGCTGCCCTCCTTGAGAATAGCGGCGTATTCCAGCTTGCGTTTGGCGTTTTCCTTAATCCAGCCGGTCTCGACATCGGCGGCGTAGGCCAAAATTTCATCTGCCTGTTCTGCCGATATAATGTCCTGAAGGCCAATTTTTTGGATGCCCTCCACCGGATCCAAAATGGTGGTGTTGGGATCGGATTTGGGCACCAGTACATAATACCGCCTGGTTTTTCCGCCAATTTCCCGTGTGCTAACCCCCTTGATCACGCAGCCGCCGTGGTTGGGGTGCACTACCTTATCTCCGGACTGATAGATAACCGGTCGCCCCTTTCTATATGTTTTTGTCGTTGTGACCATACTTCCATCATCTTAAAAAAAGCGGCAGCCGCCCCTTAGGCGGTCCGCCGTTTCAGCTTTAACCGTACCACTGATACTCTCTTGACAAAACACAGATTGTAGGATAAGAATGGGTACGCCGATTCGGACAAAGCGCGACAATAGATGACGCGATGCACTCTAGGCTGATACTATTGTATCACATTTTCTCGATTTTATCAAGTTTTTCAAGTCTTGCCCCAAAACCCTACCTTTATGGAAAGGCCGGGGACAGACCCTTTGGACCGGTTTTGCCCCAAGCTGCCAAAGAATAAAGGGGAGGCTGCGCCTCCCCTTTTACAATACATAGGGCTGGACTTTATGCAGCAGCTTGATGCTCACCAAAGCGTCCAGCCGGGTGCCCCCGGCCTCAAATTCCTCCGAGAAGATTTTGCCCTCCTCCCGAATTTCCGCCACCAACCCGCCCTGATCGTAAGGAACCAACAGCTGCAGGCGGCGGCTGGCTGCTGGCAGCAGAGCGGCTATTTTTTGCAGCAGCCCATCCAGCCCCTCCCCGGTGGCGGCGGAGATGATGGCAGTGTGGCCCCCCATGGTTTCGGGGGGGCGGTCTAGCTTATCGCTTTTGTTGAGGACGGTGAGGATGGGGGTATCACCCACCTGCAAATCTTTGAGAAGGTCCATGGTCACCTGTACCTGATCCGCCGCTTCCGGGCTGGAAATATCGCAGACATTGAGGATCAAGTCTGCATAGGTGGCCTCCTCCAAGGTGGAGCGGAAGGCCTCCACCAGATGGTGGGGCAACCGGCGCACAAGGCCCACCGTATCCACCAGCAGGACAGTGCGGCCATCGGGCAAAGTCAGAGCCCGGGCCGACGGGTCCAGAGTGGCAAACAGCTTGTCTTCCGCCAAAACCCCTGCCCCCGTCAGAGCGTTGAGCAGGGTGGACTTGCCCACGTTGGTGTAGCCCACAATGGCCACCGTGGTCACCTCGTCCTTTTTACGGCGCAGGCGCATCTGTCCTCGCCGGGCGGTCAAATCCCGAAGCTGCTCCTCTAGGGCGGTGATTCTGCGGCGCAGATGCCGCCGGTCCAGCTCCAGCTTGGTTTCGCCCTTGCCCCGCCGGGCTCCCGCTCCCGCTCCGCCTCCGCCGCCGCCCAACCGGGACAGAGCGGTGCCGATGCCGGTCAGCCGGGGCAGCAGATACCGGTTGCGGGCCAGCTCCACCTGAAGCTGACCCTCGTGGGAACGGGCCCGGGACGCAAAAATCTCCAAAATCAACATGGTTCGGTCCATCACCGGAACCCCGCAGGCCTCCTCGATGTTCCGCAGCTGCACCGCCGTCAGCTCGTGGTCAAACAGCACAAGGCCAGCCCCGGTGTTTTGTATATAAAGGGAGACTTCCGCCAGTTTTCCCCCACCAATGGCAGTGGCCCTGTCCAGGCTGTCCCGCTTTTGCACCAGCTCCGCCACCGGTTCAATGTCGGCGGTGGATGCCAGCTCGGCCAGCTCGGCCAAGGAAATCTCCACATCATATTCCCCTAAATCCACCGCCACCAAAACGGCTGTGGTGGTTTCTTCCGTTTGATTTTCGTACACAGTCTGTCTCCTTTGCCATCAAAGTGCCTCCCGCGCCGGGAGGGGAGAGGTAAAGACACCATACATACACAAAAGGGCCGCCAAACGGCGGCCCGGTCCGGCAGATACCGGCGATTCCCAATGAGGAACACAGGCGAAGCAACGGCCAGCCTTCCGCCTGAAAGGCTGTCGGCTTTCCAGCATGATTCGCCTCATTCAAAACGGTACGGGGGGATTGCACCCCCCATACAGTAGCGGCCTTTTGCCGCGCTCTTACAATAGGCCCCGCTGCGCCGTATGTTACCAGTTAAAAACCCGTCATAGACAGGTGGATGCCCTCCTGAGGGGTTCATGCTCCCTTCGTCCGGCAAGCCGGGAGGTCTGCAATCGTAGCCTCAGAGGTCGGGCTTCCTTTTAACTTAAGTGTTGGATTTATATACGGCAACAGATACACGAACACAGCAGGGTAACAGGCTTTGTTATTCCTCGAAGTCGAAGGTGTCTTTGAGGCGCTCCATAAAGAAGGCCCCCACCCGGTCGAACTCCTCGTCATCTTCGATGGGCTCTAGGAATTCTTCTCCGTCTTCTTCCACAACTTTGAGAAGAATCAGTTCGCCGCTGTCGTCCAGCAGGTCCTCTCCCGATTCAAACACCGGGACCAGAGCCGCATAGCTGACGCCTTCCAGTTCAGCAGTATCTACCAGTTCAAATTCATGCTCTTTTCCGTCTTCATCCACCAAGGTCAGAAGATCAGCACCGATGTCCATCTCTTTTTCGTGGTCCATAATGTCCTCCCGTTGGCGGCAGGCCCGCCTTGCCGTTGTCACTTGTAGTATTGTCATTGTATCTGATTTTACCCAATTAGTCAATGGATATGAATGCGCCTTTAATCATAAAAAACCGTTTGATTCTGCCATTTTTGGTAAATGGACAGGGACTTCTCAAAATTTTCTAAACTTTTTGGAAAATTGCGGCATAATTGCGGGAATGCCGGTTCAAACTATGTATCGGAGGTGTAACACAATTATGAGCAAACTGAATTTTTCAAAAAGTAAATTCTCCCGCTTTATATCGTCCAAAGGCTTTTATGTGGCTCTGGTCGTGTGTTTGGTGGGGGCCAGCGCAGCCACCTGGCTGGCGGTAGACCGCACCATCACCGGAATTGAGCGGGGCAACAGCGAAATGCTGCAAAACAAGCAGGTATTCGAGAACCCCCCTTTGCTGGAAGAGGTAGAAACAAAACAGCCAAGCATTCCTCAGGAGCCCGTCAGACCAAAGCAAGAGTCGTCGGCCTCGCAGCCCTCCTCATCGACCTCTTCCTCCTTGTCCGAGGAGCCGTCCAAACCCGCCGTGCAATCCAAAACGTCGGAGCCGCAGCAAACATCGCCCAAGCTTACCTACGCATTACCCATTAAGGGCGACATCATCAAGCAATATTCCGACGGCGAGCTGGTCAAAAACATCACTCTGGGCGACTGGCGTACCCACGACGGAATGGATATTTACGCCGAAAAGGGCTCCGACATCTGCGCCGCTGCCGACGGCACTGTGGTAGAAGTAAAGGACGATCCCCTTTGGGGTACCATTGTGATCATTGACCACGCCGACGGAGTTCAAACCCATTACTGCGGCCTGCACAAAAATGTTGCCGTTGCCGTTGGGGATACCGTTCTGGTCAAGCAGGCCATCGGCAAGCTGGACGGCGTGCCCTGCGAGATTTCCGATAAGAGTCATCTTCACTTTGCCATGCGCAGGGACGGTGTCTGGATCAATCCCATGGAGATTTTTGCCCCCGGGCAATCTTGAAGGGAAGACGACGTCTACCTCCTGTTTCGCGACATCCTCCAAAATCCATGAGAAATCCCTCTTTCTCATGGGATTCACCCCCTCTTCTTTTGGAAAAGCCCTTTGTCTTGCCACAGACAAAGGGCTTTTCTTTGCGAAAAAAATTCTTCTTTGTCCAAAGATGAACCTGTGGAAAGCAAACGGGCATCCTTTTTGAATAAATCCCATGTTTTCCGATGAAACCGCCATTTTGGGGCCGTAACCTTCTCTTTGCCGCGCGCATACAAATGACTGAGCAAAGCCCTCGAATCTGGTTGGACTTTGCAATATTGGAATACAAAGGAGATACGCGTATGAGCTCAAATTACGACGGATACGATAATTGCGGTTATTCCGGCGATCAGAGACAATACAACCAGGGGCAAAACTATCACTGCCAGGGCCAGGAGCATGATCATGGCCAAGGCTACTACGACGGCGATCAGGGCTGCGACCATGGCCATGGCAAGGACAACTGCGACCACGGCAACAATTGCAATTGCAATTGTGACTGGTATTCTTGTTGTTATGTAAGCCTCAGAGGCCCTAGGGGATGTCCCGGCCCAAGGGGTCCAATGGGATGCCCCGGCACAAGGGGTCCAAGGGGATGCCCCGGCCCAAGGGGATGCCCTGGCCCAAGGGGTCCAAGGGGATGCCCCGGCTCAAGGGGCCCAATGGGATGCCCCGGCCCAAGAGGCCCAAGGGGATGCCCTGGCCCGATGGGACCAATGGGATGCCCTGGGCCAAAAGGCCCTCCCGGACCAATAGGATGCCCCGGTCCCAGAGGATGTCCTGGTCCGATGGGTCCTGCCGGCCCTGCTGGCCCTGCCGGCCCCGCTGGTGCTGATGGTCCTGCTGGCCCTACCGGTCCTGCTGGCCCTACCGGCCCTGCTGGCCCTACCGGCCCTGCTGGTGCTGATGGTCCTGCTGGCCCTACCGGTCCTGCTGGCCCTACCGGCCCTGCTGGTGCTGATGGCCCTGCCGGCCCTGCTGGCGTCAAGACAGGACTAAAAAATATTTGTTAAGAATATCAGTTTGAATAGTCCTAGAAGGGTTTAATACTTGCCAGTGTCTCAAGATGCACTGAAAATTCTTCCGCTTGCATCACTACCCCATAGCTAAGGCCGCTGAAAAAGTATCATGGCAAAAACTTGGGACACCATGCCGCAAAACATCCGGGATATTTATTATGACAAACTCAATCCGTCCCTTGAATTTATGGACAACATGATTAAAAATTCCAATAAGCTGGAGATTGTGGCTAAAGCCATTGTCAAAGCCCTGAACGCTAAGAAAATGAAAATACGGTATATCGCTGGGGTGGATGTGAAATATCTGCCATTTTTGCAACGCTTTCTTGGTGAAAACAGATTTGAATGGTTTATCCTGAAGATGCAGAAATTGATTTGACCAAGCGCTCAAAAATGAAAGAAATTATTCTTGCATAAGATAGCCGTAAATAAAAATGAATTCACTAGAATGGTTTCACGAGGAAACATATAATGATGTACCTAATACAGCTTTGCCCCGCTGCCAGCTAATTAACTCCAGAAAGCAGCGGAGCTTTTTTCTTTATCTTCTATACTATATAATGTTTTAGACGGTGGGCAATCTGCCCATGTTGTCAACTCAATTCTTGTACCAACAGGATACTTTTTTCTAATTTGCTCCATATGATGAGACTTCATGAATCCTTGCATTCTGATTGGCAAAGTAGATAAGTTCATCACGCTGTGCTTCTATAGTGCCATGTTCGTTATTACCAACTCTACAATATATTCAGACGCTCCTCGAAACACCATTTTTATTACCTGTTTTCATTTGCGTATACTCCTTTTTCGACACACTGAACAAGCCTTATATACTCATCCATATGGTGCCAAACAATTTCAATTTTTTCGCTTCCATAGATATAGATGCTGTCAATCAGTTCATCAACCATTTCTTTTGAAAGCTCCGCAAATCCCTCATATCGTTTGAAGCTCTCAATTATGGAACATGGTTGACTATTCTGATAGCTGCTTTGCAGTGCTATTTCATGTTCTTCGATTCGGGCATCCGTTTCCGCAATCTGCTTGCTAACATCAGCCTTTAGGTTTGTGTAGCTGTCCCGGTCTAAGGTTCCATCCTTGTATTTTTCATACGTCTTAACTTTGGATGCTTTTAGCTTGGAGAGGACGGCTTGGAGCTGCCTGATTTGCTCTGTCAGAATGGTTATATCATTATGACTTCTCGTTTTCACTCTGTCAAAAATCCGTTTCATATCAAGTATGGCCGCTATTTGCGTATGTAACACGGATAAGACCGTCTGTACCAGGCTGCTTTCGGAAACCCTGTCCTTTGGACAGTTGCTATCAGATAAATACTGGTGGCTATCGCAATAATAATCTGCTTTCTCTGGAGTGCTATTGCTTCTTCTCATCGTGTGCCGACAAACTCCACATTTGACTTTGCCCCGCAGGGGCCTGACCTCGGCATGCTTTTTTATTCTTTGAGGGGCAGAAAAACAATCCTGAACCGATGCAAACAGTTCTTCTGAAATAATAGCCTCATGGGTATTCGGAACGATAATCCACTGATCTTTCGGAACCCGTTTCCCATGCTTACTCCCAACAGCAGGGGTACGGTTTTTCCCATTTACCATTTTTCCCGTGTAGCGTTCGTCACGGATAATGGTCAGGACGGTGGTATTTAGCCAGTAGTTTCTATCCCCGACCACGTTGTATTTACGGTCACAGCCCATAAGACGCTTATAGGCATACGGCGTCGGGATACTCTCTGCATTCAGAGCAGTAGCAATCTGGACTGCGTTTTTGCCCTCGTCCGCCATGGCAAAGATACGCCTGACAATGGCGGCGGCCTTTTCATCAATTACAAGTTTCTTGCGGTTTTCCGATGATTTTGCATAGCCATAAGGCGCATGGCCGCTGATAAATTCCCCCTTTTCCATTCGGGTTTTCTTTGCGCTCCGCACCTTCTGCGAAAGGTCTTTGCTGTAAAGTGAGTAAATCAAATTCCTGAAACCCACATCAAGCCCGCCGGTCGTACCGTCAAAATCATTGCTATCAAAGCGATCATTGACGGAGATAAAGCGCACCCCTAAAAAGGGAAATATCTGCTCCAAATAATCTCCAATGTCAATGTAATTTCTTCCGAATCGGGATAAGTCCTTCACAATGATGCAGCGTATGTTTCCCGCACGTACTTCTTCAAGCAAGGCTTTTACGCCCGGACGGTCAAAATTTGTGCCGCTGTAACCGTCATCGCAAAATTCAACCACTTCATACTGTGAAAGGTCGGGTGAGCTTTCGACAAAGGATTTGAGAAGATCCCTCTGGTTTATGATGCTGTTGCTTTCGCCTTCGTTTTCGTCCTCCTGAGACAGCCGGATATAACGGGCGAGGATATTGTTGATACTCATGAAACCCCCGCCTTTCCGTCCGCCTCAATATAGCAAAGCAGACTTTCAAACTCACCCTTGTACCTGAAGCAGACGGATACTGTTTGATCGCTAAATATTTCCACCCGCTCTATCAACTGGTCAATCATTTCCCCCGTTATGACTTTGTTCTTCCGCCATTTCTTCAAAGCCGTAAGCCATGAATTTTGAGGTGTCAGCATGGTATCAAGCCGGTGCTTTTGACTGAATAGCTCATCAAGTTGGCTCCGCAAAAGGGTAACATCTTTCTCGTACTTTGCTTTTGTAAAAAGATACTTCGCTTCGTCAAGGAGCTTTTCCTGATAGTCCTCATACAAGGAGCTTCTGAGCATGGATAATCTGGACAACTTCCTCTCGGTTTCGGCTATCTCTGCGTTAAGTTCACTTTGATGTTGCTTGAAGCTTTGCTTTGCACCCAACTTTGATACCATTTGATCCATGTCAATGGCAAGATCAATCTGCTTGCGAATAGCCGTATAGAGAACGTCTAACAGTTCCGGTTCATCCATCCGCTTTTTGGTACAATCGTTTTTGGAAATATCCTCGTATGTGACACAGCTAAAGTAATATAGTGTCATACCGTTTGCCTTGGGCATTTTGCGACGTTTCATACTCCGCTTGCAATCACCGCAGAAAACACGCCCTTTCAGGATGTTTTCTGTTTGCGCCTCTACTTCTTTTCTCTCAATGGACTCCCGTTCCTGCTTGATTTGCCTCACCGCAAAAAAGGTTTCTTCGCCAACCAGCGGTTCGTGAGTATTTTTGATTTCCACCCACTGCTCCCGTGGCAGTTCCACGCAGCCGCCCTTGCCCCATAGATCGGTTTTTGTTTTGCCCTGAACCATATGTCCGAGATAAACCGGGTTGGTTAAAATCCTGCGGACGGCGCTTTTATACCAATATCGCATATCGGCATAACGTTCATTTTTTAAGATTCCCTTTGTATAGCGATATTGGCTTGGAGAGGGAATCCCCAGCCCGTTGAGCCTTTGCACAATACGCATATCGCCCATACCGTCACTTGCCCATTTGAAAATATTCCTGACAACAGGGGCAGTTTCCTCGTCGACTACCAGCCTGCCGTTATCCGCTTTCAGGTAGCCGTAGGCTGCGACACAGCCGGTAAATTCCCCTTTGCTTCTCATAACCGCAAGCCCAGATTTTGTCTTTATAGATATATCTCTGGCATACACATCATGAATCAGGTTTTTCAAAGGAACAACATATCCTTCATCCTGGTGATTAGGGTTCAGGCTGTCATAACCATCGTTCACGGAGATGAAGCGGACGTTGAAGAATGGCAGTATTTTTTCAAGAAAGGTTCCGGTTTCAATGTAGTTTCTGCCAAAGCGGGAAAGGTCTTTGACCACAATGCAGTTGATTTTTCCACCTTTTATGGCATCCATCATATCATTGAAGCCGGGGCGTTCGAAGTTCGTTCCGGTCTGATTCATGTCCTTAAAAACAGAGGTGAGCTTTAAGTATGGCCTTTCCCCAATATAGCGTTCCAACATGGCAATTTGATTGCCAATGGAATCGCTTTCTTTTTTTCGGTCATCTTCAAAAGACAGCCGCCCGTAAATACAGGTATTCCATATCTGCTCATGAATGGTCTGGACAGGAGGTTTTATCATCTTTCTACTCGTTCTTGCCATCTTACACCACCCCCTGCCTTGGAGGTTCTGCTGCCAGCTCTTTAGCACTCCCGGCAAAGAGCAGCGCCCGTTCATATTCATAGTGATAGCGGAATCGGATCTCCATGCTGCTTCCGGAATAGATATTGACCCACTCAATCAGATAAATAATCACCTTTCGGGACAGCTTGGTGATGTTCCGGTGCTTTTTGAAGGCTTCCATCCAAATGCTGTTTGCTCCCTCACCCGCAAGAATCAGGGTCATATCCTGTTTCAGCCGTCCCGCAGCCTTTTCCGCTTCCTCGACCCTTTTCCCGTATATTTCTTTGAACTCCCTGTACTCATCCGCATCAATCATACCGCTTTTCAAGTCTTCATAAATAGATACTTTAAGGGTTTTATATTTTTCGATTTCCTCCTGCTTCATCAGCAGTTGGGTATCCATTTTTCGGATTTCCTCCTGTTGCATGGGAAGTGTGTCGATATAACGGAGAATCCGTTCAATATCCAGAATCGAAGCGATATGATTTTGAAGTGCTTGCAGGACCGCCTTTTCCAGCATCTTTTCACTGATGCAGTGGGTGGTGCAGCCGTCCCCAGCCTTATTCTTGGAGCAATAATAATAGGCGTACTTTTTACCGCCTGCGGGTACGGTCTTTCGTACCATGCCGCTCTTGCAGTCTGCGCAGAAAATCAGGCCGGAGAATGGGTAGACCGTTTCCTCGTCCGGTGCGATACGGGTATCCTGTGCAAGCACACGGTTCACCGTATCAAACACTTCCTGCGAAATAATCGGCTCATGGGTGTTTTCCACCCGAATCCATTTATCTTCCGGTTTCATAAACCGTTGTTTGATTTTGTAGTTGGGGGTGCTTTCCTTGCCCTGCACAAGATGCCCCGCATAGATGGGGTTTTTCAGGATGCGGCCGATTGCCACGGCAGTCCATTTTGCCTTGGGGTTTACCTGAAAGCTGGTAGCAAAGTTAAGCCCTAAAAATCGCTTGTATTCCATGGGGGACGGTTCGCTGATTTCATTGAGCCTATCGGCTATCCCTTGCTGACTTAGCCCCTCCAGCTTCCATGCAAAAATATCCCGCACAATCTTTGCGGCATAGGGGTCTATAACCAGTTGATTTTTATTTTCTTCCGACTTCAAATAACCGTATACGGCAAAGGAGCCAATGAATTCACCTTTTTTACGCTTTATATCAAGTTGACTCCTGATTTTAACGGAAATGTCTCTGCAATACGCATCATTGACAAGGTTCTTGAAAGGAATGATAATATCGTCTGACGGTGATTTTTCCTTTGCACTGTCGTAACCGTCGTTGATGGCAATGAAACGCACACCTAAAAACGGAAAAATCCGTTCAATGTATCGTCCTGCTTCGATGTAGTTTCTGCCGAAACGGGACAGGTCTTTGACTATGATACAGTTGATCCGCCCAGCTCTTACATCCTCCATCATCAAATTAAAGGCAGGACGATTAAAGTCAACACCACTAAATCCATCATCTATTCTTTCCGAACAGAGGCGGATTTCGGGCATTGACTTCACAAAATTGGTTATTAAATCTCTTTGATTGGCAATGCTGTCGCTTTCTGCTTTATCGCCATCTTCTTTAGACAGGCGCAAATAGTCCACAGCATTGTATACGATTGTATCCTTATTATCAAATGGCATAACGAAACCTCCCAATTGAAAAAGTCAAGAAGCAAAACCTGACTGAATCAATGGGCGTTCGCTAATATTAGTCCGCTATTATTATAGCACCCCTATCAGGGCGCGTCCAGACAAAACAGCAGCTTTTCCGAACCCACATGGTCAGGCTCCGCCCAAAAAAATCATCCATCTCACATCATCCTCAATAAACTTTCCATTCTGTCCTCCAGCGTGGCGCCGGTATCGTTAAAGCTGATTTTGACAACCACCTTGCCGCACCGGTAGCAATATGGATTTCCTATTTGCCGGATAAAATCCAGTATCCGTTCTTCTTTGGGCAGCTTTGTATTGACCTTTATATCGTTAATGTCAACCAGCGTATCCGGGTTGACCGTTCGCACATCCACCTGTTTTAATGCCGAAAAATCCATTTGGGAGAAATCAGAGTTTCCCATGGCCTACCCTCCCATCTATAAAAATGACGCTCATATAGGAATATATGAAATCTGCCGATTGTCCTATTCAAAGTATGCGCCCGCCTTCTTTGACCGGATAAAACGGCTAACGTCCGAAAGCCGATCAGTCACCGGCATATCGGGCAGAGCCGCCAGTATATCATTTTTATAGCGGCGGCCTGCGCGGCTGTCCAGAATGGAGAACACGCGATTTGAAAATCATAATCCAGCGACAATGCACTGCGGATAAAACTGCAATACCGGCAAATCACGCAAGCGGCAGCAGATACGATTGTGCATTGGAGGTAAACTACTTACCAATAACAGGCCTCACCA
Source organism: Oscillospiraceae bacterium (assembly GCA_018434245.1). Lineage (GTDB taxonomy): Bacteria > Bacillota > Clostridia > Oscillospirales > Ruminococcaceae > WRAV01. Next base: position 13,110 of record JAHDPQ010000157.1, read on the forward strand.
GCTAGAAAAGGGAAAAACTGTTCTGGAGGCGGCTGGATAATCATATAACATTAAAGATAACAGATAACAAGCGGCGGATTTGATTTAGATTCAAATCCGCCGCTTGTTATCTGTTAGAGCGCAAATTACTTTATTTTGCATATGCGCACGGCTGTGGGGTTCCACAAATCCTTGCAGGTTTCGTGGGAGATACCTATCCACGAAATGAGTCATGGGATCATGCAGCTCTCATCTGTGAACAGGTAGAGTGTACTCTTTCGTCTGCAGTTTATGGCTACTGCAGACGAAAGATAATAATTCGCTTCCGCTGCCACCGGTAGAATTGTTAGCAGCCCGCCCAAGCTCAAATGAAAGGTGGCATATTATATTACAATCAAAATTTGATCGCCACATCAGGAGATTCCACTCTGAATTGCCCCGCTTGAAAGGCATACCCATTGCAACAGCAATTATCGAACAATACTGTCATCGGGAAAGCTTTTGGAAGGAAGCGCTGAGTGGAGGATATCACCGAAACGCTGCGGAGCAGCAAAGTATCCCCCCACCATCAGCGAGCTAAATGAGAAAGGTATCCATACCGATCAAGAATTAGCGTAACCGCCCTCTAGGGGGTGGGAGATACCTCCATGTTTATGTGGATGGCATCTCCTACAAAACAAATGAACCATCTCATGACGCAGGCAACCATAACATTTTTAATGAGCCTGCCTAAGCAATCGGCACATAAATTAAATTTTCTATTTATCTGCATTTTTTTAATATTTTCCGTCCAAATCATCTGGGCAAAATGACCATATGTGTTTGGTGTATCTAGCATTTTCACGAAAGAAAGCCGTAATCCGAATATCAATATTCAGGCTGCGTCTCCGTTTAAAATTCCTTGGCAAAAAAAGGTTCGAGTACCATGGTGCATATGTAGCAACAACCGCCCGGGAGCAGCAACAGACAGGCCGGGAAGCGCAGCACCAGCCAGCCAGCGATGAATAGCAGCAAAAAGCAGGTGAGCGATGTGAACAGGTGCCGCAACGCCAGCATCAGCCCCAGCTTTGCGCAGTGAAAACCTCCCAGCATGCAATGCTCAAAGGCCGGGAATATGAAGCTGCCTACAACACCCATAATAATAAGCATGCCTGTGTATACGTAGCTCAAAAACATCCATGTTTGCGAGGAGGCAGCGAGTATATTGGCAAAACGTATGCAGAATACAAGCGCGACCACCAGCAGCAGGTAAAGGGTACCGACCGGCGCACTACGCTTAAAATTGGCCTTGAAAGAAACAAAGAATACCGAAAAAAACTTGCCCTCACCCTGCCGCGCCGATTTGAGAATGGCATGGTACATGGCGACGGTGGCGGGGCCGAAGGGGACGATCAGCGCGCTTAAGAGTACCCACAGCACGCTTACGCCGACAATACGCAAAAAGTTAAGGCTTCGTTCCAAGCGCTTGAGGGATTTATCATTTTCCGTCAAGTTCGTTTACCTCCTTGAAATTTGTACTTTTCTTCCTGCTGCGCGCTTAGGTTTTGCAAGCGGGAAGGGTTAAGAAAACAAGAGCGTGTCGCCAATGCACTCACAGGGTACCTGCCCTTGGCGATTTTGCCGGCGCCCACAGGTTAAAGTAAAGCGAATTTCTGCTGCAATCTGGTAGGTGCAAAATTCCCACGCGGCGAAGGAATCCCGGCAGGCGTTTCTCCTGAATGCAGACGGCCAATATTCAAAGCACTTCAGCGCATCCTTTCGGAGTGCGGGTACAGTGGCTTCCAGCAAAGCTCTCACGCCGGCAGTATTGCAAACGGGATACCCCGTAAGGCGGACGGGTGCGGGGATGCTGCTTTGTATGCTCTCCGCCGCGCCGTGCTTGTTTTAGCGATTTTGATGCTCATAAAGCTTTCCCCGGCGAATGAAATAAGACCATTTTGAAAACGTTTACTTTACAATCTTAAATAAATACAGTATATACAAAATAAGATCAGATCGCAAGCCATTAAAGTTATTTTAATCAGCAGTAATGTACAAGGTTTGCAAAAATATTTTGTGAAACAATTTATTTGCGTGCATATTGACAGACTTTAAAACTATTGTTATGATTAAGAAAACGGTTTCAAGGAGGCAGTGACATGAACGTCACCATCCGGGACGTAGCTCATCGTGCCGGGGTATCGATTTCTACCGTATCGCGTGTGCTCAACGAGAAGAGCATTGTCGCTCCCGAGAAGGAACGGCGCGTACTCGAGGCCGTGGAAGAACTCCAATTTGTTCCCAGCGCGATTGCGCAATCGTTAAAACAGCGTAAAACCAAGACGATCGGCCTTCTGGCCTCCGATTTCAGCGTTTCATTTTTTACCGGTGTGCTCCGCGTACTTGAAAACGGTATCACACTTGACGGTTATCAGATATTGAGCGCAAACATCTACGACAGCGGCGAAACCGAAGCGCGCCTGATTGAAAATATGAAGCGAAGCAGAGTGGATGCTTTGATCGTGAATTCTACCGGAGAAAACGATGAAAAGCTTGCGGAGCTGCAAAGCGCAGGGCTTCCGATCCTCTGCTACGACCGCCATCCGAAAAACCGCGAGTTCCCTGCGGTCTACGTGGATAAAAAACAGGGCATTTACGACCTCCTTGTTTATTTCCACAACCTCGGGCATCGTAGGATCTGCTTCATCTCCGGCCCGAGCAGCCTTTCCACCAACGTGGATCGACAGTTGGGGATCGACAAATTCATCAAGGATTACAACATCCCTTTGGGGGATATCACCTGCTACTATTCGCAGTTTTCCGAGGATTTCGGCTATCAGGTTTTACAGGAGACCATCTACGGGGAAAACGCCCCCACTGCCTACATCACCGGAAGCATTGCCCTCGCGGAAGGTATCATGCTTTATTGCAGCGCGCAGAGCATCAGCATCCCGCGCGATATTTCTCTTGCATCGTTCGGCACGTTCCGCCACGCAAACCTTATCAGGCCCACCCTCGTCCATGTGGACGACGAATACCACGCCATTGGCGAGCAACTCCTCAATTGGATACGCGTGATTACCGACGGCAAAAAGTCCCTCCCCCATTCCAGTGAAAAGGTCATTCCCGCCCGCCTCATTTTGGGCGAATCCAGCGGCGTCCCGCGTAGTGGCCCCTTACAAAGAAACTGATATTTGGACATTCCATCCGGTTTCGCCATTTCTACCTCTATAACATCCGACGCAAAACGAAACAAAACCGTAAAACAGGTACATTTTTTTTAATTAAAATAGCGCAAAATAAGTGAAAAGATTTATTGTTCATAGTTTGAAAACGTTTTCAAAAGAACTTTCGCCGCACGCATATGCCGCTTCCCCAGGCGGACGTGCTCCACAAGGTATCCGCGGGCGTTGGCCCGATATATCCCAAGTACCAAACAAAATTAAGGAGGAACAGAAACATGAAGAAGCTGGTAGCACTGCTGCTTGCGTTGGCGATAGCGTTTACGATGGTCGCCTGCGCCACGCAGACCGATCCCAATGGCACCGCTAAACCCTCCAACCCAACAACCCCATCTGCTGCCGGGGCAACGGAGGATCCGGCAGCCGCGGCGAAACCCTTTGAAGGCACGACGATCACGGTCGTAACGACGTCTTCCGGCCCGGTACTTGCCGCACAGAAGTACCTCTCCGAGTTCGAGGCCGAGACCGGCATCAAGGTCAATATGGAGCTTTACGAGTTCCAGGAAACCATTGATAAGATCAACATCAACGCGGGCGCGGGCGGCTCGGACATCGATGTGATTTGTTACCGTCCCATTCAAGAGACTGCCGCTTGGTACAACAACGGCTACTTCAAGCCACTTAACGACTACATCGCAGCTTCCGGCGCGGACTACGACTATGAAGACTTCTTCCCCTCGGCACGCGAGGTTACCACCGTCAACAACGACATCATAGGCATCCCCTACCTTGTCGAGGGCGAAATGCTTTGGTACAACACGGAGCTGTTAGAAAGGTACGGTGCGACCGTTCCGACCAACTTTGATGAGCTTCTCGAGACTTGTAAGAAGCTTTACGACCCAGCCAACAACGTGTACGCCATCTCGCTTCGCGGCGAGGGCAACGGTGCCGTTACGCAGTTCTCCGGCTTCCTCTACGGCTTTGGCGGCGACTTCTTCGATGAAAACCTGAACGCTACCATGAATACGCCGGAGGCACTGGCGGCTCTCGAGTATTATGCGGAGCTCGTCAAGTACGGCCCGGACGGCATGGCTGCCGGCAGCACCAACGACAGCATCAACTGGTTCAGCAACGGCATCACCGCCATGCGTATCGACGCCTATGCGCAGACCTTTAACCATACCGACCCCGACACCTCTGTGATCTACGACAAACTTGGCTTTGCCCGTTTCCCGATGGGCACCATCGGTGCCTACACGCCGTATAACATCGTTGCTTGGGCATGGGGCATCAGCAGCACTTCCAAAAATCAGGACGCCGCATGGGAGTTTATCAAGTGGGCCAGCGGTAAGGAAATGGACGTGCAGGGTATGATCGAGACCGGTTTCTCCGCCCGTACCTCCACCTGGGGTGACGATCGCGTAGCAGCTGTCGTGGACCCTGCGCTCATGCAGGTCGTCCAGCAGACCGGCGACGACGGCTACCCCTATGACCGTCCACACAACGCCAACGCCTCGGAGGTCCGCGCGCTCGTCGGTAAAATGATCGATCTCGCCAATACCGGTCTTCGCGGCGCTGATCTTGCAGCGGCGATAGAGCCGTTCAACCAGCAGATTCAGACCATTCTCGACGGTGAGAAATAATATTAACTTAAATAACGGCCAACCGGCGCAGAACGACGCTCCTGCTCTCCCTCTTTTACCTGCGTTCTGCGCCGGCCGTATGTACACAAGGAGGTCTAACATGCGCGCGTGGTTGAACAAGAGCACCAAATGGCTGTTCACATTGCCGACGTCTGCGTTTGTCGTGATCTGCATCGGGTACCCGATGTGCTACGCGCTGTATATGAGCCTGCATTTCTGGCGCATGTCGCTCGTAGATAAGCCGGTTTATGTGGGGCTACAAAATTACATCGATCTGCTCACCGATCAACGCACGCTGAACGCAATTGGTTTTACGTTCAAATACTTTTTTATCGCATCGATCTTCGAGGTAACCCTCGGGGTGGCGCTTGCGCTAATGCTCTCCAAGATCAAAAAAGCTCAGGGGTTGATCCGCACCGGTTTTTTGTTCCCAATGGTGGCTACCCCCATCGCCATGGGTTATGTTTGGAAGGTGATGTTTGATTCTTCCACAGGCCTTATCAACGGCATGCTTCGCTTTTTGGGATGGAATACAGTGAACTGGTTTGCCGGCGAGACAGTGTTCAAGTCCCTGATGATTATGGAGGTATGGGGCGGGACGCCGCTGATCATTCTGATCACGCTGGCAGGTATTGCGGGTCTCAGCACGGATATTTATGAATCCGCCCGCATCGACGGTGCAAACTCGCTGCAAATAATGTTCAAGATCACCCTGCCGCTTCTTTCGCCCACGATCATCATGGCGTTTCTGCTTCGCGGCATTGAGCTTTTGAAGGTGTACGATCTGATCCTGGCCATGACGGACGGCGGGCCCAACCAGATGACGGAGAACCTGAATCTTCTGGTTTATACCTATGCGTTCGATTACATGCAAATGGGCCGGGCCTGCGCGCTGATGATCATCTTCTTCATCATCGTTATGGCGTTTGCGCTGATCAGCATGAGCCTTAAAAAACGGATCGAAGCGAGGTACATATGATGAGCAGGCAAACGGTAAAAAAAATCATACTAAAAGTATTGTTTTGGCTGGTGGTTATCGTAACGCTGCTGCTTCTTTTAACGCCGATCTACTACATGATCTCCTCTTCATTCAAAACGCAGGCGCAGATGATGGATATGCGGCAGCTTTTCAGCTTCGAGCCGACGAATAAGAATTACGTTAAGGTATTTACAAGGTTCGATATCATCCAGCCGATGATTAACAGTCTTATCATAAGCACCGGCGCGACGGGGCTCGCCTGTATTCTCGGCCTGCCTGCGGCCTACGCCATTGCACGGCATAACATGCATAAGCTTTCCGCCATGATCCTCTGCGTGCGCATCGTGCCCGCGGTCACGTTCCTTGTACCGTGGTACATGATCCTGAGCAAGATCGGCATGATCGGCACACGCGGCGCACTGATTCTGGCAAACCTGCTGGTGCTTCTGCCGCTCATGATATGGATCGTATCGCCGTATTTTGCCTCGATCTCCAAGGAGCTCGAGGAGGCTGCGTTCATCGACGGCTGCTCCGAGGCCAAATCCTTTATCCTCATTATGGTACCGCTTTCTACACCGGGCATTATCACGGCAGCGATCCTGAGCTTCATTCAGTCGTGGAACAATTACATGTTTGCCTATGTGCTCGGCGGCAGCAATGCCAAAACATTGCCCGTCATGCTTAAGCTCTTCATCGGTTATCAGGCGGTAGATTACGGCAGCCTGATGACTGCGGCCGTGATCGTGGCGATGCCGGTCGTTATTGTATCGATCTTACTGCAAAAATACGTGGTGGGCGGACTTACGGCAGGTGCCGTAAAAGGTTGAGAAATACTTTGCGTCATATGACGTTGGATTAGGAGAAAACAATGAAAAAACTGTTTGGTATCACCCCCGCAATGACAACGCCGTTTTCCGATAACGGCGACGTAGACTTAGATTCCATAGCCACGCAAACGGAGATGCTGGTGCAAAAGGGCGTAAACTGCCTGTACCCTAGCGGCACCACCGGCGAAATGTTGCGTCTGAGCATGGAGGAGCGCAAGCAGGTGATGGAGACCGTTGTGAAGACGGCAGCGGGGAGGCTTCCTGTTTATATCCATTGCGGCGCCATGGCGGAGAATGATACTATCGCGCTTGCCAGGCACGCGCAAAAGATCGGCGCGGATGGCATCGGTGTGGTAACCCCACAGTTCTTTGGGCTCAACCCACGCGAGATGGAGGAATTCTACGTTCGTGTCGCGGGGAGCGTCGCACCCGATTTCCCCGTTTATCTTTATAACATCCCACAATGCGCTGCCAACGACATTTTGCCCGAGGTTGCGCAGAGGATTGCGGACCGTGCAAAAAACGTGATCGGTATCAAGTACAGCTTTTCGGATATCAACCGCACGATGGATTACCTCAAGATTAATAACTGGACATTCTCCGTCATGCACGGCAACGACCGTGTATACGTGGGCTTTCGCGCGCTGGGCTGCACGGGCACGGTCTCCGGCATTGCCGGCGTGTTCCCCGAGCCTTTCGTAGAAGTGCAGCGCGCTATCGATGCGGGCGACTGGGAAAAGGCCAAGGTATGGCAGCGCCAATGCGCGCGCATTACAGATATCCTAAAGGCAGGCAGCAATATGTCTTATTTTAAGGAAGCGCTGACCCTGCGTGGTCTGCGCGGCGGCCATATGCGCAGGCCCCAGCTCGATATCGTTCCCGCGGAAATTACCAAGCTGAACGCCGAACTCGAGGAGTTCTGCACCGATAACGGCATATCGCTCAAAATCTGAGGAGGCGAGATCAAGTGGGCAAGGTATTGGTCACATCCTCGCACTTTGAAACACTTTGCCTTCCGGCAAAGAAGCTTCTCGAAGACGCGGGGCACGAGGTGGTCGTCTACAAGGGCGAGCTGCCGTATATGAGCTATAAGCAGATCGCGGCGGTCATAGGCGATATTGACGGCGCCATTATCGGCTTGGACGATTGGACGAACGAGGTGTTCAACATCGCGCCTAAGCTCAAGGTTGTCGCGAAATTCGGCGCCGGTACAGATAACATCGATAAGGAAAGCGCCAAAAGGCACGGTATCAAGGTTATCAACGCGCCGGGCATCAACTCCAACGCCGTTGCAGAGCTGACGATCAGCTTGATCATCGACATGCTCCGCGATATAACGTTCCTGCATATGGCGCTGTGCGAGGGCGAGTGGCGGCGCAGCCTTGGCAACGAGCTGGAGGGCCGCACGGTGGGCTTGATGGGCTTTGGCGCCATTGCCCGCCTCGTGGCCAAGAAGCTTCAGGGCTTCGACGTACGCGTGCTGGCCTACGACCTGTATCCGGATCATGAAGCGGCCAAGAGATACGGCGTGGAGCTCGTTTCGGCGGAGCAGATCATACGGGAAAGCGATATCGTAAGCGTTCATGTGCCGAGCACGAAGGAAACCTTTCACATGTTTGACGACGCAACCTTTGTAAAAATGAAGCAGGGCTCCTACCTTATCAACGCCGCGCGCGGCGCGGTGGTGGATACGCAAGCACTCTTGCGTGCGCTCGATTCGGGCAGGCTTGCGGGCGCGGCGCTTGACGCGTTCGAGCATGAACCTTTGGGACAGAACCATCCGCTCCTGACGAGCGGCAAGGTCATATGCACGCCCCATACGGGCGCCGAAACGCGCGAGGCCTACCACAAGGTAAGCATGTGCGTCGCACAGGGCGTCACCGACGTTCTCGCCGGCAGGGATCCAATCTACTGGGTCAACCGCTGAAAGGAAGCCTGTTTTGGTGATCCTGTGGTTCAAGGCCAAATCCGAATGTAAAAATATAAATCGGATGTCGTTGCCCTTCTGCCGGCGCCGACCATAGAGAATATAAAAAAACTGCCGGGCTACGGGCTTTACCGTGGTAGCAGAAAGTGTAAACGCTGTATTTCTGCCATGGTATCACGGGCGATCACTTGGACGGGATCCGCTTCTCGCACAATAACAACTGCGTGCAGGACCATATGCTCGCCCCAGTGATGCCCTTTGGTACAGAACAGCTCCTTTCCTAACATCTCTGGGAGCTGCGCCTATTACAACTATGTGTTCTGCAAAAAGCCACCGCCATGAACTGGATGTTCCCCCTCTCGTGCAAACGCAAAAACACGTTCATCGCGGGGCTGAGCATGGGCGGCAGCGGCGTGTTTAAGGGCCCCGAAAGGTTTGGAGCCGTGGCCTGATCCCTTGGGGCGCTTTCCAACCGCCCCAAGGGATCAGGCAGGATCGCAGCTGCCTGTATGCGGTGGCCTGTGGACACAACAAAAAGCCCATGGGCATCATCGAGGATCTCTACCGGCAATCATCCGAGGTTATCAGCCGCGGGGCCGACTCACCCAAGCTCTTCCTCTGCTGCGGCATGCAGGGCGATATCTGCTACGAAAGCAGCGCAAATTTCAGAGCATAGGTAGACTATATCGGCCTGAAGCATACCGGCCGCGAACAGCCCGGTGGGTGCGATCGGGATTTCTGGGACGATTGAGATCAAGCGCGTGCTGACATGGCTGTCACTCAAAACGATTTTATAGACGGGGGAGAGCTTCCCCCAGATAAGGAGCCAATATGCAATCCAAGCCGAAAATTTTAGTTGTTGGAAGCTTTGTAATGGATCAGATCGCGGAAACGCCGGTTTTCCCCCGGCAGGGGCAGACCGTCCTCGGCGGCAGATTTACCAAGGCGCCCGGCGGCAAAGGGGCCAACCAGGCCGTACAGGCGGCGCGCCTTGGCGCGGATGTGACGATGGTGGGCAAGCTTGGCCGCGATGCCAACTGCGAGGAAATGCTCGCCGCCTGCAAGCGTGACGGCATACGTACCGAGCATGTGCTGTACGACCCCAAGGAGCCGTCCGGCTGCTCGGTGATCATTTTAGAAAAGGGCGGCGACGGGCAGACACTCAACCGCATTATCGTGCTATCGGGCTCGAACATGACGATCACGACGGAGGAGGTCGCATTTCTTGAGGAGCTTCTTCCCGCGTACGACCTTGTGATGTTGCAGCTGGAAATACCCATGGAAGTCAACGAATTTGTGGCGGAAATGGCGTACCGCAAGGGCGTTAAGGTGATGCTCAATTCTGCACCCAGCGCGCCGCTTTCGGACAAGTTCCTGTCCCACCTCACCTATATATCGCCCAACGAGCATGAGGCGTACGACTTAACCGGTATCGAAATACGCCACGAAGGGAAGCGTGTGGAGCTTGCCGACGCTCGCGCTGCGGCGCAGGCGCTTAGAAACAAGGGTGTCCAGAACGTGCTCATCACCCTGGGAGACGCAGGTGCGGTGCTGGATACGGAAAGGGGTTTCCATTACGGCCCAGGCGTGGAGGGTGTCGTAGCTGTGGACCCCACGGCGGCGGGTGATTCCTTTGTGGGTGCGTTTTGCGTGGGGAGCTGCCTGAACTGGCAGGAAGAGGAGCTTTTGCGCTTCGCCAATCATACCGCAGCACTCACCGTATCCAAAATGGGTGCCATGCCTTCGCTGCCCGTTCTTTCCCAGGTGGAGGCCTACCTTGCGCAAAAGGGTGTAGAGTGGCCCGACACCTCCGTATTGAAAGCTTAGGAGTGTTTTTATGAAAGAAAGATGCAAACAGGCCTACACTTCCTTTACCAAGCACATGGTCGATCAATGTGAAAAGACGATACGCAGTATGGATTACGCGGCGCTGGAGCAGGCTGCATATATCATCCTCGAAGCGGAAAGCAAGGGCGGCCGCGTGCATGTTTCCGGTATCGGCAAGCCTGCGCATATCGCGGGCTACGCCGCGTCACTTTTATCCTCCACGGGTACGCCCACGAGCTTTTTGCACGGCACGGAGGCCGTGCACGGCTCCTGTGGGCAAACGCGCCCGGGCGATGTGGCGATCTTCATCTCCAACAGTGGGGAAACGGTGGAAATGCGCGCCACCGTAAGGGCGCTTAAAAACAACGGCTGCCGCATTATTGGCATAAGTGGCAATGTGGGCTCGTGGCTCGCCAAGGAAAGCGAACTACATCTGTTTGCGGGCGTAGAGTGCGAGGGCGGCCCCCTCAACCGCGCGCCGCGTTTATCGATTCTTGCGGAAACGGCCTTGCTGCAGGCGCTCAGCGTCATATTGCAGGCGCATCACGATATCACGCCGCAGCAGTATGTATGTTGGCACCCCGGCGGGGCGCTGGGCAAGCTCAGGGAAGGGGAATAGCATGAACAGGCAAGGTTGCATCCATCCGGAAATACTCTCGGTATTATCACGCTGCGGCCATGGCGACCGCATTTTGATCGCGGACGGCAACTATCCCATCGCCAGCCGCTGCCCGCAGGCGGCGCACGTCTATCTGGGTGTTACAGCGGGCATCCCGGGCGTTCCTCAGGTGCTGGACGCGATCCTCGCCGAGATTAACGTGGAAGAAGCCGTTGTTATGACCCCCGGCAGCGGTACCGAGCCGGCGATATTTGAGGAATTTAGCAAGCGGCTTCCCGGTATAGAGCTTAGCGATCTTGGCCGCTTCGAGTTCTACGCGGCGGCAACCGAGCCGAACGTTCGGCTTGCCATCTCCACGGGCGAGGGTCGAACCTTCGCCAATATTCTACTGACTGTCGGCGTTGCGGGCTAAAATGCATAATACTGCGGCCGGAGGGCCAGAAGGGAACGGTAACAATGAAAAAGCTACGCAGCCAAACCTATTTGAAACGGCCGATATGGTCCAATATCCGCGCTCTGTACAAAGGGGTAGGGTTCAGCGAATATGACCTTGAAAGGCCAATGATTGGCATAGCAAACTCGTGGAACACCGCCAACCCCGGGCATAGTGGCCTTAACGCCGTTGCAGAGGCCGTGCGGCAGGGCATCTGGCAGGCGGGCGGCACACCGGTCACATTCGGTATCATAGGGCCCTGCGACGGCATGGGCTGCGGAAACGACGGCATGCGCTACATCCTCCCTGCCCGCGGTTTAATTGCGGACGAGGTGCAGAGCATGGCGGAGATCAACCACCTTGACGGCCTAGTGCTTTTAGGCTCCTGCGACAAAGTGATACCCGGGCTTTTGATGGCGGCGGCGCGGCTTGATCTGCCCGCACTCCTCGTCAACGGGGGGCCATCGCTTGCGGGTGTACCGTTTGACGGACGGCAATCGGATAATTCCAGCGTCACAGAGGCGCTGGCAATGCTCAACGACGGCAAGATCACGCAAGAGGAATACCTGCGTGTGGAAAACGGCTCCAGCCTCTGCTGGGGCTCCTGCTCCTTCCTTGGCACGGCCAATACGATGTGCGCCGTTGCGGAGGCGCTGGGCATGATGCTTCCCGGCAGCTCCATGATTCCCTCGGTCTATGCGGAGCGCTTGCGCGCTGCGCAGGCATCCGGGCGGAGAATTGTCAGTATGGTGCACGAAGGGCTTAACGCTCGCAAGGTCATCAACTGCCACGGGCTTAGAAACGCGGCCCGCCTCGGCATGGCAATCGGCGGCTCCACCAATATGGCGCTGCATTTTCCAGCTATCGCTTACGAGGCAGAGTGCGCCTTTACCATGGAAGATATCGATACTATCGCCCGCTCCACGCCGCATATTGCCAAAATATACCCCAACGGCCCGCTCACCGTGCCCGATTTTTACAATGCGGGCGGTGTACCCGCGGTTATGAAGCACCTTTTGCCCATGCTGGATAAGGAGGCGCTTTTGTGTACGGGGGAAACTTGGGCAGAAATGCTCAAGTGCATACCGGCCGTAGAAAATGACGTCATCCACGCGCTCGAGAACGCGTGGCATACACGGGGAAGCCTCGCGGTGCTGCGTGGCAACCTCGCACCGGATTCGGCTATCACCAAGCCCACCGCGATCGATCCCGGTATGCAACGCTTCAGCGGCGTTGCCCGCTGCTTCGATTCGGAGGAGGAGGCCTCCGGGGCCGTACTTGCGGGCGGCATTCGCCCGGGCGACGTGCTCGTGATACGCTATGAGGGGCCTCGGGGTGGCCCGGGCATGCGCGAAATGGCACGCGTCATGAAGATGCTCTACGGGCAGGGGCTTGCGCTCTCCACAGCCATCGTAACGGACGGGCGCTTTTCGGGCACGAACAACGGCTGTTTTGTGGGGCATGTATCGCCAGAGGCATCCGCGGGCGGTCCCATCGCCGCGGTGCGCGACGGCGATCGTATTTCCATTGATATTCCCGCAGGCACGCTAACGCTGGAGATCCCCGAGGAAGCGCTTCGGGAACGCCTCAAGAACCTTACACCGCCTATGAAAAAGAAAGCGGTTGGCTGCTTGAACATTTACGCAAGGTTGGCGGAGTCCGCCGATAAAGGCGGCATCATCCCAAACAGGTAACCCCCCTTGGCGCCGTACGGATCCGGCAGGCACAGCGTCAATAATTCCGATTAAAACGATACTCTTCATGGTATCAGGACTTGTTTATTGGAACCAACCTCTCTGCTATCCCGCAGCGGTAGATGGCTTGATTAGGCTTCAAGATCGAACAGCTCCGCAGCCAATGTAAGTTTTTCAAGATGAGAAAATCTTTTATGATAAGTGAGAAAAACAACGGCCATCGGGCAACTTCACCGACGGCTATTGTTTTTGCATAATAATTCAGAAGTACATCAAAAACCTATTGCAAAGAAAACTGGTTTTTAACGTGATTTACCTTCCCGGTTAACTTTTGGAATAGGATTTTTGTGCGGGTAAGAAGCTGATCCAACTCACAATCAAAAGCTTCACAGATGCGGTCTAGATAATCGAGAGTGATTCTTACAGGCACACCGTGATAAAGGTTGTTGATCGTGTTAGATCGGATTCCTGTTATTCGGGAAAGTTCGGCCTGGGACATATGCCGTTCTTCTAGTAAGCGGGAAAGGTAAATCAAAAGATGTAAGGGGGCAAAGGAATCGTGCTCGATAAAATCGCGGAATCATTAATACCTTCATTTTTGAAAAAGGTAGCTGAATCTCCGTCTGAGGAATTGGGAAGCCGCATAGCTGATGTGATCAATTTGATTTTCACCCCTATTTTAATGCTAAAAATAAAACAGGAACACCACTTAAAGAATTTCGCAAAGGAACTCGATAGTGATTTGTCTGAAATTCCTACAGAACGCCTGTGTGAACCTCCATTGCATTTATTAGGGCCAGCTCTAGAAGCAAGCAAATATTATTATGAGAATGAAGACTTGAGAAGAATGTTTTCTCAGCTGATCGCATCGTCATGTGATTTTAAAAAGCTTCCTTTTGTACAGCCATCTTTTGTTGAAGTGTTGAAACAATTGTCAATGGTGGATGCTCAAATCTTAACTCTTTTTAGAAAAGAGGACACAATTACTGTATCTACCTCACTAACAATTAATGATCAAGAACCCATTCCGTCTGATCCTCAGCCAATATCTAAAAGCTATGTTGAAGTGATATATCCCATCGTAGAAATGCACTTAAAAGACAATCAAGGATATACATTGTTGCAAAATGATGTATTTGTAGAAACAGATATTGAGGACATGGCAACGGTGGCTTCAGCAATTGGAAATTTAACTCGCCTTGGGCTTATAACCGTTGATTATACAAAAAAGCTGAGCGAAGACCAGTACAACAAGTTTTATAACCACCCATTTTATAAAGACACTCAAAAAAAATATATTGTCGGTCAAGATGATCCCATTCCAAATGGGGTAAGTCTCAGCTTTGTAAATATTCGTGGGCATATCTGTATGGGAAATAGTTTTGAGCAAATTGAACTACGCAAAGGGCTTACCCGTTTGACTCAGTATGGATATGATTTTTCTAAAGTATGTATTGTGTCCGATGACATCAAGCCCATTGTTCACGCATCTTCTGTTAACTGATCTACTCGATTTGCCATATGGATAGCATGTCCACAGCAGTAGCCAAAGCTTCGGCATCTTTCAGGTAGGTGGATATTTCGGCGGTTCCCGCTATCATACTTGGGCATTAGGCTGATCTCGGGTACGTTTTTGGATTGACGCGATGACAAATGCTTTTTCATGGGGGGAAAGGAAGAGATACTCGGAGGGCTTCCAATGAAATTTATGCAACGCATATTGGCATACATTGCATCGGCATCACCCTCCGCTAGGAGTTTTTTGTTTCTTCCACCAAATCGTCCATAGATTCGTCAAACCCGGAAAGCTGTATGATGGCCTGCATCGACGCTCAGCTTCCCCGGCCTTCAATGCGGCGTTCAGGTATTGCTCCGGCTTCAAAAAACCGCCCTCTTTTAGGGCAGCCGTGTCCTTAAAAGATGGATCCCAAGTGTGGTTGATAATCACCAAACTCTGATATTTAGCCGCAGAAAAGCTGGCATCTTTTTTCTTGACATTAAAGCTTGACGCCTGATTCCGATAGTCGTTGCACTGCTCCAAGGCCATGGAGGAAATTTTGAATTTGATAGGATTTCCATTTTCGTCGGTCAATCGGGAGGATATAACTACCTCATCCATCCAAGTTTCGGCAAACTGCAAAAGATTCATATTCGGGCTCCTTTCAATTTAGGTATGTTAAAAATCGGAGAAGGAGCGCTGGCGCAGATTGGTTTCCGTAACGATTAAAACAGCATCCTCCTCATAGGTCAGGTTTTCACGGATAATAACGGGGCCTCAATCCCGCAAGCTGGGCGGCATTTTTACGGTTGTGTCCGCTTAGAATGATTACCGCCCGTCCTGGTTATGCCAAAGGATATGGTATCAACGTATCGTGTCAGGATATGTTCACGGAAATCTACATTGCAGGGATTTCGATCAAGGGTAAAAAGCTGAGTGTTGGAGAGGATCAAGTCAACCCCACACTTGGTTTTGAATATGTAGCTAGGGGCAATGGCTCGTCCTCAACCAGCCTGCGTATTAGCGTATTGATTGTCACCTCCAGCTTGTTGGTGTTCTTCACACCGGAAATAATGCTTGAATGTCCCTGACCGTCAAAGTCAATCAGGGCAGTACAGTTTCCTCTCTTGGACAAAAGATAGGCAAGCGTGGTTGCCGTGGCTGTTTTTCCCACTCCACCCTTTCCATTAATAATCGCAATGATTTTTGCCATCGGCGTGCTCCTTTCTTGGGTAAAAGATTTGGGTAATGGGTAAATAGGGTAAAAAAGTGGACTAAGATTAGCGAAAAATCCTTTGGTATAGCGGTTTTCCTTGCTTAGTCCAATTATAACAGAGTCACCTACCGGCCCCGCTGGTGCTGATGGTCCTGCTGGCCCTACCGGCCCTGCTGGTGCTGATGGCCCTGCCGGCCCTGCTGGCCCTACCGGCCCTGCTGGTGCTGATGGCCCTGCCGGCCCTGCTGGCCCTACTGGCCCCGCTGGTGCTGATGGCCCTGCTGGCCCTGCTGGTGCTGATGGCCCCGCTGGCCCTGCTGGCCCCGCTGGTGCTGATGGTCCTGCTGGCCCTACTGCTCCGCTTATTTATGCACAACTTTTGCGGAAGCGTTACGATACAGCTCCCTGCCCTACGAGGGTAAGGTCATTGCGGTTATTTTCGATGAAGTCAACCACCCGCTTAAACTCGTCGGCAAAGGTGAAATCTATGGTGAGCTGCCCATCTGCATGGACATAGATGGTATCAATCAGCTCCACCACAATCCCGCGACTGAGCTCCTTGATGTTTTGGTGCTTCAAGAAGGCAGTGAGATAGGGATCCTCTGCATTCACACCATTTGCCAAGGTGCTGATTTCGTCTTTAATGTTCTCCACCGCCGCCTTCAGCATGGCTGATTTTTCATCAAACTCCGCCTTCATGTTGCGGTAATCCTCTTTGGTGATATCGCCGCTCTTCCAGTCCATATACAAGCTGCTGATGGCCTTGACGACCTGATCCAACTCCTCCTGACGGAGCTTAAGCATCGCATCCAGTCGATTGGATTGGGTTTTTACAACGGGGCGTTCATGAATGGTATCCAGCGTGTTGCTCAAGGACTGAACCAGATCAATCTGCAAGTGAATGGCATCGTAAACTGCCTTTGCGATTTTGTCCTCACGAATAGAGCGCTTGATGCAAGTTCCCGCCCCCTTGTCAACGACCGTTCTGCAATGGTAGTAGACAAACTGCTTGGAGGTCTTGCGCCGCATGGCTTTTTTGCAGTCAGAGCAGCGCAGCATACCAGAAAAGAGATAGTTTTTCGTTTTGCCCGGCGCAGTCCGCGTATCGCGGGAATGAAGCGATTGTGCTTGCAGGAATAATTCCTCGCTGATTATGGCCTCATGGGTATTTGGCACAACGTACCATTCACTCTCATCTGTCTTGATCTGTGTATGAACCTTATAGCTGATGACCCGTTGCCGCCCCTGCACCATGTTGCCGATGTACATTTCGTTTTTCAGAATGCCCAGCACATTGTTTGCGGACCACAGACCGTCATTGACCTTCGAGTTGGGATTTTGATACTTGAGCCTTTGCACCTTCTGCTTATAGGCGGTCGGGTTTGGAGTCCCCAGCTCATTGAGCTTGACGGCGATGCCCCGCTTGCTCATGCCATCCACCACAAACCAGTGAAAAATATCCCGAACGATTCCGGCCACCGCTTCATCCACCAACAGGCTGTTTTTATCCTGTGGATCTTTGATGTACCCATAAGGGGCAAATGCGCCGATGAACTCGCCGCGTCTGCGCTTGGCGTCAAAGGTTCTGCGGATATCTGCCGAGGTTTTGGCGGCAAAGCGGTCATTCATCAGGCCGTTGATGGGGATTTCCATCCCCCCCGTAATGGCATCCGGATCATGATAGCTATCCACAAAGGGATTGCCACTGGAGATAAAGCGCACGCCCAAGCGGGGAAAGATCTGCTCCAAATACCGCCCTTGGTCGGCGTAGTTGCGGAATGCTCTGGACAACGTCTTGACCACAATGCAGTTAATTCTGCCGTCTTGAGCAAACTCCATCATCCGCTGAAAATCGTCCCGGGTGTCGTCGGTGCCGGTTAATCCATCGTCCGTAAAATATTCGACGACGGTGTAATGCTCTTCGCGGAAGTAATCCTCCACCCACTCAGTCAGAATTTTGTCCTGCTCCACAATGCTTCCGCTGGAATCGTTGGCGACGTTTTGCGGACTTTTCCGCTTGCCGCGCCGGTTGCCCGTCTGTTCTTCTTCCTTTTCTTTATCCTCCCGCGAAAGCCGGATGTAAATACCCACGTTCCAATGCTTTGCGGTTTCCGTGCGAGTCGATTTGCGTACCCTTGCCATGCGCCCTCCTTCCCCCAATGATCACAGCTTCATGTTACCGTCATTCCCATGGTTTTACAACTCCAATGTCGAAAAAACCATGGGGCAAAGGGTAGAAATTCTGCCTCATGGATTGTTGATTTTTATTGTTAAACCCTACCTTTGCTTTAGCTGAGAAAAGTAGCTGACCAAGGAGTCGGACAGGGTTCTCCCTTCATTCAGGAAGCGTGTGCGAACTGGCGTATCCCCGCTCATAAAGCAGTAAGGATTTCCTATTTGTTCCATCACCGAAAGTAACTTTTGCTCATGAGGCAGTTTTGGGGAAATGGAAACCGTACCCACATCGACCAAAGTTCCCGGATTTATTGTTGTGATATCCACCTGACTCATACCCAAAAGCGTTTGACTGCTGATCATTCACACCCCTCCCTGCTAAATGCATATGTTATGCCGCTTGTACAGAATGCCGCGAACAAGCCAAATTTCGCAAACCGGTGTAAAGGCACACGCTCTGTGTGTATCAAGAAGCAGCCCGCCTACGAGAAGTAAGCGGGCTGCACAGCCTGTCAAAGAACCCCTGATTTCTTCCATGAAATCAGGGGTTCAGCTTGTAAAGCGCGTGGAAAGCACAAGAAAAAGGGCGTATTTACGCCCACATTGCCAGCTTTTTGAGGTTCATGGCAGCAAATTTAAGCCTGACCCAGTTCCTTACCCGGTCAAGCCCTTTATGTAGCGTGTAACGCATGCCATGCTTTTCTTTCGCATCGGCAAACACGCGCTCAATTGTCCGGCTTCGCAAACAGTAGCTTTCCCGCCCGGCCGGACTGTGGCGGAAATCTTCAGCAGCGTCGATGTGATGCGCCCAAATGTGCTTTGTCACCACCTTCTGGTGATTGGCACTCTCGGTACAGCGGCTTAATTGCGGGCAAGCGGCACAAATTTTGGGATTGCTCTTAAATTCCCGATAATCCCCACGATTGGTCGTGGAATAACTCAGAACCTGATTGTTCGTGCAAATCACGCAGTTGTAGTATTCATCGTAGACATATTCATAACTGTGGAAAAATCCCCTTTTGCTCATCGGACGCTTGTATGGGGTGGAAAGATTTCGCCCGCTCTCCTGCACCTTTTTGCAAATCCACGGTGTCTTGTATCCAGCGTCTACTGCTACAGTTCTCACTTCTTCAAATCGATCCATCACTACATCATACACACGGTCAAAAACCATGCTGTCATGCACATTCCCCGGTGTCACCTCACAGTCGAGGATAAAGTTGTTTTTATCGCAGGCGACATGGGCGGTGTACGCAAACTCCACCTTGTGTTCGCCCTTGTGAAACAGACCACTTTCAGGGTCGGTTGTGGACACGCTGATTTCTCTCGTTTCACCCGAAGTCGTGTTGTTATCGTCATCCTTGTCGCGCAGCGGCTTCTTTCCATGGGATGCTCTGTCTGCATTGATCTCTTCCCGAAGCTGCTCGTCATACACACGCGCTGCCTTTACCGCCAACTCTTCGCGGTGCTTTTTCAGGTTGGCGTTGGCTTTGATGTGGGTTGCGTCAATGAAGATCATCTCCGCCTTCACAAGGCCCCTTTTTACCGCCGCCTCCAGGACCCACGCAAAGATTTCCTCAAACACTTCGCTGGGAAACCGACTGGCGAACGCATAGCTGACAGTGGCAAAATGCGGCACCGGCGTGTCGATGTCGTAGCCGATGAACCAACGGTAGGCGATATTCATGTCTACTTCTTTCACCGTCTGCCGCAGCGATTTGATTCCATACAAATGCTGGAGCAAGACGATCTTCACCAGCACCACCGGGTCAACAGCGGGGCGACCGTTATCTTCGCAGTAGAGGTGCTCCACTATCCCGTAAATTTTGCCAAAGTCAATCACCTTTTCGATCTTTCGCAGAAGGTGCCCCTTGGGAACCAGACTGTCCAGACACGCGAATTTTGTTATGTAGCGTAAATCTTCGCTTCGTTTCAGCATCTTCATCACCACATCCATTCTATCAAAAAAGGCCGCTCACCGCGACCTTTTTTGACACTCTGAGCAGCCCGCCTACGAGAAGTAAGCGGGCTGCTTTTTGAGTTGTAGAAACTTCTCCACAGCGGCCATGTCGGATGTGACCCGGCAAGGCGGCAACGCGGTCAGAGTGCAGTTGTGATAGGCGGCATCTTCTCGCGCACGGGAATCCAGAATGGCGCAAACGCCGGCATCGGTCTCAGAGCGGATCAGCCGCCCAAATCCTTGTTTTAGCTTGATCAGCATTTCCGGTACCAGTACCCGCACCTTGTACGCACCCATATCTTCATACAGCGTCTGCTGATACGCGGAGATGGGGTCAGGCGCAGCGAAGGGCAGATTTACAATGATGAGCATACTCAATGCGTCTCCGGGGATGTCGATGCCCTCCCAAAAGGAACCGGAAGCGAACAGGACCCCATTGCCGCTTGCTTTGAATTTCTCCAGCGCGACGGTATCCCGGCGGCCCATCTGGAAGATGGGATAGGAGAGTTTTCGCACTTACAGCTCCGCCGCAAGGCCTAACCGCCACAGGGTTTTGCTTTTCCTCTCCTTATGAGTTGGCTGAACATCGCTGTCGGCACAGACTTCGGCAATGTCGGCGGCGATGCCGTTGATATTCCTGAGATGCCGGGCCGTCTCGCTGTCAAAGATGGCAGGAAACCGATCCGCATCGCCGTAGGAATTCGGTTCCGGAATATTGGCGTTCAACCGCTGGAACAGCTTTGCGCTCTGTTCCTCCAGCTTTTTAGCAAGTCTGTGAACATTGACACCGCCGGTCGGATTGTCAGCGGTAAAGGCGTGGATCTCCTTGGCCAGTTTCGGCAGTTCTGTGCTGGTCAGTTCCAGACCGTACATGGAGCGGGCGGCATCGAGAAATTTATGTGCTTCGTCGATGATGACAAGCTGGTAATGGGGCAGGAGGGGTCGCCTTCCGCCGGCTCGGTGCAAAACATCGGCGAGAAAATAGTTGTGGTTGGTGATCTGAAAGTCAACAGTGTAAACACTTCCCAGCTTTCAAAACCATAATCCAAACCGGAGCAGCAGATTTCCATCCAAACCATTCGGCCCCAAAATGAAATCCATCCGATGCTCCTCCTGCCGGAGCATCGGATGGATTCAGCACTCCACTCCTTGGGAAGCTGCAGAGTTTCCTTGGCACAGTCCCTTTTCCTTCCTCCTAATAATTGCCTCTAAAAATCTTTTCCGACTGCGGTGGCAGATAGTCTCCGAAATAGGCAGAAAAGTCCAGTTTCAGATACTGGCAAAGATCCAGTAGCTCTGTCATCGTGTTTCGATCCACCGGGATGCCGTTTTGCCTGCGGTTCTTCACTGCCTCCACTTCCTTTTCACCATGGGTGTAGATCCTCTTCTGACCCTCCACTTTGGGAGCCTTACGAAGTCGGGAAAGATAGGCGGAGAAATGATGTTTTATCCCTTCAGAACTTCCAAAAATGTTCGGGTTGATTGCCCCAAAGCCATGACAGATGCCGCCCTTGGTTCCCTGCATGCATTGATCGCTAGTCATTCCTTGAGAGAGAATGGAGGAGAATATCTCACACAGCATCCCAAATCCGTAGCCCTTATGGCTGCCCAACTGCTCTTCGCTGCCGCCCAGAGGCATGATGCCACCACCCTTTTTGGCCACGATGTTTCCCAGCACATCCGGCGCATTTACGCTGGGGTGGCCATCTTTGTCCAGAGCCCAGCCTGCCGGCAGCGGCTTTTTTGCTTTATTGTATATTTCCAGTTTGCCCCGGGTGACCACCGTGGTGGAAGCATCGAACAAAAAGTCATAGGGTTCGGCCGGCATGGCAACGGCAATGGGATTAGAACCCAGCATGGCCATCCTGCCGAAGGTCGGCACCATAATGGCCTCGGAGTTGGTACAGCTAACACCGATCAGCCCTACGTCGCTGGCCAGCTTGGCATAGTAGCCTGCAATGCCGTAGTGGTTGGAGTTGCGGACCGTAACAATGCCAATGCCGCTTGCTTGTGCCTTTTGAATGGCCATTTCCATGGCCGTCTTGCCAATGAGCTGGCCCATGCCGTGATTGCCATCCAGAACAGCGGATACCGGCGTCTCAAAGACTACCTCCGGTTTGGACTCCACTTTGATCAAGCCTCTTTCAATGCCCTTATGGTAGCGAACCATCCGCTGCATCCCGTGGCTCTCGATGCCAAACAGATCGGATTGAAGCAGCACATCCGAAATCGTTTGTGCCTCCTGCGTGGAAAACCCAAAGCCGATGAATACATCCCGGCAAAATCGCTCCAAAAGCTCATGACTCCAATTGACATTTCCCATAATATCTAAGTCCTCCTCATCCATTTTGACCTAAATGTTGTAGTTGTTGTGCTTCTATGGATCAGCTTTAAAACCATCACAATCGGCTATGTCGGAGCACTTCCCACAATTTTCATGCAAAATCTATGGTAAAAAACAAACCCAGAAAATCTGAGAAACGTGGTAGATTTGTGATGGGAACGTCGATTTCAGAGCGCCCAAAGAAAGCAGAGATGCCTTTGGCCATTGGGAATTTGACAGCATGGTAATCTACATTCGGGGGATTGGCTTCATTCTTTACACCTTACAACTGCATTCGTACATAACCCTGAATTTCAGGTCAAGGATGGATTGAGGAGATTAGCGGTTTTTCTTGATCAGGTTTTCCACCGCGGACACCCAGTCGTGGTCGGGATCGTTGATGCGGTAGAAGCCCTGATGCTCCCCGGTCATCAGCCAGAGGAAATAGGTGTTATAGCCGGGGGCCCCCACCGTGGTGTGGTATCCCTTGGGGAACTCCACCAGATCATCCTGCTCAACGGTGTAGGTTTTGTCGATCTCCCCGTCCTTGGTGTACATGCGCTGGATGGCAAAGCCTTGCTCCGGCTGGAACAGGAAGTAGTAGATTTCCTCCAGCACGCCCTCGGCAGGCATGGCGTCTGTGTCGTGCTTGTGGGGCGGAAAGCCCGCCCAGTTGCCGGGGGTGACAAAGGCTTCGCCAATGGTGAGGCGTTTTGCGTTGCTGCGCCCATCTACAATAAAGTGGGTCTCCCGCTCCCAGGGCTGGACGCCCAGCATGCTGACATTGACCTGATCGGGGTTGAGGATCTGGGGCTGGGTGTCCTCATCCAGGGGGGTGCCACAGACGGCGATCTTGACATGTTCCTTGGTGGAGATGGTAACCTGGGTGTGGCGGGGCAGATAGACGCTGTGGGCCTTGCCCTCGAACACGCTGCGCCGCCCGCCCACATTTTCCCAGACCGTTTCGCCAAAGGCAAAGGTGGCATGCCCGCCCAGGATGATAAAGGCGGTCTCGTTTTCGCCGGTGTTCAGCTGGGTGCTGTCTCCGGCCCACAGCTCCACCATACCAAACTCCAGTATCTTGAGGGAGCTTTCTCCAATTTTGCTGATGGACGTGTACCCTTTAGCTGGCCGATAGGTTTTTTTGTACTCCATGCCACAACTCTCCTTCGTCAGATTTTTTTCAGTAGGGTTTCCAGCGCCACACGCCAGTCGCCCACAAAGCCGTAGTCGGCATAATGAAAGATGGGGGCGCGGCGGTCGCTATTAATGGCGATGACGGTCTCGGCCCCGTTCATGCCGGCCAGATGCTGTACCGCACCGCTGATCGCCACCGCCACATAAATTTTTGGCCGCACCGCAATGCCTGTTTGGCCGATCTGCCATTGATAGGGGGCGTAGCCCGCATTGACAGCGGCCCGGGTTGCACCGACGCAGCCGTCGGTTTGCCGGGCCAGGCGGCGCAATGTTTCAAAGGCCTCCCGGCTGCCGAGTCCCGCGCCGCCGGAAAAGATGATCGCTGCGTCGCCCAGGGCCTGTTCTCTTTGCCGGGGGGAAAAGGATCTGCGCCAAACCCGGGACTGGGTTTGGGCCGGTCGACTCACAATGCTTCCCTTGCGGGGGGAGGAGGGGGCGGGGGGGAATATGCCCGGTCGCACCGTTGCCATCTGGGGGCGGGTGCGGCAGGTGATGCGGGCCATGATGTGATTGCCCAGAGCAGGGCGGGTCTG
>JAHDPQ010000034.1 GCA_018434245.1 Oscillospiraceae bacterium
AGGGCTTGAACGGGTAAGAAACTGGGTCAGGCTTAAATTTGCTGCCATGAACCTCAAAAAGCTGGCAATGTGGGCGTAAATACGCCCTTTTTTCTTGCGCTTCCACTTGATTTGCAAGAAGAACCCCTGATTTCACGCAAGAAATCAGGGGTTCTTTGACAGGCTGAATCGCCGATCCAAATCGGCGATTTTTTTAATTGGAGCGGGTGATGGGAATCGAACCCACGTAACCAGCTTGGAAGGCTGGAATTCTACCATTGAACTACACCCGCAAAGCAACGTTATTTATTATATCCGATTGTACCGTCCCTGTCAATACCAGAAAGGAAAAACTACAAAGTTTCATGGCGAAATTATGCCAAATGCGGACCCCGGCACATCTGCCAAGGTCCGCCGCAATCTGTTCTTGAAATAACCTTCCGGTTAGGTTATCGCTTCTCTATTCCTCAAAGCGATTGAAGCGATCCAGAACATCCCGAGAGGGAGAATACATCATAATCTGGCCGTTAACAAAGGCTCCCCGCTTGATTTCCAGCTCATCGGTGGAGATATTCCCTAAAATAGAGGAGGATGAGCCGATGGAAACCATATGGCGGATTTCGATGTTGCCTTTGATTTTGCCGTCAATTTCTGCCTGCTGTGCCTGCAGATTGCCCAGCACCCAAGCATCGTTGGAGATAGTAATGGCATCGTCGCAACGGACATCTCCGTCCACCTGAGCATCAAATATGTAGGCGTTGGCGGCGGAGGTGTTACCCCTTACCTTTCCGGCCACCACAATGTTGGACTTGCAGTCGATGTCCCCCAGCACCTGTCCCAACAAACGGACCGAATCATCGGTTTCCACACTGCCGCGGATGACGGTGTTTTTGGAGATCACCGTTTTTTCGTCATCGTACAGGCTGCCGCCAAAGTCCACGTAGGGACGGTCGGTATCCTGATTTTCGTACATATCCTCTTCCTCCAGATGGGAAATGACGGAGGCGTAATCCTTTTCATAACGGCGGTATGGCGCTGCATCCCGCTCCTCGGCGGCCTCATCGTCAACGTCGTCGTCAGTATCGTCAAAGGCGCTAGCCTGAAGAAACGCTTCCATCACATCCTCGTCATAGGCAGAGGGCTGGTTGGCAGAAGCGATCTCCTGATCTTCGACATCCAACCGATTACCGGACTGAGATGCAGTTGGCGGTGTTTCCTTCGAAACTTCTAAAGGCCCGGCAACCTGTTGCCCGGCCTGATCCTCTTGCTCATGAAAAAAATCCCGCTTGACACTGCGCAATGCTTCAATAAAATCCTCTTTGAAACTCACTGCACACACCCTCTCCTCATCTTTGCTTTTACCTGGGCAGTCCCGTGTTGGGTGACTGAATATCCCCGTAGGGAGGCGACCTTGTCACCACCTGTTCCGGCAGCGGCTCTATGGGCTGACCTTCGGGAGCCGATGAATCCGTGAAATGAGATTGGTCCTGGGACGTATCTTCCCTGTTGGACGTGGAGCTTTCCGGCTGCGAAGATAAGGAAGCGGATGCCCTTTCCACCCGGCTTGTCCCCTGGGGAACCGGAAGCTGTGCTGGTTTTGAAGGCTGCGGGTCCGGCGCTTGCTCACCGGAAGACCGGGGCGGTGAAGATTGCCCCTGCACCTGAACATACACTGCCTGATGTTCCGCAACAATGCGGCTGAGTTCCGGCATGATGCGCAACATCTTGATGCTCAACACAAGAACCAGAATAGCAGGCACCAAAATCAGTAGCACCAGGAAAATATAAATAGCATTTTTAATGCGTTTGACCCGCTTATAATTAATCATATATACCATACGCCCTTAGCCGTTATACACCTATTCATTAGTTTACGTGATTCTAAAGTTATTGTCAAGCAATATTGACAAATTCCCCCGGCAATCTACCATGTCCCGACAGCACAATTCTCCTGCTAAATCTACTCTTTCCAGAGCTGTATGACCTTGGAGTGGTGAAGCCCCGCCAGAATCTGCACCAGAATGGGAAAGACGATCATTCCCATCACACCCATCAGTTTAAAGCCCGCATAAATGGCGCAAAGGGTAGCCAGAGGATGTAGCCCCAGCTGGTTCCCCACAATGCGAGGCTCAATGATGTTGCGGATGATGGTGATGATGGCGTAGAGGATGGCAAGCCCCGCCGCCAGCGGAATCTGCCCGTTGAGCAGCGAGATAATAATCCACGGCACCATGATGCCGCCGGTTCCCAGCACCGGCAACGCGTCAAAGACGGCAATTCCCATGGCGATGAGGATGGAGTTTTCCACCCGCAGCACCGTAAGTCCGATGGAAAGCTCCACAAAAGTGACGCTCATCAGCTTGAGATAGGCAACAATGTAGTTCCCCACGGTTTTCAGGGTATCGTTTTTAATGAGGAAGATTAGCTGACGGTGCTGAGCCGGAATCTGCCGTGCAATAAAACCCGTGACCTGAGCATAGTTCATGCTGATGATCAAGGAGGACATAATGGTGAAAAAGAACGCCAGCATAAAGGC
This sequence comes from Oscillospiraceae bacterium, assembly GCA_018434245.1. GTDB lineage: Bacteria > Bacillota > Clostridia > Oscillospirales > Ruminococcaceae > WRAV01. Next base: position 2,516 of record JAHDPQ010000034.1, read on the forward strand.
GGGAATCTTGGTGGTGAGTGTCCCCAGCTTGGAAATAGCGGACGAAGAAAAGGAAAGAAGGGCGTTTTGCACATTTTGTAGGGTGACATCCAATAGTTCGCCGGAATTGCCCACCATTCCGGGAAGAACAGCCCCCAGCGTCTGATCAAGAAAGTTGCTGATGGCCAAAATGGCAGGCTGAAAGGTTCCGGTATAAAAGCCGGGGATGTTGGCCAGAATGTTCCGGACAGCGTCCACCAATTTGGCGCCCCCCATCACCAGCAGGGCGGCAATAAGGCCGTAGGCCAAAAGCAGCACCACGCATCCGGTGAATTTGGGTCCCGCCTTGGTGTGCTTGACAATAAACTGAACGATGGGCTTAAAGATCATGGCAATGGTATAGCCGATAATCACTGGCAACAGCCAAGGCACCAGATACTTTCCGGCCAGAACAATCAGCACTACCACCAGAGCAATATATGCGGTGTTAATGATAAAGGCCTTGCGGTTTTCGGTTCTGGCATCCATAAGGTACCTCCTTTTCTTTCCAAGGGGGCGACGTTTCCCCAGCAGGGGGCATCGGCTTCATTTTCCTGTTTGCCCATCCTTTAAGAATGAGCAGACATCTCAAGTATATGGGAACAGTAGGCAAAACCAGGGCGGTTTATACAAGCAAAGAGATTTTTTCCATTGCAGATGGAGGCTCCTGCTTATGGATTGCCACCAGCTCTGCTGTTCCAGAGCCTTTGGGCTTCCTGCAGCAGAACTTCTCTGCGGTTGACTTCGGGATTCTCCACTACCAGTTCCAGCAGAGAACGCAGCATCTGCCCAACCATGGGGCCGCCGGGCACACCTACCCCAAGAAGATCCTTTCCTCCCACCGCCAGATCCTCTATCCTCACAGAGTCTCCCGCGGCGATGATTTCATCCAACATCGTTGCCACAGCGTCGCACTGCTCCACCTTGGAAGCCTTGCTCGGAGCCTTGGCCAGATTATCGGCCCGTTTGACGGCGATGAGGTCCTGCACCACCTCTGTTCCCAGTTCGGCACAGAACCTGCGCAGAGCGGCCTTGTCGGCAGGCAGCTTGAAGATATGCCGGGATACTAACCGTTCCACCCGGCCTGCCAAATCCTTGGGATACCGCAGCCGCCTGAGAATCACCGCCGTATCATCTGCACTGGCAGCGGCGTGGTCGGGGCAATGGCCTCTTCCCTTTTCATCCAGATGAAATACCCTTGGCTTACCAATATCGTGGAGAAGCAGGGCCAGACGGATTTCCAAACGGGGGGGCGCGGCAGCCACTGCGGCAAAGAGATGCCTGTCCACCGGGTGGATGTGATCAACCTTATGCTGATCAAAACCGATACAGGGAGCGATCTCGGGGATTATAGCCTCCAAAACTGCGTAATCCGCCGCCAGACAGAGGGCTCGAAAGACGTTTTCCCCCAGCAGCAGCTTGTTTAGTTCCGCGGAAACCCGCTCGCCGGACACCTGCCCAAGCAAGGGAGCCAGCTGGGCTGCAGCAGCCAGAGTCTGTGGTTCCGGCTCAAAAGACAGCTGGGAGGCAAAGCGAAAGAGCCGCAAAATACGCAAAGCATCCTCGTCAAACCGTTGGAGGGGGTCGCCCACGCAGCGCAGAACACCGGCCCTCAGGTCCCCTGCCCCGCCGAAGGGATCCGTCACCCCCTCGCAGGGAGCATAGGCCATGGCGTTGACAGTAAAGTCCCGGCGGGCCAAATCCTCCTCAAGGCTGCGGGTAAACTCCACTTTCTGAGGATGCCTGTGATTGAGATATTCCCCATCCCTGCGCAGAGTGGTGATCTCAAGGGGGCCACCCTCCTCCATGAGGGTGACGGTTCCGTGGCGGATACCAGTGGGCAACACCTTCCGGCCCGGAAAGGCGGCCATGACCTGCCCGGGCAAAGCGGAGGTACAGATATCCCAGTCAAAGGGCCTGCGCCCCATCAGGCTGTCTCGCACACAGCCCCCTACCAGATGGGCGCTGTAGCCGGAAGCCTGCAGGGTCTCCATACAGCGCCGGACCGAGGGGGGGATATTGATCTTCACGGCTTAAAAGCTGCCATGGATGCTGTGGGAAAGGCAGCGGAAGCTCAAATCTTCCCGGGCTACAAATCCCATAGACTCCCAGAAGCGGTTGCCCGGCAGGTTGTTTTTATAAACCACTAGAGCCAGCTGATGAATCTCCTCCCGCTCCATGGCACCCACCACGGCTTCTACCAAAGCGCGGCCGATGCCTTGACGGCGCTTGCCCGGCTGCACCACCGCGTGGTAAATATAGCCCCGCAAGCCATCCTGTCCACTCATAATGGTGCCCAACAGTATTCCGTCTTTTTCCGCCACAAAGCAGGAGGTGGGGTTTCTGGCCAAAAAGCGCTCAATCCCCTCCCGGGAATCATCCAGATCCCGCAAGCCGATCCCTTCATTTTCACTCCAAAGGCGGTACATTCTGTCGTAATCTGCGGCGCACATCAGGCGTATGAGCATACATTGATTCCTTTCCGGTTTTTTACCGTACCGTATTGACAAGCTTTCCAATTCCTTCAATCTCGCATTCCACCACATCACCGGGGGAAAGAAACTTGGGAGGATGAAAACCCATTCCCACGCCGGAAGGGGTTCCGGTGGCGATGATATCTCCCGGCTCCAGCACAAAGCCGGAGGAAAGCTGGGAGATGAGGAAGGGGATGTCGTAGAGAAACTCCTTGGTATTGCCGTTCTGGCGCAGCTCCCCGTTGACCCGGGACCGTACCCCAAGCTGGGGGGAAAGCCCAATCTCGTCGGCGGTGACAATCCATGGACCCATGGGGGCAAAGCCCTCTAAGCTTTTGCTGAAGTAGTACTGTCCGCCGTGACTTCCCTGCACATCCCTGGAGGAAACATCGTTGAGGATGGTGTAGCCAAAGACGTAATCCATTGCCTCTTGAGGGGTGACATCGCGGCATCTCTTGCCGATAACAACAGCAAGCTCCACTTCGTAATCCAGCTGTTTGGTCAGATGAGGGTAAGCGGGAATCTCATCCCCTGTTGCTGTACAGCGCCCTACCCTCTTAGAAAAGTAAAGGGGGTTGGGGGTCTTTTTAAACTTGATCCCTTTAAAACGGGCCGATTCCAGAGCATGCTCCAGATAGTTCATCCCCACGCAGATCAGGTCGTGGGGAGGGTGAGGAATCGGGGCCATCAGGCGGACCTCCTCCAGCGGAACAGGCTGTTCTTTGGGCAGAGCATCCATGCTCTCTCCCCCATAGCTAGAAATCAGGCCGATCATATCCCCAATACCTGCCAAGGGGTAGATCAGCTGCTCATCTGTGGAAAGCACACCCACCGCTTCCCTGCCTTGGAGCATAAAGGTAGCAAATTTCATCCATACTTTCCTTTCAAACCTGTAAGTATCCTATATATTATCACAAAATCCGGCAATACGCCATACTCTTTTGATAGTTGGAGCTTAAAACTGCAAACGGGACGAAAGTTGTCGCAACCTTTGGCAATATCACGTAAATGCCGTATAAACAAGAGGAAATGTCGTAAAATTACCATAAAGTTTAAAATAATCTTCTCCCCCCCTTGCACAATCCATGGATATAGTATATACTGAATTCGGTAACATAAGTGACCAAATTGGAGGGAGGATCCTATTTGAAGCAGGTGTACCTGTACACCGATGGCGCCTGTTCCGGCAATCCGGGCCCGGGAGGATGGGGAGCAATCTTGCGGTTTGGCCCTCACCAACGGGAACTGAGCGGTGCTCAGCCGGATACGACCAACAATCGAATGGAGCTGACCGCTGTGCTGGAGGGGCTTTCCGCCCTGAAGGAGCCCTGTCAGGTGGAGCTGTACAGCGATTCCACCTATGTGGTCAACAGCGTAGAAAAAGGCTGGGTGTACAACTGGCAAAGAAAAAACTGGATGAAAAAGCCCAGTGAGCCGGTTCCCAACGCCGATTTGTGGAAGAGATTGCTGGAACTTTTAAAAATGCATAAGGTGAACTTTCATTGGATACGTGGCCACGCAGGTCACCCGGAAAACGAGCGGTGTGACCAATTGGCTGTCGAAAGCTATCAAAAGCTAATCCGGACACAGAAAATATAAGGATTGGAGTCATGAGCATGGAGCGATTTGTATATGCCGACAATGCAGCCACCACTCCGGTGTCGGAGGAAGTGCTGAAGGCCATGCTGCCTTATTTCAGGGAGGAGTACGGTAATCCTTCCAGCATCTATCAAAAGGGCAGGGACGCTGCCAAAGCCACCCGTCTGGCCCGGGAAAAAGTAGCTCGGGGGATCGGTGCACAGCCGGAGGAAATCTATTTTACCTCCGGGGGCAGCGAGGCGGATAACTGGGCCATCAAGGGAGTGGTGGAAGCTCTGGCCAAAAAGGGCAAGAAGCACATTGTCACCACAGCCTTCGAGCATCATGCTGTGCTCCATGTGTGTCAGTCCCTGCGCAAGCATGGCATCGAGACAACCTATCTGGAGGTGGGGCCTCTGGGTGTTGTCAAAGCCGAGGATGTGGCCGCCGCCATCCGGGAGGACACCGCTCTGGTGACCATCATGTATGCCAACAACGAAATCGGCACCATTCAGCCCATTGCCGAAATCGGGAAGATATGCCGGGAAAGGGGCGTTCTGTTCCACACCGACGCAGTGCAGGCCTTAGGCAATCTGGAAATTGACGTCAAGGCTCAGAGCATCGACCTGCTCTCTCTTTCCGGCCACAAGATTCACGCTCAAAAAGGAGTGGGAGCTCTGTATATCCGCAAAGGTGTGCGGATTCCCAACCTTATCGAAGGGGGCGGGCAAGAAGGCGGCCACCGGGCCGGTACCGAAAACGTCCCCGCCATTGTGGGACTAGGGGTGGCGGTGGAAATCGCCACCAGGGACATCCACGCCCGGGCGGACAAAACCCGGAAGATGCGAGACCGCCTGATTGACGAGATCACAAAGCTGCCCCGTACCCGCCTCAATGGAGACCGGGAGCAGCGTCTGCCCGGCAACGTAAATGTTTCCTTTGAGGGGATCGAGGGCGAAAGCCTGCTGCTGATGCTGGACCTCAAGGGTGTGGCCGCCTCCTCCGGCAGCGCCTGCACCTCCGGCTCTCTGGACCCCAGCCATGTGCTGCTCTCCATCGGGCTGGTCCACGAGGTAGCCCACGGCTCCCTGCGGCTCTCCATCAACGATCAGACAACCGAGAAGGACATTGACCATATCCTCAAGGTGCTGCCTCCTGTGGTAGAGCAGCTCCGGGCCATGTCTCCCCTGTGGGAGAGCATCGTCAAGGGAGAAAATAAATATTAGAGTTTGCAGGCAAGCGCAAACATTCTTTTGGAAGATGGAAAGGAAGACAAATATGGAATATTCAGATAAGGTATTGGATCACTTTTCCAACCCCCGCAATGTGGGCGAACTCACCGATGCCGACGGAATCGGCGAGGTTGGCAGCCCGGCCTGCGGCGATATTATGAAGATGTACATCAAGGTGGAGGGCGGCAAAATCGCAGATGTGAAATTTAAGACCTTTGGATGTGGCGCAGCCATTGCCACCAGCTCCATGGCCACTGAGCTAATCAAGGGTCAGTCTTTGGAGGAGGCTCTCAAGCTGACCAACAAGGCAGTGGTAGAGGCGCTGGAAGGCTTGCCTCCCGTTAAGATTCACTGTTCTGTGCTGGCGGAGCAGGCCATCAAGGCAGCTATTTCCGATTACTACACCCGTCTGGGCGTAGACCCCCTGCCCATTGTTGGCCCCATCAAGGACACTCACTGCCACGCACACTTCCACTAATCCTACGGAAAACAAAAAGGACCATCCGCCAAGCGGGTGGTCCTTTTTGTTGCTTAAATGCCTTTTTTGTAGAGCCACAGGGAATAGAGACTGGGGATCAGCGTCAGGCCCATGATGCCGATAAAGATGAGGGTGAGCAGCAAGTTGGATTGGATGTACTGGGTGAGGACTCCGCAAACGATCATGAGGAAGCCGCCCAGCATCCAGAGCTTTCCGGCCAAGCGGTGAGTGCGGTTCCAGTTTTCCTCGCTGTTGAGGGTCCACGGCAGGCGAATGCCCATGGTGTAGCTCTGCTTGGTTTTGGGCAGATAGTTGCCGATGATCATAAACATCACACCCACCAGAATGCAGACGATCAAGGGAATGGGAAGGCTGTATCCCAGTCCGATAAGCATGGTGGAGGTGGAGAGCACAAGGCTCATCACCGGGCAAATCCACTGAACTAGCAACTTCAGCGCCGAGGACATATTGGCTTTTTTGGGATCCAACGCCAGGAAGAAGGGCACCAGCAAAGTGATGGCCGCCATCATAAGAGGCAGGCCAAATACTGTAAAGGCCTTGCTGGAATATCCGTCGATGGTACCGGAAAAATTCCAGTGGGTGGGCAGCTCTGCCGGAAGCTTATCGTAGAAAATAACACCCATCAGGATAGGTAAAAGCGCCACCACAGTGGGTAACAGAACCTGTTTATTCAGCTTTTTCATCATGACTGCGCCTCCTTGAACTGAGATAACCACAGCATCAGCTCTTCAAATACCGATGTGTTCAGATCGTAAAACACATAGTTCTTATACCTCGTTTCAAACACCAGCCCTGCTTTTTTTAGCAACGAGAGATGATAGGAGATGGTGGCCGCACTGGAATCAAACTTTCCGGCAATATCTCCGGCCGACATTCGTCCCCCGCGGAGCATCAAAAGAATTTCGCGCCGCACAGGGTCCGATAATGCTTTAAATGTTTCTGGAAATCCCACGCCCTCCCCCTCCATCTATTTAGAATTTTGTCTAAATAGATTCTACCACGATCGGGGCCGAAAGTCAATTCTATTTAGAAAAAATTCTAAATAGAATTCCAAAAAAACCGCCCGAAAAGGGCGGGGTGTTGTTGTGGCTTTTTGCATTGCTGCAGGGTACGGTTAGCGGAAGAAGAAGGGGAACCACCACCAGGGCCAAGGGCGTCTGCGTGGTGGAGGGGGCGGTGGACCGGGCCACGGTGGGCGAGGTCCAGGCCCAGGGCCTGGACCCGGTGGACGAGGCCCTGGGCCCGGCCCTGGCGGGCGTGGCCCCGGTCCCGGACGGTTGCCGGGACGGTTGGGGCTGCCAAAGCGGTAATTGTAATTGTTGGGCATTTAAGTACATCCTTTCACCGTTGTAATGTGTGTCTGCCGACACACTCCAATCTATGCCGTCTCATCCCGGCAGGTGTGAAAGCTCTTTTGAGAAAGCTTTGGATTTTTCCTAAATCAAGGGGCTTTTGTCCTGTCTGGGACACAAAACCTCTCCTTTTTACATATGATATAGAAGAAACGGAGGTGAGGGGATGAAGAAGCGGGCTTCCCGCCGTGGCTGCAGCCGGGGAAGAATATGGGTCGTCTCCTTTCTGCTTCTGTTGGCGATGGTGTACTTTAGCATCCAGCTGCGCCCGGTGGTGGAGGGTGTCGCCGCCTATCAAACAAAGGTATTTGCGGCCAAAACCATCAACGACGCCGTGTTGGCCGAGCTAGCCCGGGAAGGCGTCGGCTATGGGGATATGGTGGAGCTTTCCTATAACAGCAGCGGCAACATCTCCTCCATTCAATCCAACATGATGGAGATCAACCGCCTAAAAGCTCAGGTCACCAAGGCGGTGCTGGAAACTCTGGAAGGAATGGGTTCCACTTCCATTCAGGTTCCCATTGGAACTCTGCTTGGCAACGAAGTCACCTCCGGACGGGGGCCTATGGTGGAGATTAAAATCTTTCCTACAGGCTATGTTCAAACGGATCTTTACTCCCAGTTCACCAGCGCGGGAATCAACCAGACCAACCATCAAATTCTGCTGGGAACCAGTGTCCAGATGATGGCCGTCATCCCCGGTTACCGGATCAAATGCGAGGCCTCTACCAACTTTGTCATCGCCCAGACGGTGATTGTGGGCAACATCCCCGAAGCTTATGTTCAGCTGGGGGAAAACGCCCCCCTCATCTCCAAGCTGAAAGAGGAGTTGGGGTAGCCTGATCAAAAAGTGATGGCGGATTTCCAGAGAATGCGGAAAATTTCTGTCCGAATGGGAGAATGTGACCGATTCCTCTTATTATCCCCCTGTGTCTGTGCTATACTAAGCGGTGTATGGACGATACAGGGGGTATTAGTTTGGACAGAGAACAGGTAAAAAAGAAGATCCAGGAGCTGCGGGAACTGGTGGAATATCACGGACATCGCTATTATGTGCTGGATGATCCCCAGCTGGAGGATTACGAATACGATCAGCTTTATCACCAACTGTTGGAGCTGGAGGAAGCTTTCCCAGAATTTGAGGACCCCAATTCCCCCACGCAGCGGGTGGGGGGAAAGGGCTACACTACCTTTGAGCCGGTGATTCACACTATCCAAATGGGCTCCTTGCAGGACGTCTTTGATTTGGACGAGCTGGATGCTTTTGACCGTCGGGTCCGGGACCGGGTAGAAAACCCGCGCTATGTGGTGGAATCCAAAATCGATGGGCTTTCGGTCAGCCTAGAGTACCGGGACGGGGTGTTTTTTCGCGGCTCCACCCGAGGAGACGGGTACACCGGAGAGGATGTAACCGCCAACCTGCGAACCATCCGCTCCATCCCTCTCAAACTTCCACAGCCTCTCCCCTATCTGGAAGTGCGGGGGGAAGTTTACATGCCCCGGCAGAGCTTTGAGCGGGTGGTGGCCGCTCAGGAAAACGCAGGCGAGCAGCCCTTTAAAAATCCCCGCAACGCTGCCGCCGGCTCCTTGCGGCAGAAGGATTCCAAAATTACCGCTACCCGGGGGCTGGATGTCTTTGTGTTTAACATCCAGCAGATTCAAGGGGTGGAGCTTTCCGGTCACAAAGAGGGCTTGGATTTTCTAAAGGAGCTGGGCTTCCCTGTCAGTCCGGGGTATGAAATTTTTGATAGGATCGAAGGGGTAAAACAAAGGATTCAGTCCATTGGAGAGAGCCGGGGGAATCTATCCTACGACATCGATGGAGCCGTTGTAAAGGTGGATGACCTTACACAACGGGAAGCACTGGGGGCCACCAGCAAATTTCCCCGTTGGGCGGTGGCTTACAAGTATCCCCCCGAGGAAAAGGTAACGGTGCTGCGCTCCGTTGAGGTCAAGGTGGGCCGCACAGGGGCTCTGACCCCCACCGCTGTCTTTGACCCCATCACCTTGGCGGGAACCACCGTCACCCGGGCGGTGCTGCACAATCAGGATTACATTGACCAAAAGAAGATCGCCATTGGAGACGAAATCATTGTCCGCAAAGCTGGGGACATCATCCCCGAGGTGGTGGAGGTTGCCCGGCATCTCGGAAATGAACCGTACCGCCTTCCCGACACCTGCCCCTCCTGCGGGGCCCATGCGGTGCGGGAGGCCGGAGAGGCGGTACTGCGCTGCCCCAACGCGGAATGCCCCGCTCAGCTGCTGCGCAACCTGACTCACTATGCGAGCCGGGATGCCATGGATATTGAGGGCTTGGGCCCTGCGGTGGTGGAGCTTCTGGTGGAAAACGGGCTGGTCCAGTCCCCTGCCGACCTCTACTACAAAACGGTGGAGGAGATCCATCCCCTGGAGCGGATGGGCAAGCGCAGCGCCGAAAATCTCATCGCGGCCATTGCAGCTTCCAGGCAACGGGACCTTTCCAATTTGATTTTTGCCTTGGGCATCCGGGGAATTGGGCAGCGGGGTGCGCAGTTGCTGGCTCAACGCTTTGGCCACATGGATACCCTGCTGGCCGCCACTCCTCAGGAGATCGCATCCATCGATGGCTTTGGAGAGATTATGGCCCAGTCGGCCTTTGCCTTTTTTGCGGAAGAGGGCAACCGTCATCTCATCGGCAGACTGCGGGAAGCAGGGGTCAACATGAAGTGTACCTCCCAGCCCACAGGCTCGACTTTGGCGGGGATGACCTTTGTGCTCACCGGCACTCTGCCCACGCTGGGACGCTCCGAGGCCTCCAAAATGATTGAGGCGGCAGGGGGCAAGATCTCCTCCAGCGTCTCCAAAAAGACAAGCTATGTGGTGGCGGGAGAAGAAGCCGGTTCCAAGTTGACCAAGGCCCAAAGCCTTGGGATTCCAATCATTGATGAAGCGGAGCTTCTTCGAATGCTGGAAGGATAAGAGGCTGTCACAGTTGATAGATAGAAAAAAGCCCATTCTCAGGATGAGAATGGGCTTTTCTTAATTCGCTGTTATTTGCTTTGGATATACTCGTCGATGGATTGGGCGGCGGTTTTACCCGCTCCCATGGCCAGAATGACGGTGGCGGCTCCGGTGACGGCATCGCCGCCAGCGAACACCCCTTCCCGGGTGGTGGCCATGGTCTCTTCGTTGGCTACCAGACAGCCCCACTTGTTGGTGTCCAGACCGTTTGTGGTCCGGGAAATGAGGGGGTTGGGGGAGGTTCCGATGGCAATGATCACGGCATCCACCTCAAGCTCAAAATTAGAGCCTTCCTTAGCCACGGGACGGCGGCGGCCGGAAGCATCAGGCTCGCCCAGCTCCATCTCTACACACTCAATGGCCCGGACATGCTTGCCCTCGTCCCCCAGAATCCGCACCGGGTTGTTGAGGAGCTTAAAGATGATGCCTTCCTCCTGAGCGTGGTGAACTTCCTCCGCACGGGCAGGCAGCTCGTTCATGGAGCGGCGGTAGACAATGTAAACTTCCTCCGCGCCCAAGCGCATGGCAGAGCGGGCGGCATCCATGGCCACGTTTCCGCCGCCCACCACTGCCACCTTCTTGTGGCGGATAAGGGGGGTGTCGTAGGTATTGTCATAAGCCCGCATCAGGTTGATCCGGGTGAGGTACTCGTTGGCGGAGTAAACTCCCAGCAGGGTCTCCCCTTCAATGTTCATGAAAGAGGGAAGCCCCGCGCCGGAACCGATGAAAACCGCTTCATAGCCGTCCTCAAAGAGCTCATCGATGGACAGAACCTTGCCGATGACCATGTTGGTTTCCACCTTGACGCCCATATCCTTGAGGGAGTCGATTTCTTTGCGGACAATGGCCTTGGGCAAACGGAACTCAGGGATACCGTAAACCAGCACCCCGCCCGCCAGATGGAAGGCCTCGAAGATGGTGACGTCGTAGCCCTTCTGACGCAGGTCCCCCGCACAGGTCAGTCCGGCAGGCCCGGCTCCCACAACGGCAACCTTGTGGCCATTGCTTTCGGGCTTGGAGCCTTTTTCCTCTATGTGTTTCATATGCCAGTCAGCGGCAAACCGCTCCAGACGTCCAATGCCTACCGGCTCGCCCTTCTTACCCCGCACGCAAAGCTCCTCGCACTGG
>JAHDPQ010000027.1 GCA_018434245.1 Oscillospiraceae bacterium
GCACTCATAACATGCACGGTCACACTTTTTCTCATCATATTCATGAAGGATGGTCAGTGCCTGCCTGATTACTTCATGGAATGTGGATTGGTCTGCAATCGATTCCAGAACTCCGGCGCCACCTTCTGAGGTCTCATAGAGGACAATGCTTGACTTCTTCTTGTTACCAGGATCTGGCATCAGGAAGTACCGGACCTCATCGACATCGACGTTCATGCTGATCTGGACGCCCTCGATGATCGCCTGAGCAAGAGTTGTAAAGAACGGTCGATACAACTTCTCATCCAACGGATTTCCCTCACCATCAAGCGGAACAGGCACATCAATCTTGACAACGTCGTGTCGGGTGTTCGTGTAGAGGATGATGTTCCTGATGATGTTCTCCTCCGTTCCGTTCCTCCAGCACCTCTTCATCTCATTCGTTGAGTCAAGGTGGTCTTTCACCCCGTCCTTCCCGAAGATCCAGCGGTTGCATGCCGTGCAGAGTGTGAAGCCCGACTGTGGTTCATCCTTATCGGATGGTATCGGACCGTGGTTGATGCTGACGATCTTTCCCGAATGGTCGTAGGAGAGGGTGAGCAGCGGTTCGCCGGGGTCTCCCGCCACGTAAAATTGTCGTGCGCCTGAGGGGGCATAGTGGCGGGTGACCTCATAGCCGAGACGTTGCCGTTCTTCCTCGTCGCTCGTGATCGTCGATCTGGACTCCGCCAGCTGGTCGGGCATCTCAATTGAATGTTGAATCACTGCTGCATTTTCCAAGGACGCACCACAGTTCCTGCAGGCGCCACCGGTCATTGAGATCTCCTTCTCGTCCAGGAAGACCGCTTCACAGTATGGGCAGATGAGGACGGTGCTCATCGCGGGCTGGTTGTTCTCGGTCCTGAGCCGGGGAGTCCTGACCGAGTACCGGTTCCCGCTGAAGTACACGCTGTTGCCGGGTGCGTACTCGACCAGCGCGATGTTGCGATCCCGCTTCAATTCCGCCTCTTCCGACCCGAAGAC
>JAHDPQ010000124.1 GCA_018434245.1 Oscillospiraceae bacterium
AGCTGCACCGGGCCGCTGCCATGCAGGCTGCCTTGGAGGGCAAAACCCTCAATGCGTTTGTCGAGGAATCAATCCGGAGTAGTCTGCACGAGCATCAGTAATTTTTCTTTTTATTGTCAAAACCGGGCTTGCAATTGGAAACAATTCTGCTACACTATAGCCAGTCCAGAATTGACAAAAAAATAAAGCCCCCACAGTCTTGGCAGCTGTTAGCAATAGCTGCCAAGACATGCGCCTTAGAGATGATAACGCATCTGCTAAGACTTGTGAGAGCGTTTTATACCTGCTATTATAGTATGGCTTTGAATATTACGCAAGAGCTTCAGGTGTTATCGCACTGGCAAAGGCAGGTAACATTTTGTAGGCTCTTGTTTTTTGATTTTGAGCGCATTCCTGCGCTTGAAATAAATCCAGCAGTACCGTTCACGCTCTGGATCGCTGTATGGGAAAGGCCCCGCTGAGAAGCGGCATCTACCACTAGCAGACCTTGACAATTGCATATCAGCATTCAGGTTTCTGTAACGATAGCTCCAGCCACCACGACTACCTATGGATTTCATCCGTCAAAACGATAACATCAAAGGTACGAGAGACAAGTTAATACGATACATTTGTCAAAGCTTATATAATGGGTGGGGCGTATTCGCCGTACGTCTTGCCCTTTATATACCCTGTTACATTGCAAAACGGCCTACCTTGCGGTAGGCCGTTTTGCAACATAATACATGGAGCTGATAATCGGAATCGAACCGATGACCTCATCCTTACCAAGGATGTGCTCTGCCTCCCGTAAACCCGCTATTTTACTGGACCTTTGGGAACTTCCTATGTGAAAAATCGGATTTGACCACAATTTTGACCACAACGGGGATGAACTTAGATGATATTGGATGAAACAATGCTTTTGATCAATGGAACTGTAATTAAATTTATTTTTCTCAAAAATCGATCAAAAATCTATGTATGGGGCGGTAACCATGTTACCGCTCTTTATCCTTGCTTGGTTTAGATTTTAATGGTTTTTCCTGTATGGCATATTGGCGTTTCATAGTCGTATATTGTGCCAATACACCCAACAGAATATCCCTATCAGTTGCAATAAGGTCATTCAATGGCCCACAAAGGATATCTTCACAAACTGATAATACCATATCTACGCTCTTCTTAGGCGGGAAATTTTTTGCCCTGCCTACTATGTCATTAATCCGTTCGGTTACAGACGATTTCTCAAGAATTTCCGCAGTTCCCATGACGATTCTCTCAAGCTCTCCAGCGGTTATGCCTAAATGACTAATATTCTGCTTTTCGAGATTTTCAAGCTGTATCATAGCTTCGGTGTTAATATAGTGAGCATAGAATTTAAGGGTAGTCGCGCCGTCTTTATGCCCTAACAATCGCGCCACATTTTGTGCGGCTACACCCGCATTTAGAGCAGTCGTGGCATAGGTATGACGCAGAGCATGAATTGTCATATGCGGCAATCCTGCTCGTTTCAATATTCGCCCCATAGACGAGCGCAAGCCGCTTAGATCGTGAATGTTGCCCTCGTCCGTTGGGAAGATGAGGGTATTTTCATTCCATTTGCCTCCTGCCTTTTCACGCAATTCTGAAACAAGCTGCGCTTGACGGTCAAGCATAACCTCAACGCTCGGAAGAAGTGGGATTTTTCGTACACTGTGTTTCGTTTTGGGGGGACCTACTTTAATCGAAACCTCACCCGTATATTTGTCTTTGCGTCGTCCGGCAGTCTTAGTAATATCGATCAGTTTTAATTCATGGTCAATGTCGGTAACATCCAACGCACATAGCTCACCAATTCTCATTCCTGTCGCAAGCGCAACGGCAAACATATTCCCGGTGTTATAAAAAGGTAGGACAGAAATATATTTTTTCTGTTCGGCCTTTGTCATGATACGAATTTCGGTATCCTCAACTTTGGGCGGGTTCGTTTCGTTGAGAGGATTGTACCGAATATAATGATTGATAACTGCTTGTTCCAATGCTCCTGAAAGGATATTTTTGACCTTTATTATAGTTGCGCTACTCAAGCCATAACCGCCTTGTTCTTTTGATTTTTGTAATATATTATACATCTGTTGGATTTGCTGGCCTACAAGGTCTTTCAGCCGAATATGACCTATCAGCGGAATAATGCTTTTATTGATATATCCTTCATAGGTTTCATAGGTTCCATCCCGCAACTCGGATATTTTATATTCACGCAACCATTGAAGAAGCCATTCCCCGACTGTAGAATTGTTGTTTGTAAGAATCGGTACTCCTGCGTCAACCTCTGCCAAAGCTGCTTTCAATTTTTCAACAACCACTTTTTGAGACTTATTTATGATTGATTTAACTCGCTTTTTAGGGTCAATTTCTCGGGTGTCGGTATAACGCGCTTCCCATCTACCGTCCGAACGTTTGCGTATCATGCCTTCACCGTTGGCTCTATGTTTCGCCATAAAATCACCTCATTTCTCAAAAAGCACGGATTGATGCGCAGCCTGTTCTTCTGCCCATTTATTGAAAGAACATCGGGGGATGATAATTCTCTTGCCAATATAGAAGCAGGGGAACCCTTGCGTTTTTGTCAACTGATAGGCTGTTACTCTCGCAATGGAGAGCAACTTTGCCATTTCATCAACGGAAATATAAGCAGAAGTGTCATTGGAGATCATTTCAGAATGGGCAAGATTGTTTTTATTCATCATGCAGTCCTCCTATCAAGGCCCACGCTAACCGCAAGAGCGGCGTCAATACTTAGGATATCTTCCTGATCGAGAGTGCCTATAAATGCTTTCAGACGTTGTTTATCAATCGTGCGTATTTGCTCCAATAAAACAATGGATTCTTTGTTCAGCATGCTTGCATTGTGCAACAGATGATGTGTTGGCAGACTTGCTTTAGTCATGGCCTTGCCGGTGATTGCCGCCACGATGGTGGTGGGGCTGTGTTTATTCCCGATATTATTCTGAATAATAAGTACAGGGCGAACGCCGCCTTGCTCACTTCCTACAACAGGACTTAAATCAGCGTAATACATTTCGCCGCGCAAAATCGCTTTTTCCATTATGTTTGGCCTCCCTTTGAAATTCATCCCCGTGGGGATATGTAGAAAGCCAAACAACAGAGCTTTTAAGACCGAGAAAGCATAAAAGACAGAATGCTTCCGTAAAAAATCCGCCCTGTGTTTGGCTTTTATTTCAAAGAGTCTTTATTTGTCCTCGACACCCCAAGGCACTACGGGAAGTCATCAAACGGCTGGCTGCTACCAGCTCCACGGGAGTCTCACCCCAACTGTGGTTCTCACAGAGCCGCCCCCATTGCCTGCGACGGTTTGATCGCGCCCGGACTATGGCTAGACGGGAGTATCATTGTCCCCATTGCCTGTTATCGCCTTACCAGGGGCAACCCGGTATTCATAGCCGGAGGTTTCTCGCTTCCCACGGGAAAGGGCAGGCACAGACCGAAAAAATAGTGGAATCTGTTTGCTTCCTGTCCCGTAGATCATGGCGCAACCGCTAACGTGGCTACCGCTCACAACGGCAACAATGGGAATGTATTTGATGAATGGCTATTCGGTTGTCAAAGAGCGCCCATTCACCGCCACAAAACGGAAAACAGGAGAAAGAACAATTTGTCCCTTCACCTGTTTCCACACTCAGAGGCTAAAATGTAACCCCCTCATTTGAGATTTTTTATTCTTTTCTCTATTGCTGCCTTTGCTTTTTCTAGCGAACGCATAACAGCAACGTGGGAGCATCCCTCCATTTCCGCAATCTGCTTGTATGTCAGCTCTGAATAGTAATAAAGGACAAAGCGCCGACGCTGCGTTTCCGATAGTTCTGCAATAGCAGATTGTAATGTATTGGCCCACTCTGCATCGGCTATAATATCCTCTATGCTTTTCTGTGGATGCACTGCCCGTTTGCTTAACAGCTCGTCCGATAAGTCCGATTGTTCTATGTGGCGCTCATCAGAACGCTGTAGATTGCGTTCAGTTTTGACAAACTGGCAAAATGCTGAGTACACAATTGGGGATACTTCTGTTTCGTGGAATACACCTTGTCCATCTTTGAAGCAAACAAAGTAACGTTTAGTACCTTCAATCACCTCTGTCCGGAGGGTGTATGTATCAAATCTATTATCCAATGACCTTTCCTCCAATCTGAATTTTTTTGAAATTCAGATTGGTAGGCGGTGATCGGCAGCCTGTCCCTCCCATGACAGGACACCTACAAGAACAGCTAAAAAACGACATAAAAAAGCCCGACTGGCTTAAAACCAATCGGGCGAAGGAGTTTATATATCTTAACGGGTGATGTATATATGTACTTTCATAATCAGAATATTCCCAGAGAATGTCAAAACTTTTTTTAATAAGTAGAGTGCTGTCAGCTTATGTCGAAAGTAAGAAGACACGGCGGCATTCTCCTCTATACCGCCGTGTCCTTAAAAAAGGATAACTTTAATACACCCTGCGAAAATCTCTTTTTCCGAAAGGACAACAACGGTTTTGATCGTTATTTCAAAACCGTCGTTTCACATTTGAATATCTTGTTATGTGTGTGGATCATTGCCATCAAAACAACGGTTTTTTAAGCCTTGGAATAGAAAATTAGTGGGTCGAAAGAATAAAAACAACAAACCTCCATGTTTCAGAATCTTTTGTTTTCAACAAAATTTATATCTCTTCCGGAGATATGTACTCACTGCCCGAGGGAATGCATTATCCCTCAGATAAACTTACTTGGCACCTGATAGCCAACCGTTGACTTCTCCTTTTGTCGGATATTCCTCAATCTTTTCTATTCTGCCATTCACATAGGTGGCAGGGAGTGTTTCACGGCCTGCACAACAAACCATAGTCCACAAATCTTCATTTTGTCTAAGCTGCCCTTGGTCTTCTTCAAATGAATATCTCTTTATAGAGATATTCTCAGATTCAAGCATTTTACAAAGCCTATTAAATCTGCGAAGCTCTCCATTGCTGACAATTCCTGCTTTATTTTCATATACAACGATCTCAACTCTGTTTTTCAAGGCTTTCATAAAATGGTCACAACCTCATACGGATTTCAACTACAGGGGGTAATACTGATGAATGCGAGATTAACTCTCGCATTCATCAGCATGCTGGTGTTCATGGCAAATAGAGCCTGTCGATTTCAGCTTACCCTGTAGATAATTGATCACGGCTGTTTCCGCCTCCCCGGATGCTCCGACAACAACTTCGATCCCTTTTTCATTAAAAATATCGACCGCGCCTCCGCCCATACCACCGGAAATGATGACGTTGACTCCCTTTTCATGAAGGAAGACCGGCAAGAATCCGGGCCTGTGTCCGGGATTTGGGACAAACTCCTTGCCTTTAATCTGATTGTTTTCGGCCTCAAAGATGGCAAAGCCCTCACAATGACCGAAATGTTCCGTTACCAGTTTGCCTTCGCTTGCAACTGCGATTTTCATGATACGTTTCTCCTTTACAGATTTATTTTAATTGACAGCCTGACTTAACATAGAATAAGCATCCGGAACCGCCTTTTCCGCATCAACCGGCTTTAAGCTTTTGTCCGTCCATGCGTGCATGGTTTCGCCTGTTGCCAATAGCTTGTGATTTGCGGCATTAAGCACCTGATATGAAAAGCACAGGCGAACACGGGAAACCTTCTTAAGCCTTGTAACAACCATGATCTCATCTTCATACCTTGCGGGGCTTTTGTACTGGCAGTTCATTCCATACAAAGGAAGCAAAACGCCATTGCCCTCAATACTTGTATTGGAAGTTCCGACCTTCTTCAAGAAGTCCGTTCGCCCAGCCTCAAACCATACTGTATAGTTTGAATGATGGACAATGCCCATCTGATCCGTTTCCGCATATCTTGCCGTAAACGTGGTTTCCGTCTGCATCACCTCGCATCACCCCGAAAATAGTTGTTATAGATATTTTCCCATATCAATAGGATCGCCTTGCCGGCCGGACTATCCGGATAATCAGCGATGCTCTGACAACGATTCACCGCCTGCACAACCGTTTTGTCGAAGGGAATCAGGCCGACAACGGGAATCTGAAGGCTGCTGCAATAGTTTTCAATTTCTTTGGTGTTCACCAAATTCACATCGAACTTGTTGACGCAGACTGCACAGCTTACGCCAAAATGCTTCGCGGTGTCGATAATCCGCTTCATATCATGCATGCCCGATATCGTCGGTTCGGCAACGATAAGCACCATATCGACGCCGGTGATCGAGGCGATGACCGGACAGCCGATGCCCGGCGATCCGTCTATAATGGCCAGCTCCGCATCGGAAGCTTCCTGCGCAAGCTGCTTCTTTACCGCTGTTACCAATTTGCCCGACGCGCCGCTGCCCATCCTAAGCTGCGCAGTGGAAAACACTCTTTGACTGTCCCTGTAAAGCATCAGTTCGCCCGATACATGGTCCCGCATGGTAATCGCCTGCACCGGACAGATTTCCACACAAACGCCGCAGCCTTCACACTCGAATTCTCCAACCGTAAAATCCTTGATGGCCTCGAAACGGCAGTTTTCCTGGCATTGCCCGCAGCGAATGCACATGGAGTCGTCGATGACCGCTTTCCCAAATCCGTAGTAATCCGCCTTTTTCGGCTCGGGCTTTTGCGATACAACCAGATGGAGGTTAGGGGCATCCACATCGCAGTCTGCAAAAGCGCGGCTGCGGCTCAGTTCTATGAAGGCGCTTGCCACCGTGGTCTTGCCCGTGCCGCCCTTGCCGCTTAGAATCAGAAGCTGTTTCACGATACCGCCTCCTTTCTAAGCTCTTCCAGCAGTCTTTCAAACAACTCCCGATACCGCTTATCCTCGCGCGCCACAATATGACCATTGGAATTGAGCCTTCCCAGTTCCTCGTCATAGAAGATTGTCGCAAGGATTTTGATCTGATGCCGGGCGCAAAACTGTTCGGCAGGATTTTCTCCAGGCAGGCATTTGTTAAGCACCACGCCAAATGGCTTGTCAAACAAACTGACCAAATCGTATACCATGGACAGGTTATGAACCCCGAACAGCGTCGGTTCGGCAACCAGCACGCAGTAGTCGGCTTCCCGGATGCTCTCCATCACGATGCACGCGCTTCCAGGCGGGCAGTCGATCACGATGTCGCCATCTTTGGGCAGTTTGTTCATCAGTCCCTTTATGATCGGCACCCCGGACACCTCGCCTGTGTTCAGGCATCCTGTGAGAACCCTGACATTGCCGGAGTTGCCTTCTTCAATGGTGCCGATTGCCCTTTCCTTTTCAATAATTGCTCTGACAGGGCACAAAAGGGCGCAGCCTCCGCAGGAATGGCACACCTCGTAGAACACCAGCATCTTATCCTTGACCAATGCCAGCGCGTTGTACTTGCAAAAATCCACACACTTCCGGCAGCGGATGCATTTGTCCATATCCACGTCCGGGACCATAACCGTGACAGGTGCCTTTGAAGTCGTGTCGGGATTAAGGAACAGGTGGCCGTTGGGTTCCTCCACATCGCAGTCCACATATGCCGCCTTTTCAGCGGCGCAGGCCAGATTCACGGACACAAAGGTTTTACCCGTCCCGCCTTTCCCGCTGAGTACGGCGATTCTCATTAATTTCCACCCCCGTGATTGTGAAAGCCGGGATGAATTTCAGTCAGCAGGGAAAGCTTTCCATCTTTGAAGGCCGCGATGTTGTCATTGACAGAACCATCCTGCGCCTTATACATATTAACTCCGGCGGCATTCAGGACTTGCGCGGCATTCTCCCCGCAGCGGTAGGTGATAAGGGCCGCAACTCCATTGTCCACAAGCGCCTGGGCCGCCTTGATCCCGGCTCCGCCCTGGCTTGCGGCGGCTGCGTTTTCCAAAAATTCATGAGTTCCACGGTCTGTGTCAATCAGTACATAAAGGGGTGTCCGCCCAAAGGAAGGGCAGACGGATACATCCAGAGACTTGCTCTCTACCGGTAAAGCTACTTTCATTTTACATTCCTCCGTTTCAGTGTTAATTAGTTCTTCCATAAGCCGGGCTGCGCATCCGACCAGCTCGGCGCAAGGGCGTTTCTTATAATACTCATCCGTCCGCAGTTCAGGAACGGGATCATCGGGACCAGCATCCAGTCCTAAAAGCTCCCTGCATATAATCGAATGGTTCTCCGCTCTGAACTTAGCGGCCAGCTCCTGTATCCGCTTGTAATGCGCCGTCTTAGCCTCGTTGTCTTTGGGATCGACATATCCATATTTCATGCCTGCTATTGCAAACATGCCGCTGACAGCGCCACAAACCTCGCGGAGCCTTCCCATGCCACCGCCAAACGAGGAGGATAATTTCAACGCTGTCTCAAAATCCATACCCAGGTCCTCACTAAAAGCCGCAAATACCGACTGGGCGCAGTTATATCCTTGCTTAAAGAGTTCTGTTGCCTGCTGTGATTTGTTGCTCAAATGCTCACTCCGCCTTTACAAACATAGACTCAATCTTTTTAGCCGCGTCGGACAAATAATCGTTGCTGAACCGCTCAAATTCACCCTTATCGGCAAGCTGTGCCATGACCGGATCGACGGGGACTTTGCCAAGGATATCAATACCCAAATCCTTTGCGGTTTGCGTCAGGTTGCTCTCGCCAAACAGCTTGATTTCCTTTCCGCAGTCCGGGCATTTCACATAGCTCATGTTTTCCACCACACCCAAAACAGGGATGTTCATCTGACGCGCCATGTTATACGCCTTTTTCACGATCATGGAAACAAGTTCCTGTGGTGAAGTCACAATAACGACCCCATCCAAAGGAATTGACTGGAATACAGTGAGCGGTACGTCTCCTGTTCCCGGAGGCATATCAATAAATAGGAAGTCCAAATCTCCCCAGATAACATCCGTCCAGAATTGTTTGACTGCTCCAGCAAGCAGGGGGCCTCTCCAGATCACCGGCGCGTCCGCCTGCTCCAGCAGCAGATTGATGGACATTACGCGGATATCGTTGTGCGTTCGTTCGGGAAAAAGCCCCAGTTCACTTCCTTGTGCTTTCCGGGTTATGCCAAACATTTTTGGGATGGACGGCCCTGTGATATCCGCGTCCAGAATTCCCGTGCTGTATCCCTTCCTGTTCATCAGAATGGACAGCATGGCGGTAACGAGAGATTTCCCGACGCCGCCCTTACCACTGACGACTCCGATTACCTTCTTGATGGAATTCAGCTCGTTCGTTTTTTCCAGAAAGCTTTGGGGATTCTTTTCACACCCCTCGCAGGACGCCTTGCTGCATTCGCTATCTGAACAGGCTTTCTTTTTTTCTGACATAGTAAGTCAACTCCTAACCAACATCATTTTGCTTTTATCAAATGCGATTCAATCATAGTTTCTCATGATCGTTTCGCTATCCGAAAACAGTTCCGGGGCGATTTCACGCATATTCGTTTTGTCCCAGAAAGACATCTTCTTATGTTCCGAGAAATATTTCATAGGTATCGGATGCGTTCCTACAATCACCTTTACTCCATACCGGGTTTCAATAAATTCTTTGAAGGCTTTTATACGCGGGCATGGAGGATATCCAACTACCAGCCCCGTAGCAAGATGAATAATCTCCGCTCCGTTTTTTATCATCTCTTCCGGTACATATTCGATGTTACCGCCTGGGCATCCACCGCAATTTGAGTATCCTACCAGTTCGATTTCCTCTTCTGGTGGATATATTGAAAACCCTCCCGCTCTTTCTTTTAACGCGCGCAGACATTTTCCGCCTCCGCAGCTTTGATATCGTCCGCAAATAATGATCCCGATTTTTTTCATTTTAGGTTTTTCTGGCATCAATCTATTACCTCCTAAATGACTTCCGCAGAATGTCTGTTGATACGGCATCAACCAGGATTTTTGTTCTTAGTGTTTTCCGACCAGCTTTGGACGGCCTTTATAGATTCCGCAACAGAAGCCGTTTCCCCGAAAACTCCAATCATCGTAATATGCTGAGGGCAGGAGCCGGTTATTTCAGCGATTTGGACGCTGGAGGCTTTCTCTGCGATATCGGCAGCGGCAACGATCTCCGCCAGTTGCCCCTGTATTAATCCCAATGAATTTACCGACCCGCTCTCCAAATATTTCTTTACTTGGTCGTCGCCTATTTTGCGCAGCAAAAGCCGAATGGTGCCTTGGGAGGGGTTGTTAATGATTTTTATATTCAACATTTTGGTATCTCCCATAAATCATAGTTAAATAAAATCAATTTTGGCATAATCAATATTGCCTTCGCTGTCCAAAAGATCAGTGTCGGCATGGACATATTCCACCTTGCCGATAAACATTTCATGGGAGCCGGTTACAATGGAATCGACCACCGTACATTCGATATTCACGGGACAATCCGGCAGGATGGGTGCATTGACTTTCTGGCCGTCTTGGAGCCGAACATTCATAGCCGCCAATTTGTCTTCATCCCGCTTACTGTGGCTTCCCAGATAGTCGAAGGTTTCCTGATACTTTTTATCCACAAGGTTTACGACAAAGCAGCCGGACTCCTTGATCAGCGGATAGGAGTATCTTGTCGGGACAATCCCTACCATGACCATAGGTGGTGCATAGCTGCAATTGCCGCAATAAGCCACTGCCAATACATTTTCTTCTCCATTTAAGCCTCGGCAGGAAACGAGAACCTTCGGCGTGGGCTGGAGAGAGGATTTCATATTGGCTTGCTGTTTCGCCCCCCGAGCGAATTCCTCGGCAATTTTGTCGGCGTTTCCCGATAAGTCGCCTACAATACGAATTCCTTTTTCAGCGAACGCCTGTCTGGTTTGACCATTTCTCTCTCCGCAGAGAAGCACTTCAATCTTGAACTTTTCAAGAAATTCGGGCAATAAATCCGGTTTATGTCCGGGATTCTCAATGATCTGCCGCATAATAATCCTGCCGCGTTTTTCCTCAAAAATTAGAAAGGTATCGCAACACTCGATGTCTTTTGATACATCCGCTCCCTTAATAGCAACCGAGAATTTCATTCTACAAGACTCCTTTCAAAATACTCATTTATGTAATGCTAAAAATCCCCGTGTTATAAATCAGCCCACCGCATGGTTTGCTGTCTGGGCAGAGTAATTCTCAATCGCGTTTTTTAGCGCCGTCGCTCCCAACACGGAACAATGTATCTTGTTCTCGGGAAGCCCGTCCAAAGCATCCGCGATATCGTTGTCGGTTATCCTTAACGCCTCTTCCAGCGTTTTTCCTTTCGCAAGCTCTGTTGTCATGCTGCTCGACGCGATGGCCGCAACGCACCCAAACACCAAAAAGCTGATATCTGTAATCACGTTGTCTTTTACCTTAATGTAAAGCGTAAGGCTGTCGCCGCAGCCAGGATCACCACAATTCCCTATTGCATCCGCATCCGGCATGCTCCCAACATTCCTTGGACACATAAAATGTTCAATAACTTTATCTGAGAATGATTCACAAAACATATATTACTCCCTTAATAGTTCATTTTTTCATCAGCCATTAACGCCTGTATCATAACGGCGCATTCAATCCTTTTCTTCTGAAGGGTACAGGCAAGCTCATTGGGCTGCACAATACTGCCGTTTGAAAAATATGCGTTTGCATGGCATCCACCAGAACAAAACAGCTTTGCCCAGCAGTCTCTGCATTTTTCTTTGGAAAGGATATTGTTACTCATGAATTGGTCGCGCATTTCATTGTTCTGAATACCGGTAAACACATTGCCGATTATAAATTCATCCTGTCCAACAAATTGGTGGCAGGGATACAAATCTCCTTCGGGGGACACAGCCAGGTATTCGTACCCGGCTCCGCAGGCGGTCACCCTTTTGAATAAACATGGACCGTCGTAAAGGTCGATATTGAAATGATAAAAGCGGAATTTACGGCCATCGGACAGCCGCCCAATATACTGCAAGGCTAGGTTCTCGTATTCTTTCAGGAGTTCCGGAATATCGGATTCCTTGAAATACAGGTCACTCCCCGAGCCGACCACAGGCTCAACGGATATCTCCTTAAACCCCAAATCCGCAAGATGCATAACATCTTTTGAAAAATCTTTATTCCTTGCCGTATAAGTGCCACGGATGAAATAGCTTTTTCCGTTCCTTCCAGCAACCAACTCTTTGGCAAGGGGCACGATTTTATCATAGCTCCCATGGCCTGTCCGGCCGTGGCGTGCTGCGTCATGGACCTCTTTGCGCCCGTCGATGCTGATCACCACGTTGTCCATATTTTCATTGATAAAATCAATGCTTTCTTTGTTGAGCAAAGTGCCGTTGGTGGTAATCGTAAAATAGAAATGCTTGCCGGTCGCTTTCTCAAGCTGCCTGCCGTATGCGACGGTTTCTTTCACCACATTAAAGTTCATCAGCGGTTCGCCGCCGAAAAAATCAATTTCGATGTTGCGCCTGCCACGGGAAGCCGCCACAAGATAGTCCACCGCTTTTAACGCGACGGCCTTGCTCATCAGCTTGCGTCCGCTGTTGTAATCTCCGCTTGATGCGAAACAGTAATCACATCGTAAATTGCAGTCATGCGAGACATGCAGGCAAAGCGCTTTCAAACCGGTATCTAATTTTTTAGTATTTACGGCGTCTTCCAAACCGGCTTCGGAAGAAAAAAGCATTCCCTGATCGTTCAGGGATTGAATCTCGCCGTAAGCTTCGCAGATTTCATCGGCGGAATATGTTGCTTTTAGTTTCGCCTGCACATCGGCATACGCCGGCATTTCATTTCCCTCCTTCAGCATTTCGCAGGCTATATCGTCAAGCACATGGATGCTCCCACTATTTCCGTCGATTGTGATGTTATATCCGTTAAGCGAATACGTATGAACCAAAATATCGCGCTCCTTTACAACTCCAAAGAATCACCCGCACACAAGGGAAGGCACCGATCACCTAAAAACCGCTTCATCTCACAGATCGCGAAGATGCCTGTGCAATGAAGGGGGATGACCTTTTGGATATCCAAATCTATCATGTGCTGGATAGTCATTTGCAGGCGCAGAGGACTTACGTTGTCCAGATGCATCCCCGCCGTCAGCGTATGAATCTTTTTCCCCGGAAACAGTTTTGCAGCATAACGCAGGCAATTCACAACGCCCGGATGACTGCACCCGAGGAATATGGAAAGGCCCTTTTCACCGTCAAAAACAAGCATTTGCTCGTCCTTAATAAAATCATGAGAGTAATCCGGCCCGTCTCCGCAATAAAAACCGTGGGGGACTTCCTCGAATGCCATGGCACTCGGTATTTCTCCGCATAGGTGTATGCCGGGCGCGATTTCCATGTTCTTCTTTGTAAAAACGAGGCGGTTTTTTATATTTTCATACTTTTCGCAAGACCATGGGATGCCGATTTCGCGGTAGGTTGTTCCACCCGGATTTAGAGCATATTTCTTTGCAAAAGCTGCTTCATGCACATAGGTCTTCGGGGAACGATCTGATTCGGGGAAGTAAGCCAGCCCTCCACAATGATCGTAGTGCCCGTGACTGAGAACAATGCAGTCAGCCCTATTCAAATCTACACCCATCAAGGCGGCGTTATGGAGATATACGTCGGACTGGCCGGTATCGAACAAAATGTTGGTATTTTCATATTCAATAAACAGAGACAACCCATGCTCCGCAAGAAAGTCCTGTTTTCTCGTTCTGTTATCCGTAAGGATATGCATTCTCATATAGAATAGCTCCCTCGACATAGAGATTATGGTCCTATGCTCACAATCATATTGTAGCGCCGTTATGGGCATATGTCAATATCTGTTCGGGTTTGTTTCAAGCTAAACAACTTAGGTGCGCTATTAACAATTAAGCGGAGAGGCCATCCTTTTAGCAGGACAGCCTCTCCGCATACAATGGGTATTAAGTGTTAAGGGGGCAACCGATAGTTGCCGAATAGTTGGTAGACTGAAAAAGGCAAGGTAACTATAATAAAAGTGAAAAGAGGTGGTTATATGTCGTTGGGTAATAGAATTAAAGAGCAAAGAAAAAGGGCGGGAATGTCGCAAGAAAAGGTAGCAGAACTTGTCGGGGTCAGCCGACAGGCTGTTACAAAATGGGAAGCAGACTTATCTGCTCCAAGCACAGAAAACCTCTTTGCGTTAGCTAAAATCTTTAGAACAACAGTTGATTTACTGTTAGATACTGGCGAGGATGAAACCTGTCGATCTTCCGCCGAGCAGACCTATTACCTTTACAAAATGGAAGAAGCGAAAAAAGCAGCGGCGTTGCAGAAAAAGAGAAAACAGATTATTCGTATAGCAGCTATAATTGCAATATGCTATCTCGTTATTTTTTTCATTGGTTGGTTGATAACTGGCGGGTCAGCCGGGCGCAATACTGTATTTGACTGGCTGTCTCACTACTATCCGTTACTTATCGCAGCAGCAGTCTCCATTCTTTCCGCGTTGTTGGGTAAATATCGTCTTTCGGTAGTAACCCTTGCGGCCTGTACGGGTGGGGTACTCTTGGGGACATTATTGGGACGAGATTTCACAGGCCCCAAAGACAGTATGAGTTATTACGGGTGGGCAATTTGGGGGGCAATCTTTCTTGTTTCATTCGTCGCGGGAATTATATGGGAAGTCTTTATTTCGCGGAAAGAAAACCCAAATAAGAAAAAAGTATGGTTATTGTCTGGAATTACACTAGCAATCGTGATTTTGATAGCGGTGATTTCTATAAGTTTTGTGCCGAAATATTCACAACCGGCATATTCTGTTGGTTCTTACAGAGCTTTGATACAGGATTTCACCGGCGAGTCTAAATATCTCTTCCCAAAAGAAGAACATCTCCCAGGCGAAGCCAAATCTTCCACTGTTTACCTCAAGTCACGCTTTTCAGTCGAAAAGATTGGTTATGCTATTTACCTTGCGCCGCAGGCCGGGATTTATGACGACTGCTCAATCACCTGCCGATTAATCAATTCGCATCCTGACAGTTCAACGGAAATACAATCAGACCTTGAGTATAATGATACGGCTATTCAAATCAGTGGAAACGAAGTAAAGTTCGAGCTTGATGGATGCCAATATTTTATTCGATTTAGACCTTCGTCGGACGAATTTTCACAAAATGCTGTATCTCTCGCAAAGGCGATAATTGATTTAGAATAGTATGGGTAATATAGACATTTCCGGGATCACTCTTTATGTTTTAAGCCTTCCTTATCAACATTTCCGGATACTCCTGCATGTCTAATTTGTCCATTACTAACCGTATAAATATATGTTGCATCTGGTTCGTCAGCATATTGAACATGTGTGTTCCATTCATTATTTTGTTTGGAATCAATATTATGCTGGCCGCTGCCACAAGAAGGAAGGTTTTTTTCGCATTGCCCCATCCACCTAACGGGACCAAACGTATTACCTCACGAATATATGGTTTTATTCTTCCCTCCAGCCATGTCGCCGGCAGTGTCCCCGGCAGAACCTGCCCTTACAGTTCTGTCCACAGATAATTTTCGTTGAACCGCAGGCAGGGCAAGCATATTCCCCTTTTTTGATGGATTCCATATTTTCATAGCTTTCCGTCCATTCGTTGCCGCAATCCATGCATTTCACAGGGCAAATATGCCGAGTGAAATTACCGCCCTCTATAAGGATTGTTTTCCCATTTACCAGACTATCCGCAACTTTTTCTCGCGCCGATAAAAGGATGCGTTGAAAGGTGGGACGGGATACTTCCATCTTTTCGGCGCACTCGCTCTGCTCAAGTCCTTCCAGATCCTTCAGGCGAATTGCCTCCAGTTCCTCAAGCTTCAGTACGTTTTCCGGTATCTCATCTACACCTTTTTCCGAAGGAATAAAGTAGGGAACGGTAGGGACGTTTTCAATTCTTCTCCATTTTGTAGGCCTAGCCATTATATCAACTCCGTTCTATGGCACTTAAAAACATATTCATTTAAACTGACCTTCAGCCTTCCGGCTACCATAATGCACTTCGCTTTTAGCAGGAAGAACACCGACCTTCTACAATCGGAAAGCGCCTCAAAATTCCCCTGACCTTTGCTGATAACAATATCCGCCTTATCAAAAACAGATAGAAATTCCTCTCCGCATTGGTCCAGGATGATACCGGGGGCTCCGCAGCCCGTAGTAATAATATCTGCGTAATCATTTAAGCCGGAATCATATGCGTCCTGCAAAGTCGCATCGTTAATAATCGGCTCACTTCTAACCGCATAAGTAATTTTATAACCGGAAAGGCGTTTAATCAATACCCGGTCAAAGACAGTTTCCCCCGCGTTATCTCCGATGATCAGAATGCTTCTTGCCGACCTAAGTTCTTCTTCAAAGATATCGAGGTCGCAAACTGAAAACTCCTTTGAAAGCTCTGTTTGAATGCTGCCTTTAATATCTATATTGCCATAGATTGCCGAATCTATAATATTCCCTGTGGCTGCAATTTTCAGCGCCCAGTACAATGCGTTTTGTTTTTGCGACAGATAATGCTTGAGAAATGGTTGAATTTTTTTGGCCGCGTCAATATCCCGTTCTTTGATATGTTTATATGGGTCGGATACACCGGTCAGGCGTTTCACGACATGATGCATATCTTTTACGATGTCCGGTGAATGCCTATATCTTTTATAGTTAGCTAGAATTCCGAGAGCTTCTTCCATAATTTTAGCCTGTATCTTAGGTTTATCAGTTGCCATTCTCGATGCTTCAAGCACCTGCTTCAATACACATGGCAAGCAGTCAAGAAATATCTCCATCTCATCCCTCCATTATCTTAGCTGTTCGGCTTAGTGGGTGTAATCGATGATTTTGATCGATTCACCCAGTTTTTTTACAATGGCTTCTTTGATTGCTTGTGCATGCGGGCAGGGAAAACCAATCGGATTTCCTCTCGTAATACAGGAGGCCAAAACGATTGTGTCCGCACCCCGCTTAACCATTTCGGCAGTTCTCGTTACGGCCCTTTTACCGGGACAGCCACCGCATGTATTAAATCCGATGACTTCAATCTCACCCTCAACATTTTCAAACGCGCATTTCTTTTCCCGCATAACTTTAAAATCAGTGGTGCCGGGACACATATCCTCCGTCTGCATACACCGAATAATGCCTGCTTTCATAATATGACCTCCCCTAAACTATTTTTGTTGCTTGTATAATTTGCTCTTATAATAGCTGTCAGACAGATACAGCGCGCCTATGGGGTTATGCGCTAAAACCCGATCCTTCACGGCAAATACGGTAACTGGCGCATCGGAGTATTTAATGAACAGGGAATCATGACCGACGCATAATCCCAGAATGATATTTAATTCAGTTTGCGCCTTGTTCAGGAAAACCGCCTGCCCGATGGGATTACACATCGGCTCATATGTACCGGGGCGGACCTTTTCATTCTCTTTAATTCCTAAAAACTCTTTGGGGATGCTTCCGTTTTTACATGCGATGGATTGCACTTCAAAGCCGTTGTGCATCAGGATTTTGCAAAGAGTATTTGCTTCTTTTGCCAGTCCTACACAAAAAGCCAGCCCCAGCTTTTTATAGCCGCACTTGTTAGCGAAATCCATAATTTCTTCAAGCCTTGTTTTTTTGCAATACCCCTCCGCTTCCGTCAGAGCGGAACAATATGCCAGTTTTTTATTATCTTCATCCTGATATAATTCTTTGACTTTTTCTTGTTCTTCCTCATTGCAGGGGCAATTCAGCGGTGTTTTATCGAGTTCTCCCGTTCTACAGCTTCGATTCCCGCACATCGCGCATGTATACATACTCTCGCTTCTTTCTTTATTCTCTTATCGATCACTCGGAACAGACGATATGATGACATTTATATGTTAATCAAATAATGGGCATATGTCAACATCGCTTACCGTAACGAGGTTTTGCAGGCACGCCCAGCAAGAAAATGCATATTTTCATATGATCGGTTACAGCAAATTCGCATCTAAATCAGGCCAAGGCGCTGTATAAGTTTTGGAAGCTCAGCTTCAAAATGAACGCCGAACCTTCTGTCTGTTCCGGCTTTTTTCGTGCGCGCGATGCTGGCCGCAGTAAAGTCCACAGCGTTCCTTACGGCTTTAGACAACTCGCATCCATTTATAAGAGAGCTAACCAGCACGCTGCCAAACACATCTCCCGTGCCAGGGTAATATCCTTTAACGAGTTCGGAGAAGGCATATTCAACTTTTTTCGATGCGGCATCATAGCTTGCAGCACCGATTGTCTTATCGTTGAAATGAACCCCGGTAATCACGATTTGTTTCGGACCCAGAGTGGCAAGCCGTTTCAACACCTGTTCTATGTAAAGTTGAGTATAGGGGCCTTTCTGATATGGCTCTCCCAGAAGGAACACCGCTTCCGTTATGTTCGGTATGATGATATCAGCTTTTTGACAGAGCTTTCTCATCCCTTGCGGAAAGGTATTCGGAAAGCTTTTATATAACATGCCATTATCAGCCATGACAGGATCAACAATAATTAATTGTCCTTGGGTTGCGAATAGGTCAAATATTTTCGACACGATATCCAGTTGCTTAGTTGATCCCAAAAAACCCGTATAAACTGCATCAAATTTTAAGTGGAGCGACTGCCAATGGTTCATGATGGCGAGCATATCGTCCGACAAATCTCGGTAGGTATACCCTGCAATACCGCCCGTATGGGTGGAAAGCAAGGCGGTTGGGATTATGCTGACTTCAATCCCGGTTGCTGAAATGATAGGAAGCGCCACCGTTAAAGAACACTTTCCAAAGCAGGATATATCGTGAATTGCGGCAATGCGCTTTTGTTGAAGCATAGTTCTTTTATACCTCGAATGCTTATAAGATTGCGTTTTTTCTGTACTGTGTCGCAGCTATCAAGCTGAGTAATATTATAGTTGAATTTATTAGGTATAGCGAATATATTTGCTATTCTTGTATATCCTTCCGGTAAAACTTCTTGCCCTCGTATTGGAACTCAAGCAATTCACCTTTTTCCAGCATCTCGGTTACAATCTTTTTATCAGCCTTTCTTTTCCTCAATAGTTCATCAATAATATCTTCTCTGACCGGATGCACCGACGCAATGCTTAACAGATCATCCGCAACAGATTCGGTAAAGAAAAAACCTTCCTCTTTTTCATCTCCGGTGATACATTCGACGTCTGCTCCGGATATATTGCGAATGATTCGGGCGGCGCTGGAAAGGCTGGCCTTTGAAGCTCTCTTTACGCTGCTTTCAGCCGGGGGACGGGAAGGGACCAAAATATAGGCTTTGCTCGGTCGTATCAACGATAACTGCTCCGCAATCTTTCCAATACAGGCTTCATGGTCGTTTACCCCCTCCACAAGCATCGTCTCGGTGACCAGCGTGCCCTGATATTCTTTTGAAAACTCGATCATCCCGTTCAGAATTTCCTTATGGCTCAATGTACCGTGCGGCCTGTCTATTTTATGCCAGATATCTTCCTCAGCGGCATCAACGCTGACCGATACCCAGTCCGCTTTCATCAGATCTTCCTTAACCTCGTCCATCCACAGAAGCGACGCATTGGTAATAACGGCAATTTTAATGTTGAATTGCTTGAGCAAGCCGATCTCCGCTCCCAAGTTGATATCCAAAGTCGGCTCACCATCCGGGACAAAGGAGAAATAATCAGCGCGCCTGTTCTCCGCTTCAAGCTGTTTCAGCTTGGTTTCGGCCTCATGGCAGATATCCTCGGGCTTGTAAAACGCACGCCGTTTTATCTGCATCCTGTCTGTTCTTCCAAGCTGGCAGTAAATACAGGAATAGGAGCAGGTCTTGGGCGGAATGTTATTAACCCCAATGCTTTGTCCCAAGCGCCTTGACGGCACCGGTCCGTATACAATCATATAGTTTTAACCTCCGATAAATCATTCTGGTTTATAAGCGATCCGGGTATCGCTTTGTCTATAAACAATATCCCATCCAAGTGATCGATCTCATGACAAAGAGCGCGCGCCAGCAGCCCGGTGCCCTCCAAGACAAGCGGCTTCCCGTTTTCATCAAGCGCTTTTACCACGACCTTTTCGGGGCGTTTGACCTCGCCATAAATGCCCGGAATGCTCAGGCAGCCTTCCGCCTCCTGCTGCTCTCCATCAGCCTCTACGATCACGGGATTGATCAGTTTGATAAGTCCTTCTCCAATGTCGAGCACGACAAGTCTTCTTAATATGCCAACCTGGGGAGCAGCCAGTCCAGCTCCGTCCGCATGGTACATGGTTTCAGCCATATCTTCAAGCAAGGAGCGAATCCGGCTGTTGACATTATCAACACTCCTTGCTTTTTTTCTTAAAATATCATCGGTCTGATAGTTCATAATGCTTCGCAGCGCCACAGACATCCCTCCTTTACTTATAAAGAGTATTGCATGAGAATAAGGCAGGTAGCAATCCTGCCTTATTCTCACAGATCAGACGATTATTCCTCGTCTTCCTTCAAACGCGAAAGGCGCTTTTTTACCTGCTGAAGCTGTTTTTCCAGAAACTCCGCCTGATTGCTCAAAAGCTCTCTTTCATCGGGAGCCTCTTCGTCTGCTCCAGCATACGCGGGGTATCCATAGCCATAGCGCGCCCATCCCGGCAATCCGGTCGCATTGAACATTCTGCGGAAGCCGCGTCCTCTACCGAATCCGCATCCAAAGCCTCCTGCGTATCCAACCGGATTCGCATAGCCCGGAGCCGCAAAGCCCGCGCAGTAGCCCGCGCCTCTTCCCGTCATCCGGCCCATTCCCATCGGGCCTGTCCCGTCTCCTCTCGGCATAGTTCTCACCTCCTTTCAGCACTATACGTTCCCTTACTTTCGGCCCCTGCGATTTGCCCATCGGTAAGCAAGGTATCCGCATCCGGGCAGCAAGCCCGCAAGCCAAAACATCCGTCTGAATCCCCGGCCCCGACCAAGGCCCAACCTTTGGCCAAAGCCTGAATTCATATATCCGGGAGTTCTGAAGCCTGCGCTTCGTCCCGTCAGCGGTCCCATGCCCACGGGACCCGTTCCGTTTCCTCTCGGCACATTTCCACCTCCATGCATCTATTGTTTTCACTCAGAAAGCTTCTCAAGCTGCCGGTCAATCTGATCTGCCGTTTCGGGGCTGATCAGGTGTTCCATACGGCAGGCGTCCTCTGCGGCTATGGCAGCTTCGACGCCGAGGATATCATGAAGAAACTTTTTGAGCAATTCGTACCTTCTTTTTATATCGGCAGCCGCTTTTCGGCCATTCTCCGTTAAGGAGACAGCGCCATACTTTTCTTTGGTAACGTATCCCGCCTCCCTGAGAACATTCATCATGCTGCTTACGCTGGCTTTTGAAATACCAAGCGCGCTTGCGATGTCTGTCGAACGGATGCCTTCTTCACTCGATAGCTCCAGCATAACCTTCAAATAATTCTCTTTGGACGGAGTTATTTTCCCTGTATGGCTGTTTCCCTTCATTTCTCTAAGAGTCTCTTATCATGGCCGTCCCGCACTTCGGGCATTTCATTGAAGTGCAGGGCATACCGACCACATGCTTGGTTTTCTCTCCGCATTTCGGACAAACACAATATCCTGTCGGGCCCGCGCCCATTGGTCCGCGTTGTCCGCCCCGTCCCGTGCCCCGCCCAAGCACAGGTCCTTTGCCAAGCGGTCCTGTTCCGTCTCTTCCAGGCATACTACAAAACCTCCCTTTCAAAAGTTATAGGCTAATCGCCTCAACCGGACATTCTCCAACACAAGCGCCGCATTCGATACAATCGTCATTAATAGTCGCTTTGTTATTCTCAAGTTTGATTGCCCCAACGGGGCATACATCTTCGCATCGGCCGCAGCCAATGCATTTTTCTTTGTCAATCACAGCCGCCATAGAAAACCATCTCCTTATATAGCATTGCAAAATA
This sequence comes from Oscillospiraceae bacterium, assembly GCA_018434245.1. GTDB lineage: Bacteria > Bacillota > Clostridia > Oscillospirales > Ruminococcaceae > WRAV01. Next base: position 21,832 of record JAHDPQ010000124.1, read on the forward strand.
ATTGTTGGCCTATGCCCATAACTAATCATAGCGTCATTATGGGCATATGTCAATAACCACACGCTAAAAAGTCGGATATTTTTAAAAAAAAGAGAGTCTTCATACTCTCTTTTAAAACTGAGTCTATCTTAATAAGAATTCCGCTTTATATGAGTTTGTTTCTCTCCAGGGCAACGCTCGCAACGGGAAAGGGCTTCAAAGCTCTCGGGAGGATTCCTATGACATATGCGATCAGCATGCCGTAATTCGTAATGTAGACACCCTGCTCGCGCGCCTTTTCAATGCGATACTGCATTTCCCTTCGATTGAGCATACAGCCCCCGCAATGGACGATAACCGCGTATTTAGAAATATCTCTGGGATAACAGGCACCTCTTGCCCATTCAAATTGGATATCTTCACCTGCCATCTGACGAATCCAACGGGGGATTTTTACCGTACCGATGTCATCGGATTGAAGATGGTGAGTGCAGCCCTCTACAATTAACACTTTGTCACCTGATGCTAAGCTCTCAATTCGTTTGATGCCTCGCACCATTTCCGCAAGATCTGCTTTCTGGCGCGCGAACAGAATGGAAAACGAAGTTAGCGGAATCTCGGAAGGCGTATCAGCGGATACCTTATGAAAGGCTTGCGAATCAGTGATCACGATGGCGGGGGGTACAGTCAGGCGCTCCAGCGTCAACTTGAGTTCATGTTCCTTAGTAATGACTGCAATGGCATCGCATTCAATAATGTCGCGGATCGTCTGTTGCTGTGGAAGAATTAGCCGCCCCTTGGGGGCCGCCTTGTCAATGGGCGTTACCAATACGGCGACATCACCCGCATGGATGAGATCACCAATCAGCACTGGCTCCATGTCCTCATATTTCGAGTTGGTAATAATAATCTGTTTTACTTCTTCAATTCCCAAACCACTGCGCGCGCTTGCACAAACCATCGGAACTCTTGCTGTCTGCTTCAGCGCTTCAAATTCATCGGAGTCAGGCATATGCTTATCGCATTGATTAAGCACGCAGATGCAGGGAATCTTCCGCCGCATAAGTTGTTCGATAAACTCCATTTCAAACGAGGTTATCTTTGCCACCGTGTCGGTTACCACCACAGCCAGATTGCATTTTCGCAGCACCTCGTAGGTTTTCTCAATTCTAAGCTTTCCAAGCTCACCCGTATCATCAAGTCCTGCCGTATCAATAAATACAACTGGCCCTACCGGTAGAAGCTCCATTGTCTTATAAACAGGGTCGGTCGTTGTTCCTGCTATTTCGGAGGTGACGGCTATGTTTTGGCCTGTTAGGGCGTTTATTAAGGAGGATTTTCCGACATTCCTCCTGCCAAAAAGCCCGATAGTAAAACGACTTGCCCTTGGAGTCGCGTTTAAATCAGACATTGTTTTTCCTTTCCGTATGCCCCTCTGGGCAATGCTATTTGCATGATCGGCGTTTCCTAATGGCAAAATTCTGCATCATACATCTTGTGAAGGTCATAAGTATACGCCGCTATTAAACTGCATTGCACATATCATATTCCACCCTCATTTCGACCTGCTTTCTTTTTGTAAATCTATATAGTCTCCCCGAGAGAAATCGGGGGTAAAGCCTGCCGACACGATTTGATGCGAAAGGCAGGACAGGCCTTCCGCAGCTTCTTCCCCGGTATAGACTTTGTTGTCATATATCGCATAGTCTTTACGGTGTGCGGCGGGGGAAAGGTTGGGCATGACAACATTCGCGCCGGCCTTTAAGCCCTTTTCACGCCCTAACGGATCGACGGTGCTGAGTGCAGTTGTGGCCGGCAACAGCACTTTTGGCAGCATGATCCGGATCAGCGACAGCAGAATCAGTGTATGTTGGGAGGAAGGATGATAAAACCCGGCGAATCTTGTGTCCTTATGCGGGATAAACGGGCCAATACCGATCATATGGGGCTCCAGCTCCCGCAGAAAAAGGAAATCCTCCGCCAACGTTTCATAGGTCTGATACGGAGAATCCACCATAAAACCGGCTCCAACCTGATATCCGATATCCTTTAGCGTATATAAGCATCGCTTGCGGTTTTGCAGGCTCAGTTCCTTGGGATGAAGCTTCCCATAGTGTTCCTCGTCAGCCGTCTCATGGCGCAGCAGGTAGCGGTCAGCCCCCGAGGCAAACAGCGCCTGATAGGATTCCCGGCTGCGTTCGCCAACAGAAAGGGTCACGGCGCAGTCGGGGAACCGTTCTTTGATTGCGGACACAATGCAGCACAACCGCGCATCGGTAAAGTACCTGTCCTCGCCGCTTTGCAGTACGAAGGTGCGAAAGCCCAGCAGATAGCCCGCCTGGCAGCAATCGAGAATCTCCTTCCCAGTCAGACGGTATCGTGTCGCGCTCCCGTTGCTTTTACGCAGGCCACAGTAGTAGCAGTTATTTTTGCAGCAGCTTGAAAACTCAAGCAGGCCGCGGAAATAGATTCTTTTTCCGTAATACTTCTGCTGGAGCCTGTTAGCGGACAAGCGCAATGCAGATTGTTCCTCCGCGTCCGCATCCTCACAGAAATACCGTATAGCATAGCAAAGCTCTTTTTTGTCGGCACAATTCAACCATCGCGAGAAATCCCCCGTGTTGTTCAGACTCAACTTCATAGGCAGCTCCTACAAGCGCAGATCGCGCTCGCCGTTTTCTATCCTGCTCAGGTTCTCAAGCAGTTTGCTGTAAACCGGTTCGCCCTTAAACTGCTCCATATGGCTTCTGAGAATTTTCTCGCCTTTTTGTCTTGTTTCATCCGAAGCATAGTCCAGTAAATATTCCTTGAGCGTGAAAATGGCGTTCGGGATGCAATAGTTGTGCACGAACCGGGATTTGGCGACCTTCATGAATTGCTCGCCTGTGCGACCAGCGCGGTAGCACGCCGTACAAAAAGAGGGGATAAAGCCCATGTCACAGATTTCCTTGACCACCCCGTCCAAAGAACGGTCGTCGCCAATGGAAAACTGCTCGTGCTCCGGCAATGCGTTCGCACTCTCGGATTTTACATAGGCCCCAACGCCGATGCGCGTGCCGGCATCGATCTGCGATACGCCGAAGGGGATAACTTCCTTGCGCACCCTACTTGGTTCACGTGCGGTGCAGATCATACCGGTGTATGGTACGGAAAGACGTAGGACTGCGACCAGCTTCTTAAAATCCGCGTCACTGACTGCGTATTCGGGATGCTCGGAAAAGGGCGTGCCAGTTGCGGGGGTAATACGGGGAAAGGAGATTGTATGAGGCCCCACGCCATTGAATGTTTCCTCCAAATGGATAGTATGATATAAAAGTCCCATCACCTCAAAACGCCAATCATATAACCCGAACAAAACGCCTAACCCGTTGTCATCAACACCTGCCTGCTGAGCTCTATCCATGCAATAAAGCCGCCAGCGATAATGTCCTTTGATCGTTCCTTGCGGATGTACCCTGCGATATGTATCATGATGGTAGGTTTCCTGAAAGACCTGGAATGTGCCGATGCCGACATCCTTGAGTTTTTTCAGTTCATCAACGGTGAGTGGTGCGCAGTTGATGTTAGCACGGCGAATCTCCCCATGTTCGGTTTTGACGCTATACACCTTCTTGATTGTCTCGCACATAAAATCAACTTCCGTTTTAGGTGACTCCCCGTAAACGAGCACGGTGCGCTTCTGACCCTCTCCGATCATAATTCGAACTTCCTGTTCGATCTCGTCCATCGTGAGGGTTTTACGCTGGATCGCCTTGTTGCTGGACCGGAAGCCGCAATAGAGGCAATTGTTCGCACATTCATCGCTGATATACAGCGGCGCGAAGAATACGATGCGATCCCCGTAGACCCCCTCTTTGAGCTGGTGCGCCAATTCGTACATCTCCTGTATGGTACCTTCATCCCGGTTTTGGATCAGTATGGCGGTTTCCTCCGGCTCCAGTCGCACACACTGCTCTGCCTTTTTCAGCACGCGTCGCACATCTTGCTTGGATGGGTTTTCCCATTTGTTTAGCTGCGCCCATATCTTTTCGTCATCGATAAAATCATGGTCAAGCTTATCATACTCCTCGAATTCTTTTTTGTATTTCTTCAGAAAATTCATATCTACGCTTCCTTTCGCATTATTGATTGCCCTTCGTAATCATGGACTTAACCGACGCGCCGTTGATTCTCCCCAGCTTCCCGGTCATAGCGCTGATACCATCATTGCTTCCATCCACGATCAGCGAAATGACCGACACGCCCCTCTCCCGATAGGGGATACCTATCCGTCCGACAATTAACTCCGCATAGTCATGTAAAACAGCGTTGACGTTTTCCGTGCAGGAAAGATCATCAATAACGATCCCGATGATTCCAATCTTTTTTTGCAATGCATTCTTCCTCCTTAAATCAAAAGCTCCCTTCCCACATAATTACGGGAAGGGCAGCAGAACGGCAAACAAAAACACACATATGCCTTTATGCGCGCCTTCCCGCTCGGAAGTACCTTGCGGTTAGGTAAACACGAAAACCCTATATCCCCGCGCAGATTAGCTGCAAGCAGATATATTGACTATAATTTATCATACTCTTATTATGGGCATACGTCAATAATAATCATAACACCAGATGGAATATTGGTTGAAAAGGTGTATGATAGCATTGTTATCAAATGACTATTCATTTTTCTGGCAATCGGGACAGTAGCCGTAGATATTGAGCTTATGTCCGGCGATCACATAATCCGTTTCTTTTTTCAAGGTTTCTTCATAGCCTTCCAGTGGACAATGTTCAATGGCCAAGATTCTTTTACAACCTAAGCATATCAAATAATGCCTGTGTCCCATCCGATTGTATTCAAAAAGTGCTTTGTCTTCGCCAGCGATAATAAGCTTTGTAACCAGTTTTTTGTCCGTCAGAGCTTCAAGCGTCCTGTAAACGGTTGAAAAGCTCACCGTGATATCTTTTTCATTTAATTCGCGGAACAGCCTGTCGGCTGCGACAGGCTGATCACTTTGCTCAAGAATGTCAAGTATGGCAGTGCGGCATTTTGTGTTTCTCAGTCCATTTCGCCTTAAGTCATCCACAATATCCATATGTTTGTGTCACGTTCCTTTCTGCCGGTTACTACGGCACTCTTTTTCAGTGGCAATCTTTTTTCGTTCCAAATGCCTACGGATAGCACGTATCATGTATACTAAAAAATAGAATATAACTGACAGGATTACGATTGCGGCTCCGGATGCGATATTTATATCATAAGATATCCACAAACCCGATATACAGAAAATCATCCCAAGCATCACCGAATAGACCATGCGCTTTTTGAGATTTGATGTGAGCATCCCCGCTGTAGCCGCAGGGGCCGTAAGCAAGGCGAGCACAAGAATTATGCCAACGACCCGAATTAAAACCACAACGGTCATTGCAATCAGAACTAAAAGCAGATACTCCAAAAATGTAGTTTTAATGCCTCTGATCGTGGCGAATTCCTTGTCAAACAGATAGGCTTTCCAGTCATTGAATAAAGCGATGATAATGAACATTATGATGGCCGTCAGGAAGATCATTAAATAAAGGTCGGCGCGTGCAACAGATAAAATACTGCCGAAAAGATAGGAGCTTATGTCAGGAGGATATCCGGGCATGAGAAAAATAAATAAGATGCCCAAAGCCATCCCGAGCGACCAAAACAAACCAATCACAACATCCGAGTGCGTGCCGCCTTTTCTTTTTATGTATCCGATTCCAAGCGCCGCGCATATGGAAAACAAAAACGCACCAATGATAGGCTCAAAGCCCATCAGGTAGCCCAGACCTACACCGCCGTAAGAGGTGTGCGCGATGCCACCGCTCATCATGACCAACTTTTTTTCAACAATAATGACTCCGATCATGCCGCAGACAATGCTGGCGAGTATGCCTGAAAGGAAAGCATTCTGTAGGAACTGATATTCAAGAAGTGCATTAATCATTGGCCTTTTCCTCCTCGTGATCCCTGAGAACCCTATGAGGCACTCCATGGGCGATCAGGTCAACAGGACAGCCATAGAGGTTGTTTACGACCTTTTCGGTAAGCTCAGGCTCCCCGTGATATACAAGCTGTCCATTAAGGCATGCCAGACGGTTAACCTGTGAAGATACGGCGAGCAGGTCGTGTGTTACCAGAATAATAGTCATATTTTTGTTCAACTCCGCAAGCAGGCTGTAGATCTGGTCGCGGGAGGCGGCGTCCACGCTGGCGGTCGGTTCATCTAAAAGCAAAAGCTTGGGATTTGTGGCAAGCGCCCTTGCAATGAGCATTTTTTGAAATTCTCCTCCCGACAGCTCCGAAATCTGCCGATTTGCAAGGTCCGTGATCCCAATTTTTTCAAGCAACGTATACACTGACTCTTTATCTTTTGAGGAATATCTAAAAAAAGGAGCTATCCCCTGCTTTAAGTGTCCTGTTAAAACAACCTCAAACAAGCTGATGGGAAATTTCCGGTTTAATAAAGCAAACTGGGGGACATATCCGACAAGGGACCTGTTTTTATGCGCATTGCCCCCATAGATGCTGATGTTTCCGGATGAGACGGGAATAAGTCCTAAAATGGCTTTCAGAAGGGTGGATTTCCCTCCGCCGTTTGGCCCTATGATACCCAGGTATTCTCCGTCTGACACGTTCAGACAGACGCCCATGATCGCGGGCGTATGTCCGTAATGGACCGACAAGTTTTCTATATATACGGCGTACTCTCCGCTCATTTCATAACTCCACTTATCGCTTCGGTCATACGTTCGAGGTTTGCAATATAATCATCCGACAAAGGCTCAAGAATGACTTTTTCTCCGTCGATTTCTTCAGCAAACGCATCGGGCTGTTTGCTGTCGATCTCGGCTTGGGAGAAGATAGCTTCAATATTTCCTGCTTTGGCAAGGTCAATCATGTCCTGTAAATGCTGCGGTGTGGCTTCCTTACCATCCTCCTCAAGTGCATACATCTGGAGTCCGTAATCGTCCGCAAAATATCCGTAGGCCGGATGGAAGACGATGAATGTCTTATTATGAATCGCAGCAAAGGTTTCCGTAATTTCAGCGTCAACGCGGTCAAGCTCTTTCATGAACGCCTCCGCATTATCCTGATATGTCTGCGCGTGCTCAGAGTCGAGGCCGGCCATAGTTTCTGCGATTACTTTAACCATTACCTTTGCCCGTCTGGGGGAGAGCCAGATGTGCGGGTCCCGCTTTCCGGGGCTGAACTCCCTATCGGGATAGACTTCCGCAACCTTAACCGGCAGGTCCACGATTTTCATATCCTCTGCTTTTGGCAGTATGTTGGCCTTTTCCGTAGGTACGCCTATCGTGAAGTAGACGGAGGCCCTGCCGAAGTTCTCCATCTCCTTTGGTGTAGGCTCGTAATTGCCGGGGCTGTTGCCTGGAGGTACAATCGTAACCACTTCCGCCAAATCTCCGCATACCGCTTCTACGAGAGCCTTTTGCGGCAGGATCGTTACAGCGATAATGGTTTTTACATTCCCGGTTTTCGATGGTTGCTGGCTACCGCAGCCTGAAACAAGCAGGAGACTGAGAGCAAAGATCAAACCCAAGGCGGTACACATAACCTTTTTTAATTTCATTGGCGTCATCATCTGCCTTTCAATTCCATCCGCAAGTGGGAAGCATTTGCATTTAAATTATATGGTGGTTATGGGCATTTGTCAATAATGATCGGCCGTTTGTTGTGTTCATGAAAGAAACCGCGAAAATATAAATGAACAATATGATGCCCAAAAGCGCTTGCACTTTTGGGCATTTGTTTAATCCGCTATTGAACTGGCACTAAATTTCAGTTATACATCCCGTTTTGTGCCATATAGTTGTAAATCTGCTCACCGTGTTGTTGTTCTTCTTTTTGTATATGGTTAAGAACATTCCTTGCGTTCGTATCCTTAAACTCAAAGATGGCAGTATTATAAACAGACGACACATGTTTTTCGGTTGATAATAAATCAGTGCAAAGATAACTGTCTCTTTGCTTATTGGGGTCTGAGGACGCCGCGTTATAAGTTGGAGTAAAATTCAACTGCGCCTGTTTATTCCCTCCCGCCTGCATTGCCGGGACGGTTCCGCCCATGATTTGATTAATTGTATCCAAATGTTGCTGTTCAACCTGCCCAATCTGTGTGAATAAACCCTTAAGCTGGCCATCGTGAGCTTCGGCCGCATACTTATTATACTTTTCCACACAGGTCTGCTCTTGCTCTTTCAAATCTTTCAGGAACGATGTTTCTTTTTGTGTTAATTGCATTTCTTATCACCTCGATAATAGTCTGCTGGATATTATCGGGTTTTATACCCCATTATTAAAAATTTTGAGCATATGTCAGAAATATTTTGCGCCATAATTGACCGGCTGCCGACCGCATGCTATAATTGTTAAAACCGTGTGCGCGCAAGAAGCGTGTATAAGCAGATACGAAATCTGTGTTTCGGTAGTACATGGCATTATGAATAATTGAAGAATAAAGCTATGTCATGAAGGCTAGAATGCAGCAGACGTTGCGTCTTAGCCTTTTTATATTCCAAACCCCAGCTTTTGAGGGTTGGTTTTACGATTTATAATGCAAGATATGTGACACAAACAGGAGGAAAGCGAAATGAACAAGGAATTATGGGAGAAAGCAGTGGCCTTTCACGGTCACGAATGCCCTGGTCTGGCAATAGGATTTAAAGCGTGCGAGGCAGCAGCAGAAAAAATGGGGATTGGCGTATCAGACGATGAGGAGATCGTCTGTATTACCGAAAACGACGCCTGCGGCGTGGATGCCATTCAGGCACTTTTAAGCTGTACTTTCGGCAAGGGAAATCTTCTTTACCATGGTACAGGAAAGCAGGCATTTTCTTTCTTTGACCGCACGAATAATAAACGGCTTCGGGTATGCCTAAAGCCGGGGAAAAACGAAGGCATGGATCGGATACAGTGGAGGGAATACCTCTTAAATGCTCCTGTAGATGAAGTTTTTACTTTTTCAGAGCCGAAATTGGATTTGCCGGAAAAGGCCCGGCTGTTTCAAACTGTCGTTTGTGAAATCTGCGGTGAAGGCGCTCCTGAGCATAAAATGCACTTGCAGGACGGAAAAACAGTATGCGTAGACTGTTTTAAGAGTTACAGCAGAGGCTGGTAATATAGAAAGGAATGTAGTAATGAAAAAAACCATAGTATTCATTCTGATCGTTACTCTTGCAATCTGCTTATTTGCCGGTTGTGGAAACAATAAAACAAGCGGCCTGTCCGATTCCTCTTCCGAGACAAGAACGATCACAGATAGCGCCGGACGTACAGTTGAGATACCCACAACCGTAGAGAAAATTGTTGCCCTTGGGAATACACCTCGAATGATTACATATCTTGGACTGGCAAATAAAGTGGTAGGAATCAGCGGAATGGCTTCGGATCAGATAACCCCTATTACAGCTTATGCTTATGCCAACAAAGAACTGTGGGCAAAAGTGCCCCTTGTTGGTACGGATGCAGCCGGGGCTACCGATTACTATCCGGAGCAGATCATCGCCGTTCATCCCGACGTGATTTTATGCTCGTACACGAAGGAACTGGGGGACGATATTCAAACTAAAACAGGCATCCCGGTGGTTGTAGTTCCAATGGGTACTTTATTCGGGAAAGACTATGAAGACGCGCTGCGCCTCCTGGGCGATGTCTGCGGCGTGAAAGATCGGGCTGAAGGAGTGATTTCCTACATCAACAATTGTCTGAAGGACTTCGAAACAAGGACTTCCGGCATTCCTGATACAGACAAGTCCACTGTTTTAGGGGCCGCAGCAACTTTCAAGGGCGCACATGGAATAGAGGGTGTTTACATTAAATATGCCGTGTTTGAAGCAATTTCCGCAAATGATGTTACCAAAGACATCTCTGGCGAAGCCAGTGTAGTGGTGATTGACAAGGAAAAAGTTCTCGGATGGAATCCGCAATATATTTTCCTTGACAGCGGCGGTGTCAATCTTGTTAAGACGGACTATAAGAAAACTCCGGACTTTTATGCTCATCTTATGGCCGTTGTGGACGGAAACCTTTATCAATACCCGAGTTCTACTTCCTATTATTCGAACGTTGAAATATCCATTGTTAATAGCTATTATGTTGCAAGCATACTTTACCCGGAGCAGTTTGAGGATATCGATTTTAATGATAAAGCCAACGAGATTTTCAAGTTCTTCCTTGGCACCGACGATTATCTCTGCAAACTTGAAACTGCTGGTGCAGGTTACAGCACAGTAAGTCTTGGTGGCGATTGATGGCAGACGACCGTGTAACTCAGCTCCAAGCATATAACGCCTTTTTAAGACGAAAAAGGCTTGTGTTGGTGATAGCGATTTTTGCGACAGTTATAATAGCAGTCTTTGCAGTCAGTGTCGGTTCTCTGAATGTTCCCATATCTGAAATAATCAAAACGATTTTTGGCAAAGGCGAACCACAGTCCCATACAATTATTATGAACATAAGACTGCCGCGCGTTACGGCGGCCATCCTTGTAGGCGCTATGCTGGCTGTTTCCGGGGCGGTCATGCAATGCGTTCTGCAAAACCCGTTGGCATCGGCGTCAACATTGGGTGTATCACAGGGCGCAGCCTTTGGCGCGGCGCTGGGCATCATCGTATTTGGTGGAGGAGTCGTAAATTCCGATTCCGCAGCAACGGCGATTGCAATCAATAATCCCTACATCGTGACCTTATGCGCTTTTGTATGCGGATCGATATCAACGTTTTTCGTTATTATTTTATCTCAATTTAAGAAGGAGCTTGGCCCTGGAGGACTCATATTGGCCGGTGTTGCCTTAAGCTCTCTGTTTACCGGTGGCAGCACATTGCTCCAGTATTTTGCGGATGAAACAAAAATCAGCGCTGTTGTGTTCTGGACTTTCGGAAATCTGGGATCGGCAGGCTGGACCGAGCTTTTGATTCTTACAACGGTATTCTTAGTCGCAATGATGTATTTTTTGCTAAACCGTTGGAACTATAACGCGATGGAAAGTGGAGCAGACACCGCAAAAAGCCTTGGTGTTAGCACAAGGACGGTTATGCTCATCAGTATGGGAATTTGCTCTTTGGCATCGGCAGTTGCGGTATCTTTTGTGGGCATTATCAGCTTTGTTGGACTTGTGGCTCCGCATATAATGCGCAGATTTGTCGGCAATGATTACCGGTATCTTATACCGTGTTCCGCTGTTGCAGGGGCGCTGCTTCTCATTTTGGCCGACACATTCGGCAGGCTTATTATTGCGCCGGTTATACTTCCGATTGGTGCTATCACTTCGTTTTTGGGTGCTCCCATGTTCCTCTACCTTCTGTTTAGGGGGTTTAAGAGCCATGGTTGAAATTAATAATATTACCTTCGCCTATAACCGAAGCTCAAAAAACATATTAGAGGAAATAAGCTTCGACATACAGAAGAATCAATGTATAGCAATTTTAGGGAACAATGGAGCAGGTAAAAGCACTTTGCTCAAGTGTATCGACCGCATTTGTCCTGCACACGAAGGTTCTGTGTTTGTTGACAGCAATGACGTTTTCCATATGACTAAAAGTTTGATGGCGCAGAATATAGCATATGTGCAACAAAACAACGAGCCGATTAACATGACAGTCTTCGATGCGGTCCTTCTTGGCAGGAAGCCATATATTAAGTGGGATGCATCCTCGGAAGACAAGCAAATCGTATGCGAGATCATGAGGAAAATGGAGCTGGACGATTTCTCATTGCGTAATGTATCCGAGCTTTCGGGCGGCGAATTGCAAAAGGTGATGCTGGCCCGCGCCTTGGCACAAGAACCGAAGCTTTTATTACTTGATGAACCCACAAGTAACCTCGATCCGCGCAATCAGCATGAAGTGCTTTGCATCGTCAAAGAAATCGCGCAGGAACATAATATTTGTGTAGCGATCATCCTTCATGACCTCAACCTTGCCATTCGTTACTGTGATCGTTTCCTCTTCCTTAAAGATTCACATGTCTTTTCCTATGGCGGGTTAGAAGTAATGACCCCAGAAAACATTGAAGAAGTTTATAAGATGCACGTCCATATTATCGAATACATGGGAGTTCCAGTTATCGTTCCTTTTCCTGACGAGAAAATCAAGATGAATTCCATTGTGGGGAAAGCGTAGGAAGGTAAATATACGAATTATGCGCAGCTATAGAATTTCGATTGATTTTGCATCATATCGTATCAGACCGTCCTTTCTCATTTTCGCCAGTTCTCTTGACAGCGATGTACGCTGAACCCCCATTTTTTCAGCCCAGGCTTTTTTGGTTATGTTAAGCTGGACTTTATCCGAATTTTGCTTTTGCCGCTCATATTCCAGATAATTCATAATACATTCCCGAATCGTTTTGTTGACATAGTGCTTGATGCGATCCCCAAGGATTACCGCATGATCGGAAACAAATTCAAGATAACTTCTCAGGAAATCGTGGTTATTTGAGAAGAGCGCGAAAAGGCGCTCTTTATTGATTTCTAAAATTATGGTGGGTTGTTTTGCGGTGATCGTCATAGGGTAATGCGGGTTTTTAGAAAACAACAAATTTCCCCCCAGAATTTCGTTGCTGTAGAATTCCGCTATATTCATAAGATTTCCTGATTCGTCAATACGTTCAACGGCCACCTTGCCTGAAAGAATGATCTCAAGCTTTAAGCATACCTCACCGGAAAAATGAACGATGTTGTTTCTTTCATAGGTACTTATTTTGAAACTTCTATCTCTTAAATAAGAATTGATTTCCTTATCAGATATGGAACTTAATGGAACGCTTTTTCTTATAAGGGCTATATGCTTACTCATTGCTATATCTCCCTTCTTTATAAGAGTTACCTTGGTAACACCTTTTTCCCTATTATATCTGTATAATCGAAGCAGAGCAAGTTAAAGGGGGAAATAGCGCGTGAAGCATATTACGACCATTATTCGGCTCCTATTTCTGGCACTGTTCGTATTTTTTCTGGCAATCGGTAAGCCTATGCTGTGGCTTGGGCTGTTTGCGATAAGCCTTCTGGCCGCATTGATTTTCGGAAGGATTTATTGCGGATATGTATGCCCCATGAACACATTGATGATACCGGCGGAATGGATTTCAAAGAAACTTAAAATTCATACCCAGAAAGCACCGAAATGGCTGAGAAACGGGTATTTTTCATGGATATCCCTTATTGTCAGTATAGCGGCGCTGCTTTTGCTGAAAAGGTTTCTGCATATTGACTTGCCGATTTTACCTATATGGCTGGCGATTGCAATCATCATTACCCTTGTATACGGGCCTGCGGTATTCCACAATCTGATATGCCCATTCGGGGCACTCCAAAAGCTATTCGGCCGGTTTGCAAGATTCTCAAAGAAAGTCGATAAAACCGCGTGCATTGGATGCAAATTATGCGAAAAGGCTTGTCCGTCTGATGCGATAACTGTTGTGGATGGTGAGAAGAAAGCCGTTATCAACACCGCATTATGCCATCAATGCACAAACTGCCAACAGGCTTGTCCGAAGGAAGCAATTCACTACTCCAGATAAATTACCCACAATATCCCGTTTTGTTGTAATTGCAACAGGTCAAGGACGAGATTATAAGTAAAATAATAGACATCGTTTATTACAATGGGAGGTTTGCAATGATGGTAGAGCAAATTTTCAAGTTAGCCAAGGGCAATGAAAAGGCGATAGAAAAGGTCGTATTTGACGAGAACATTCATTACCTGCATATGGTGTTTAATCAAAACGAGGGCCTTCCTGAGCACTTTTCCAATTCAAACGTGTATATGACCGTTATAAGAGGCACGCTCTCGATTGGACTTAACGAGCAGGAAATCCATGAATATGCTTCCGGCACATTGTTGAAAATTCCTTATCAGACCAAGATGGATGTCAAAAACCTGCACACGGATACTTTGGAATTGATTGTTGTAAAGGCTCCAGCGCCGAAGAACTGAAAAAATATTTAATTAGGGATTGACCTAAATGAATTCTTGCCCCATAATCTAATTAGGGAATTGCCTAATTAGATTATGGGGGTGCGTTATGCATACGACAATGGTGCTAAAGGCCATCGCGGACGAAACCCGCATGAAACTACTGACGCTTTTACTGCGGCACAGTTATTGTGTCCGTGGATTAGCCAATGCGCTCGAATTGACTGAGGCCACCATATCCCAACATCTTAAAGTGCTGCGGGAAGCCGGTTTGCTTGTTGGTGAAAAACGCGGGTACTTCATGCACTATGATGTGGATCGTTCTGTGCTACATGAACTGGCTGGCGAAATAGAAGCGCTGATCACTATTGAACGCACCCCCTGCAAACCGGCCAAGCGTGATGATTGCCCCGTTACCAAATCGAAAAGCTGCATAAAACAAGGCCAATGCAGCAATCAGGTCCAGGAGTTTTGCCACGGTTCAAATCAAGACAAGGAGGGCGCATCATGAGCATTGTCACTGTCACAAATCTTAAAAAGACATACGGCGATTTTACCGCAGTTGATGGGGTCAGCTTCTCCATTGAACAGGGTGAGATCTTCGGCTTTTTAGGGCCGAATGGCGCGGGGAAAACCTCAACCATCAATATGATGATCGGTTTGTCGCGGCCCACGCAAGGTGAAATTATCATTGACGGGATTGATGCACGGCGGCAGACAAAGAAAGCGCAGGCCATTATGGGCATCGTCCCCGATGAAAGCAACCTCTACAATGAGATGGACGGGTTTGAAAATTTATGCTTCTGCGCCGCCCTTTACGGTATGCGGAGAGAGGAACGGGAACCCAAAGCCCGGCAGCTCTTGGAGCAATTCCACTTGAAGGAGGCTGGGAAGCGTCCCTTCAAAGCCTATTCCAAAGGAATGCGCCGCAAGCTGACCATCGCGGCGGCAATTATCCACTCCCCCCGTATCCTGTTTCTTGATGAACCGACCACCGGCATAGATGTGGAAAGTGCCCGGCAAATACGAGAGCTTATTCTAAAATTAAAAGAACAGGGCACGACTGTGTTCATCACCACCCACTATATTGAAGACGCCGAGCGAATTTGTGACAGACTGGCGTTCATCGTCAGCGGTAAGATTATCGCAAATGGGTCTGTGGATGAATTGATGGAAAGCGCATCGCACGGCTACGCGGTCAGGCTGATGACAAACATCAATTCAGAAAACCTTGCCGCCGATTTACAGGCGCAGTTTGAAGGCAGCACCGTTGAAATAACGCACGACCATGCGCTAGTCCTCAGATCGGCGGAACGAATCCCACTGCTGCCTGTTATGGAGTATTTTAACCGCAACGGTATAGCGGTCTATGAAGCCAGAGAACTGCGTCCAACGCTAGAGGATGTGTTTGTTAAGCTGACCGGCATTGAAGCTGCTAAGCTCAAAAAGGAAAAAGAAAAAGGAGGGAACGGCCAATGAGAAGCTGGGTTGCGTTTTGGAACATCCTTAAAAAGGATGCGAAAACATACTATCTCAAGCCACCGAATATCAGTTGGGGAATTATCTTTCCATTATCCTGGACGTTGATGCAGCTCATTCGTTCTCCCGGTGGAAATATGCTGGAGCTGCTTCCCGGTCTGATCGCCATGAGTGTTCTGTTCGGAACGACTTCGATGCTGGCCGTAACCATCACCTTTGAACGGAGCGGGCGGTCGTTTGACAGGCTGCTGCTTGCGCCGATCAGCGTGAGCACAATGGTATTGGCGAAAATCACCGGCGCAATCGTCTTCGGCATCTTCAACGCTTTTGTTCCGGTCATCTTTGCCGCTTTTTTCGTAAACCTCGGCGCAATAAATTGGGGCATGATGTTGCTGGCGGTACTGCTGATCGCCATAACGTCAACCTTGCTTGGCTTGCTCATCGCGGTATCTGCAAAGCAGGTTTTTGAAGCGCAGACATTCTCAAACTTTTTCCGTTTCCCGATGCTTTTCCTGTGTGGCCTGTTCATACCCCTCTCCAGTTTACCCGTTTTCGTGCAGCCCGTGTCCTTCCTGCTGCCGCTCACCTAC